>DASUGR010000124.1:0-9141 GCA_036273915.1 Planctomycetota bacterium | reverse complement strand
GCGATGGGGAAGGCGCTCGAGTGGGGCGAGCGGATCCCGCTCGGCAAGCTCTACCAGGTGGAGCGCCCGGTCTACGAGGACACGGAGCCGCTCTTCGAGAAGGGCCCGCTCGTGGACCACAAGCTGGGCCTCGACAAGGCCACGTTCGAGGGGCTGCTCGCGGAGACGATGTAGGGGTCCCCCGGACCCCCCCCGATCCCGCTCCGGAGGCTACTTCTTCGAGGCGCGGCCGCGCCGGACCGTCTTCACGGCCACGGCAGCCTCCGGCGGGCATTCGCACCAGCCGGTCAGGTGGCCACAATCGAGGCACACCTCGAACATGTCGTGGTTGCACACGACACAACGGAAAAGCCCCTCGGGATCCTTGTAGGAGGTCGCCCCGCAGCTCGGGCAGCGGGTCTTGGGCCGCGAGGTGAGGCGGCGGTAATTCAGCTCGTCCATCAAGGTTGAGCTGATGAGTGTACCATGCGGCCGAAGGCCCCGGCCGCGGCTCTAACCCTTTGTCTCCGCTGCGGTTAGGGCGTCCTCGGCATCGGCCGTCATGCCTGCCCGGGAAAATCCCCCGGAGAGCGCGCGCTCCCGGGCCGCCGCATCGACCCCGAGGTTCCAGCAGAGCTTGGCGCGGCAGACCGGGCAGAGGGTGGCCGGGCGGGCGTCGGCCTCCTTCATGGTCAGCGCCCCGTTCATGAGGCACCGGTAGAACGTGCAGTGGGGGAGCGAGAGGAGGTGCCCGGTCTCGTGGAGGGCGAGCGTGAGCGTGCGCCGGCGCGCGAGCGAGGGATCGTCCTCGGCGCCGATCCGCGCCGTCGAGAGGACGCCGACGCGCAGGCTCAGCGAGCCCCAGCCGAACGCGCGGGACAGGTCGCCCACGAAGAGGTCCCGGTCGGTTACCGCGAGCACGAAGAGCGCGTCCCGGGGCAGGTCGGCGACGAGGTGCGGCGCGAGGGCGAGCGCGGAGACCTGGCGCCGCGAGGGCACATAGGCGCCGGAAGGAAGGGGGCGCGGGGGGAGGATCCGCACCTCGGCGTGGTAGGCGGGACCGAGGACCGAGCCGATCATCGCGAGGAGATCCGGGTCCCTGGGCGGCCGCGTGAGGAACGGCGCGAGGTAGATGAGCTTGCGCTCGGCCGTCGGGCGGACGGGGCCGGACGCCTGGTACTCGGCGAAGGTCTGCCCTTCCTCGGGGAAGGTCCACCGCCACTCCCCGGGCGCGGGGGGCGGGAGCCGCCGCGTCCCCTTCGGGGCCGGCACGTCGGGGTCGCGCGCCGCGACGAGGAGGAGGGCGAGGGCGAGGAGCCGCACCTCCCAAGGGTAATCGCTCGGGCGCAGGACCGAGGGCTTGCGCAACCGGGCCCGCGCCTCTCTCATGGGGCGCGTTGATCACCTGCCAGAAGTGCCGTGCGCTGCTCGAGCCGGGGACGCGGGAGTGCCCGTACTGCCATTCCGACCAGCGGCACCACGCCGCGCCGAGCGAGAGCCAGGACGCCGAGAAGACGACGCGTTTCGGCCTCTGGATCCTCGGCCTGATCGTCGGGATCTACTTCCTCATGGTCGCGGTGGACCCCGCGCGCGACGACCCGGGCACGAAGCCGTTCGAGCCCAGCAATACCGCCCTCGACATGTTCGGCGCCGCCGACCCGTTCCTCGTCGACGAGTGCGGCCAGACCTGGCGGCTGCTGGCGTCCCTGTTCCTGCACGTCGACCTGCTGCACCTCGCCTTCAACGCGATCGCGCTCTTCCTGCTGATCCCGATCGCGGCGGGGGCGTTCGGCATCCACCGGACGGTCTGCCTCTACTTCTTCTCCGGACTCTGCGGCGCGGTCCTGAGCAACGTGGCCCGCGACGGCGGCGTGGGGGCATCGGGCGCGCTCTGCGGCCTCATCGGCGCGAGCGCGGTCTTCGGCAAGCGCCGGGGCGGCGCGATGGGGGACGCGCTCATGCGCCGCATGATCGGCTGGGCGGTTTTCATCGGGATCTACGGGGTCTTCCTCGCGGACCGCATCGACAACATGGGCCACCTGGGCGGCTTCCTCGGCGGCGCCGCGCTCGGGTACTTCGCCTCGGGCGCGCGCGCGCGCGGCGGCCGCGCGGACCGGGCCTGGATGTTCGTCGCACGCGCGACCGTCGTGGGCGCGATCGTCGTCGCGGCGGTCTTCTGGGTGCCGTTCGTCCTCCGGATCTCGGAGCGGCGCGAGATGCAGCTCTACCGGAGCCAGGCGGAGCGGACGCTGCGCGCGGTGGCGGAGACCCTTCACACCGGGAACGTGGAGAACCTGCCGGAGACGCTCCCGGACGGGCCGCGGGGGACGGACGAGGTGCGCGACGCGATCCAAGAGGCGCTGAATCTGGCGCGGGCGAAGGACCGCGCGGCGGGCGAGGCTCTGGCGCACGCCTCGGACGCCCTCGAGGCCTGGTCCACGTCCCTCGCCTGCACGCACTGCATGGTACCGAGTACAGGGTTCGACGCGCACAAGTGATTGCGGGAGAGCAGGTTAGGGTCGCCGGGTGCGGACTCCTGGGTCCGCATTTGCGCGACGCGTTCCCCTGCCCTCAAATGGCCGCATGACAGGACGACACATCGTCGACTTCAACACGGCACTCGGGCTCCGCCTCGGCGCGGACGGCGAGACGGTCGAGCTCGAGGCGAAGGCGCCCGAGCACCAGATCGGGAACGGGATGGTCCATCTCGCCGTCCTGACGACGCTCGGCGAGGTCGCCGCGGCGCACGCCGTGCAGACGGCCGTCGTCCCGAGCGCGCTGACGGTGAACTTCCTGCGCCCGGCGCCGATCGGGCTCCTCACCGCCAGGGGGAAGGTCCTCGTCCGCGGCCGGCGCCTGTGCACGGCGGAAGGGGAGGTGTCCGCGGAGGGGAAGCTCGTCGCGAAGGTCACGGTCACCTTCGCGGTCGTGGCCTGATTCCCGCGTGGAGCCGCGAAAACGGCCTCTCTGAGCGTAGTCCTCGGAACGGGGAACGTTCCCCGGTCCGCCCGCAAGGCGCCCCGGCTAGAATCCCCCTAACCCTTTCGAAAGGAATCCCCGGATGCGCACCGCCCGCACGTCCGTGTCGGCGCTCGCGCTGCTGCTCGCGATGGCAGCCACGAGCACCGCGCAGGACTCGCTCGAGCAGAAGCTCGAGCACAAGCTGAAGGAGCCGTTCGTCTCCAACGCCGCGTGGATCCTCGACTACGCCGAGGCCATGAAGAAGGCGAAGGCGGAGAACAAGGTCATCTTCGCCTACTTCACCCGCTCCTACTCTCCATGACCCCCCTGCATGCAGGTTGAAGGCGGCGCCTTCAGCACCCCGGAGTTCAAGGAGTTCAGCACGAAGGTCGTCCCGTTCATGCACGTGACGACGCGCATCGAAGGGCGGAAGGACGAGGGCCTCCTCGCCGAGAAGGGCGGCCGGGGTTTCCCGTACATCGTCTTCATGGACGAGGAGGGGGGCGTCCTCGCCGTGCAGGGCGAACGGACCGTCGCCGGGTTCCAGAAGACCCTCGCCGACAAGGTCCAGCGGTTCCTCGACCTGCGCGCGAAGGCGAAGGCGGGCGATCCCGCGGCGCAGATCGAGCTCACGCTGCTCGAAGGCGACCTCGGGCGCATCTCGTTCGAGGAGGTCCAGACCCGCCTCAAGGGCAAGAAGCTCACCGACGAGCAGCAGGCGATGCTCGGCGACGTCGAGCTCGGCGCGATGATCTCGGAGCTGCAGAAGTCCGAGGACGAGGCGGCGGCCAAGCCGCGGATGAAGAGGATCGCCGACACGTTCGCGAGCGGCCGGCTCCCGCGCGACGCCGAGAAGAAGCAGATGTTCCTCCAGATCACGCTCTCCTACGCGGTCTCCGAGGAGGACCCCGATCTTGTCGAGAAGGCCTTCGGGCCGCTCAAGGCCATCTACGAGCAGCAGCTCGGCAACGACCCGCGGGTCCAGGAGTGGGCGAGGAAAATAGAGGACAAGATCGCGGAGATGCGCGACGCGCAGAAGGGCTCCGGCTCCGACTCGGGGATCGAGGAGGGGTGCGGAGAGGGATGCGGGGAGGGGTCCGGGGACAAGTGAAACCGCGGGGCGCGGGTTCCCCCGCGCCCCTTCCCATCCACCATGCGAAACGCGGTGTTCCTTCTCCTCCTCGTCGCCGTCGCGGCGGGCGAGGAATCCCTCGAGGAGCGGCTCGCGGAGAAGCTCAAGAAGCCCTTCGCGAAAAACGCCCTTTGGGTGCTCGACTTCGGCGAGGCGAAGACGCTCGCGGCCGAGAAGGGCAAGGTCATCTTCGGCTACTTCTCGCGCTCGTACGCCCCATGACCCCCGTGCAACCGGGTCGAAGGCGGGCCCTTCGCCACCGAAGCGTTCCGGAAGTTCACGGAAGGCTACGTCGCCTACCTGAACGTGATGACGCGCATCGAGGACCGGAAGGACGACGAGCTGCTCTACGACCTCGGCGGCCGCGAGCACCCGTCGATCTTCTTCCTCGACGCGGAGGGCGAGGTCCTCGCGCGGCACGACGCCGACGACCCGTCCGTGAGGGCGCTCGAGGAGACCGGCGCGAAGGTGGCGCGGCTCCTCGATCTCCGGAAGAAGGCGGCATCCGGCGACGAGGCGGCGAAGCTCGACCTGCTCATCGTGCAGTGCGACCTCGGTGTCATCGAGTTTCCCGATCTCGAGACGGAGATCGAGGGGAAGGAGCTGTCGGCCGAGCAGCAGCGCGCGGTCGGCGCCCTCCGTGCCGACGCCGCCGTCTCCGACATGGGCCTCGTGCTCGCGAAGAACCGGGACCAGGCCGCGAGGGACATGGCCGCGGAGGAGTTCGCCGGCCTCTACGAGAAGGGGACGCACCCGGTGCGGGCGGCGAACCGGCGCATCTACTGGGGAGTGCTCGCCGACCACGCCGCGGCGGCCAAGGACGCCCCGATGCTCAAGGACGCGCTCGCGGGCCTTCGTGCCGCGCTCGGCGACGAGCCGCCGCAAAGAGCCCTCGACCGGCTCCGGGAGCTCGAGGCGCGGCTGAAGGAGCTCGAGGCGGCGAAGTGACGTGGAACCCGACGACCACGTCTGCTACTGCTACCGGGTGAGCCTCCGAAAGCTCGTGAACTACGCGCGGCGGGAGCGGCCCCGCTGCGCGTCGCAGATGAGCCAGTGCCTCGACGCGGGGACCGGCTGCGGCTGGTGCATTCCCTTCCTCACGCGCATCTGGAAGGACCCCGACGGGGTGAAGCTCGACGACGTGGACCCGCGGGACTACGCGGCGCGCCGTCTCGCCTACCACGGCGAGATCGCGCAGGGGAAGGCGAAGAACCGGTTCGAGGAGTAGGGCTACCCCCCCTTCTCCCCCCTGGCCCCCTTCTTCCCCTTCCGGGCGCGGCGCTCCTCCTCGCGCAGCCGGGCATCCGCCCGCTTGTTCGCGGCGATGTCGACGTCGAAGGTCTTCCTGTTCTCGGTCCACCACTGGCGCCACGCCTCGATGCCGCCCTCGACCCTCTCCTGCGTCGCGTAGCGGAGCGCCTCGATGACCGCGGCCACGCGCCACTGCGCGCCGCCGCGCCGACCGGCGGACCCGAGGTGGATCAGCTCCTCGATCGCGTCCTTCGAGGGGATGTTCGCCGCGGCGCGCATCCGCGCCTTCGCGACGTCGCGGTCGTCGTCGGGGCCGATCCCGTCGAGCAGCGCCTTCAGCGCGACCGGCTGCGCGAGGTCGTGCAGCGCGTTGGCGACGAGCACGCACTCCTCCTTCGTCTCCTCCCCCGCGGCGAGCGGCCCGACGCGCTGGGCAAGCGCCTGCGCCGCCTTCTTCTTCTCCTCGGGGGGCTTCCTGAGCGCGAGCGCCTCGACCGCCGCCGTGCGGACCGCGGGGTTGTCGCTCTTCAGCAGCTTGATGAGCGGCGCGGTGAGCGCGGGCTCCGCGCTCGTCGCGGCCTCGCGGCACGCCTCGATGACCACGCTCGCGTCCTCGGAGCCCAGGCGGCCAAGGAGGTCTTCGGGGGCGGCGAGGAGGAGGAGGGCGACGAGCAGGCTCATGCCCATGGAACCCTCGGCCGGCGGGCCGGGTTCCGGAAGTCAGGGGGCTCCGGGGGCGGCGGGGGGCCCCTACCGGCGCGCGACCTTCCGGAGGCGCGTCGCGGCGGCGACGAACAGGCGCGCGGCCTCGTCGATCTCGGCCTCGGTGTTGAACCGGCCGAGGCCGAACCGGATCGAGCCCCTCGCGGCGTCCGGCCGCATCCCGATCGCCTTCAGCACGCGCGAGATCTCCATCGAGCCCGAGGCGCACGCCGAGCCGCTCGAGACCGCGACCTCGGGGACGGCGAGCATCAGCGACTCCGCGTCCACGCCCGGGAAGGAGATGTGGAGGTTGTTCGGGAGGCGGCCCTCGCGCGGGCCGTTCGCGCGCGCCTCGGCGGCCGCGAGCAGCCCCTCCAGCCGGTCGCGCAGCCGCGCGAGACGTGCCGCCTCCCCCTCGCGCCCCGTGCGGCAGATGTCGCAGGCCGCGCCGAGCCCGACGATCCCCGGCACGTTGAGCGTGCCCGAGCGGAGGCCGCGTTCCTGGCCGCCGCCGTGCGTCTGCGGCTCGAGCGCGGTCCCCTGCCGGACGTAGAGCGCGCCGCTGCCCTTCGGGCCGAAGATCTTGTGCGCCGTGAGCGCGGCCAGATGGACGCCGTCCGCCCGCACGTCGAGAGCGACCTTGCCGACCGCCTGCGTCGCGTCCGTGTGGAAGAGGATCCCGCATTCCGCCGCGATCCGGCCGATCTCGCGCACCGGCTGGACCGTGCCGATCTCGTTGTTCGCGGCCATCACGGTGACGAGGAACGTGCGCGGCGTGATCGCGCCCGCCACGTCGTCGGGCCGCACGCGGCCCTCGCGGTCGACGGGCAGCCAGGTGACATCGCAACCGCGCGCGGCGAGGTGCTCGACGGTCTCCCGGACCGACGGGTGCTCGAGCGGCGATGCGACGACGTGGTTCTTCTCGCCCCGCCGCCCGGCGGCGCCCTTGAGCGCCAGGTTGTTCGCCTCCGACGCGCCCGAGGTGAAGACGATCTCGCGCGGGTCGGCGCCGACGAGGCGGGCAACCTGGGCGCGCGCCCTCTCGACCGCCTCCTCCGCCTCCCATCCGAGGCGGTGGCTCCGGCTCGCCGCGTTGCCGAAGCGCTCCTTCAGGTACGGGAGCATCGCGTCGAGCACCCGCGGATCCACGGGCGTGGTCGCGTGGTTGTCGAGGTAGATCAAGGGGGGCTCCGGGGGCGGTGCGGGAGGCACGCCTCGCCCCGGATGGTATCATGGGGGTAGCGTCAGACGCGTAACCCCGCCTCCACAAGCGGGTTACGGACGCCGGAGACACCGATGCCGAGCATGACGATCAGCGAGAAGGCCGCCGCCAAGGGGAAGGATCTCGTCCGCGCAGAGGCGGTTGCGATGAGGGAGCCCGGGCTCCGCGTCCGCGTGGTCGGCGGCGGCTGCTCGGGCCTCATGTACAAGATGGAGATCGGGGACGGCGCGGGCGAGGGCGACGAGACGTTCGAGCGCGACGGCTTCCGGGTCTACATCGACAAGAAGTCGCTCTTCTTCCTCAACGGCAGCGAGCTCGACTACAGCGACGGCCTCACGGGCGCGGGCTTCAAGTTCAAGAACCCGAACGTGAAGGGCTCCTGCGGCTGCGGCGAGTCCTTCTCCGTCTAGGCCAAGGGCGTCGCGCAGCGGCGCCGGGACCTGCGGCCCCCGGAGCCCCTACGCGCCGGTCCCGACGACGTCCTTGACCTTGTCGATCACCTGCTGCCCGTGGCGCTCGCGGGTGATCTTCTCCTGGAGGGTCATGAGCCCCTTCAGGACCGCCTCGGGCCGCGGAGGGCACCCGGAGATGTAGAGGTCCACGGGAACGATCTCGTCGATCCCCTGGACGACCGGGTAGGAGCGGAACATGCCGCCCGACGAGGCGCAGGCGCCCATCGAGATGACCCACTTGGGCTCCGCCATCTGGTCGTAGACCCGCTTCACCACGTCGGCCATCTTGTAGGTGAGGGTGCCGGCGACGACCATCACGTCGGCCTGCCGCGGGCTGAAGCGGGCGACCTCGGCGCCGAAACGCGCCATGTCGTACCGGGAGCAGGCGACCGCCATGAACTCGATCGCACAGCAGGAAAGACCCATCGGCAGCGGCCAGAGGGAGTTCTTCCGGCTCCAGTTGATCAGCGCGTCGAGGCGGGAGACGAAGAATCCGCCCTCCGTCTGCTTCTCGGGCACGTGCAGATCGATCGTCGCCTGCTTGGTCATCGACCTCGATTCTATCACCGCCCGGGGGCACGTCGAATCGAGGGTCCGCCGCCCCAACCGCGGATCCCGCCGCGACTTGCACAAATGTAGATAGGGAGTGGGGTGCCTCCTATAATCCGCCGTTCCCTCCGGCGGGTCCCTGGACGGAGGGACCCAACGCATGTCGATCCTCGCCGCGTTCCTTTACGAGGGCTGGGCCAACGTCCTCGTCTTCTCCCTATTCGGCGTCATCTTCGTCTGGCTGAACCTCTTCGTCATCGGCAAGGTGCTGCTGCGCCGGCCGAGCAAGCCGGACCAGGGCGAGAAGGGGACGGTCTACGAGTGCGGCGAGCCGGCCATGGGCGACACCTGGGTCCGGTTCGACATCCGCTTCTACACGCTCACCCTCGTCTTCCTCGTCTTCGACATCGAGGTGGCGCTGCTCTTCCCGTGGGCGGCCGCCTACGACGTGCTCATCAAGGGGGGGTCCGGGGGCGTCGCGTTCCTCGAGGTCCTCCTGTTCCTGGTCGTGCTGGGCGTCGGCCTCGCCTACGTGTGGGCGAGGGGCGACCTCCAGTGGACGAGCACGAAGCCCGGTCCCACCGTCCCCGAGGAGCTCAACGTGGTCCGGCTTCCGCACGTGCACCCGCACGCCGCCAAGGTCCCCGAGGAGGCCCGCCGATGACCGAAGCCACGCGCCCGGGCCGCCCCTCCTACATGCCGCCGCCGGAGCGGTTCGACCCCGAGGTCGAACAGACGATCCTGCTCACGAAGGCGGAGTGGCTGGTCGACTGGAGCCGCAAGTCGGCCCTCTGGCCGCTCGGCTTCGGCCTCGCCTGCTGCGCCATCGAGATGATCTCGACGGCGATGACGAAGTTCGACATCTCGCGCTTCGGCGCCGAGGTCTTCCGCGC
>DASUGR010000123.1:0-10241 GCA_036273915.1 Planctomycetota bacterium | reverse complement strand
GCCTCCGCGGCGCCGAAGAGCGCCCGCGCCGCGTCCGCGTCGTCGGCGCAGTCGAAGAACCCGACCACGCCGCAGCCGGGGGCGCGCGCCTCGAGGTCCTTGTCCGCGCAGGCGCCGATCCGGCCGACGGGCCGCCCGTCGCGGAAGGCGAGCCACTCGCGCGCCTCGGCGTGGCGCCAGAACGGGTTCTTGCGCCGGTCCATCACGGCCGCGAACGCGGGATCGAGCATCGGGACGAACGCGGGGTCACGGCCGTGGAGCCGCGTGGGCAGGTCGCGGAAGAGGCGGAGGTCCCTCCGGCCCGCGACCTCGCGCACGAGCAGCGTCACCGGACCAGGTGCTGCTTGGCGAGGACCCGCGAGAAGATCGCGAGGCAGCGGTCGATCTGCTCGCGCGTGTGCGTCGCCATGTACGACGTGCGCAGCATCCCGAGGCCGGGCGGCACGGCGGGGGAGACGACCGCGTTGACGAAGACGCCCTCGTCGAAGAGCTGGCGCCAGGTCGCGAAGGTCTCCATGTCGCCGCCGATGACGATCGGGAGGATCGCGCTCGGGTGCGAATGGACGTCGACGCCCATCTTCCGGAGGCCGCTCCGCGCGTACTCGACGATCTCGCGGAGGCGCACGATGTGCTGCGGCTCGGTGCGCATGACCTCGAGCGCGGCGAGCGCGGCCGCGGCGTTGCCCGGCGTCATGGCGGCGCTGAAGATCATCGGGCGCGCGGTGTACTTGACGAAGTCGATCACCTGCCGCTCGCCGACGACGAACCCGCCGAGGCTGCCGAAGGACTTCGAGAAGGTGCCGGTCAGGAGCTCCACCTTCACGCCGAAGTGCGACGGCGTGCCCCGCCCGCCCTCGCCGACGACCCCGATGCCGTGCGCGTCGTCGATGCAGAGCGCCGCGTCGTACCGGTCGGCAAGCTCGCGGAGCCGGCGCAGGTCGGGCATGTCGCCGAGCATGCTGAAGATGCCGTCGGAGACGATCAGCTTGCCCTTGTCCGCGGGCGCCTCGTCGAGCAGGCGCTCGAGGTCGTCGAAGTCGTTGTGCCGGTACTTCTTGAGCGAGCCGTAGGAGAGGCGCGCCCCGTCGAAGATCGACGCGTGGTTCTCCCGGTCGCAGAAGATCAGGTCGTTCTTGCCGGCGAGCACGCTCAGCACGCCGAGGTTCGTCTGGAACCCGGTGCTGAACACGAGGGCGGCCTCGGCCCCGAAGAAGTCGGCGAGCGCCGCCTCGAGCCGGTGGTGGAGGTCGAGGGTCCCGTTCAGGAACCGGGAGCCGCTGCACCCGGTCCCGAAATCCCGTACCGCCTGGAGGCACGCCTCCTGTACCCGGGGGTGATGGGTCAGGCCGAGGTAGTTGTTCGACCCGATCATCAGGACCCGGCGGCCCTCCATCGTCACCTCGGTCCCGTGGTCGGTCTCCGAGATGGCGTGGAAATAGGGCATCAGCCCGCGCGCGTGGACTTCCTCGGCGCGGTCGAACTTGCGGCACTTGTCGAAGAGGTTCACGCGCTGATTGCCGGCAGAGTTTACAGGAAGGACGTCCCCTCAAACCCGGCGAAGATCGAGCGTATTCCTATCGCCCGGTCCCTAGGGTGTCAATAGAATAGCCGCCTCTCCAGAAAGCGCTGCGAACGCAAGTCCCGTGATGACAAGGCTCAACGAACGCTGCGCCCTCGTCACCGGTGGCCACGGTTTCCTCGGGAGCCACGTCGTCGACCTGCTTCTTGAAGAGGGTTTCACGGTCCGGTGCCTCCTCCGGCCCGGGAGGGCGGAATCCGCGCTGGGAGGCCGCCCCGTGGCGGTGGTCCGCGGGGACCTGCGCCGCCCGGAGGGGCTCGCCGAGGCGGTCCGGGGGGTCCACTACGTCTTCCACGTCGCGGGGCTCGTGGCGGCGCGCTCCCCGGCCGAATTCCGCGCGGTCAACGCGGACGGGGCGGGGCGCCTCGCGGCCGCCGCGAGGGGCGAGGGCGGCGGGCTCCAGCGCTTCGTCCTCGTGTCGAGCCAGGCGGCGGCCGGGCCGAGCCGCGACGGGCTCCCGGTCACCGAGGACCTGCCCCCGAACCCCCTGACGCATTACGGCCGGAGCAAGCTCCTCGGCGAGGAGGCGGTGCGAGCTTCCGGGATCCCGTTCACGATCCTGCGGCCCCCTGCCATCTACGGGCCGAGGGACGTGGCGCTGCTGCCGCTCTTCCGGCTCGCCTCGAAAGGGCTCTGGCCGGGACTCGAGGGGCCGGGGCGGCGCTTCAATCTCCTGCACGCGCGCGATGTTGCCCGGGGCATCCTGCTCGCGGCGGAGGCGGAGGGGGCGCGGGGGAGGACCTACTTCCTCTCGGACGGGCCTGGGTACGGCTATCCCGATGTCGCGCGGAGCATGGGGAGGGCGTTCGGGCGGAGGACGCGGCGGGTCCCGGTACCGGACTTCGCGCTCGACCTCGCCGCGGCCGTGTCGGACGAGGTCATGAGCCTTCTCGGACGTGCGGCCGTGTTCTCCCGTGACAAGGCGCGGGACCTGAAGGGGCGGCTCTGGCTCTGCTCCGCCGCCCGCGCGGAGGCGGAGATCGGCTGGCGGCCGCTCGTGGCTCTCGACGACGGGACCAAGGAGACCGCCGATTGGTATCGACGGAACGGCCTCCTCGGGCGTGCGTAGCCATACAGCCGAACCTCTTCCGTGGGCCCCATGTCCGCTATCATGCGTCGCGTCTTGGCGTTTCGGAGCCGTTCGACCCTCCTGCGCGGGTTTTTTCCCGCGTTGCTCGCGATCGGGGGGTGTCGCGCGGTGGAGACCCACGCGACCTACCCGCAGGACCTCTACCACCCCGACTACGTCAAGCGGAGCAAGGCGGTCGCGATCTTCGCCGAGAAGAAGGACCGGGGGCAGCTTCCCGAGGCGTTCGAGCTCCTGCTCGACGACGACGGCCAGATCCGCCTCGTCGCCTACGGCGCGATCCGCGATCTCTCTCCGGGCGGGGAGGACTTCGGCTATCGCCCGTATCTCCCGTCGGACGTGCGGTTCGGGATCGTCACCCGCTGGCAGGCCTGGTGGACGAGAACCGAAGCGACCGGGGACGCCGCCGCCGCGGCGCACGACCCCGCGGCGCCGGAGGGGCCCCCCGCTCCGGAGGCCGCCCGTGGCTGATCCGAAGCACGGGATTCGCGTCACGATCCCCTCGGATGTCAGCTACCTTGAGCCGATCCGGACGCTGATCCGCGAGATCGCCGCGCTCGCGGGACTCCACCGCGATGCCGCATCGGAGGTGGAGCTCGCGGTGACGGAGGGCTGCGCGAACGTCATCCGCCACTGCTACTGCAACTCCGACCGCGAGCCCATCGATCTCACCTTCGCGTTCGCCGCGGGAGTCTTCGAGGTGCGCATCGACGACTACGGGAAGTTCGTGGATCCTTCGCGGATCAAGAGCAGGCCGCTCGACGAGGTGCGGCCGGGGGGGCTCGGCGTGCACCTGATGCAGAAGGTGATGGACGAGGTGACCTACACGAAGAACAGCTGGGGCGGGACGAGCCTGACGATGCGGAAGCGGCTCGCGCGTCCCGGCCAGGAAGGGCCGAGGAAGGACCGGAGTGGACGATGACGATTCAGGTCAAACGCGAGAACCTCCCCCAGGCGACGGTGGTCTCCATCGGCGGCAGCGTGGACATCTACTCGTCCCCCGAGCTGCGCGGGGAGCTGAAGGTGGCGCTGGACGGCAAGGTGAAGCGGCTCGTGATCGACATGGGCGGCGTCTCGTTCGTCGACTCGTCCGGCCTCGCGACGCTGATCGAGGCGCTCCAGAAGGTCCAGGCGTACTCCGGGACGCTTCTCCTGTGCAACCTGTCGGCCAAGGTGCTCGGGGTCTTCCAGCTCGCGAACCTCGACCGCATCTTCCAGATCCGCGAGACGCGCGCCGCCGCGCTCGAGGGCTAGCGATGGCGACGGGGGGTTGCGCGACGTCGTGACGCGCATGCGAGGCGGGAAACCCGGGGCGGGGGCGTTCGGCCTCCCGGCGCGCGTCCTTCGCGGGGGTGCGGCGTGAGCGTGGTCGTCGCGCTCGGCCGCTACGGGCTCGAGATCTTCTGGTTCGTCCTCGGGTGCTTCCGGCTCTTCCTCGACTTCCTCTACTGGCTCGTGATCGGCCCCCTCAAGGGGTTCCGGCTCCGCATGCGCGAGACGGCGCGGCAGGCCGTCCGCATGGGGGTCAACTCGATCCCGATCGTCTTCCTCGTGAACTTCTTCGTCGGCGTGACGCTCGCGGTGACCGTGGCCGACATCCTGCGGATCTTCGGCGCGATCGAGTACACGGCGAGCGTCATGGGCGTCGGCTTCTGGCGCGAGCTCTCGCCGCTGCTCACCGCGATCATCATGTCGGGCTTCGCGGGCGCGTCGCTGGCGGCGGAGATCGGGACGATGAAGGTCGGGGAGGAGCTGATGGCGCTGGAGGCGTCGGCGTTGAACCCGATCCGCTTCCTCTGCGTGCCGCGGCTCCTCGCCGTGATCGTGATGGTGCCCATCGTGACGCTGCTCGGCAACGTGTTCGGGATCTACGGCGGGTATCTCGTCTACTACGCGATGCTCGACCTGTCCTGGGCGCAGTTCTACGACAAGATGCTCGACGCCATGAAGGTGAAGGACATCTGGGTCGGCGGGATGAAGAGCGCGATCTTCGGCGGTATCGTGGGGCTCGTCGGCCTCGCGCAGGGCCTCCGGGTGTCCGGCGGCGCCGAGGGCGTCGGGCGCGCGACGACCAACGCGGTCGTCTACTCGATCATCCTCATCATCGTGGCGGACTGCATCATGACGGTGGTCATCTACTTCTGAACCATGGGTGCCAAGGGAGCTTCCGGCGTCGACCGGGACAGCCAGTTCAAGAAGGGCGACGTGATCGTGCGCTGCCGCGACGTGCGGAAGAGCTACGACGGCCGCCCGATCCTCAAGGGCGTCGACCTCGAGGTGCGCAAGGGGGAGACGCTCGTCATCATGGGGGGGTCCGGGCACGGCAAGAGCACCATGCTCCGGCTGATGATCGGGGCGGAAAGGCCCGACAGCGGGACGGTCGAGCTCTTCGGCCAGGAGATCACGAAGCTCTCCGAGCGGGATCTCTACCCGATCAAGAAGCGCTTCGGCGTCCTCTTCCAGTCGGGCGCGCTCTACAACTCGATGACCGTCGGCGAGAACATCGCGCTGCCGCTCCGCGAGCACACCGACCTCGACGAGAAGATCATCTCGATCATCATCAAGCTGAAGCTGGAGCTGGTCGGCCTGCGGGACTTCGAGCACCTGATGCCCGCGCAGCTCTCCGGCGGCATGAAGAAGCGCGTGGGGCTCGCCCGGGCGATCGCGCTCGACCCCGAGATCATCTTCTACGACGAGCCCGGGGCGGGCCTCGACCCGGTCATGCTGGCCGTCATCGACGAGCTGATCATGGGGCTCGGCGACAAGCTCGGGGTCGCCTCGATCGTCGTGACGCACGAGATGCAGTCCGCGTTCCGGATCGCGGACCGGATGGTGCTCATGCACGGGGGGCTCGTCCTCGCGGAGGGATCCCCCGAGCAGATCCGCACCACCAGCGACCCCGTGGTGCAGCAGTTCATCCATGGCAAGGCGGAAGGCCCGATCCCCCTCCGCCTCTCGAGCCGCGACTTCGCGGAGGATCTCCTGGGAGGCTAGGACATGGCGTCAGGCGGGAAGACGGCGGAGATCCGGGCGGGCATCGTCGTGCTCGTGGGCCTCGTGGTCCTCGCGATCGGCCTCTATATCGTGAGCGGCGGCGGGGACCGGTTCAAGGAGAAGAACCGCCTCACGGTCCACTTCCGGGACGCCGGCGGGATCGGCGGCGGCGCGAACATCTACGTGGCCGGCCAGCGGGCCGGCGAGGTCGTCGACCTCGAGACCGTGATGTTCACCTACGAGGGGGTCCGCAGCCGGTGGGTGGCCGTGACGATCGAGATCAGGAAGAACATCGAGATCCCCATCGACAGCACGTTCAAGATCTCGAAGTCGATCACGAACGTCGTCCAGATGAACATCGACTACGGGACGAGCAACGTCATCGCCCGGGAGTCCACGGACAACCTCGTCGGCAAGCGGCTCGCCAACGTGGACGAGCTCGTCGACAGCTACCAGGACCTCGCGGGCGTCGCCAAGAAGGGCGCGGAGGAGTTCAACGAGCTCATCAGCACCGCGCACGGGAAGATCAAGGAGCTCGACATCAAGGGGATGCAGGACGAGGCCCGCACGCTCCTCCGGTCGCTCCAGGAGACCGCGACCGACGTGCAGGGTCTCGTGCGCGACAACCGCAGCCGGGTCGACCACATCCTCATGAACGTCGACGACGTGACCGGGGCGTTCAAGAACGACTGGGCGACGATGAGCACGAAGGCGCAGGACGTGCTCGACAAGGCGCGGGAGGCCGCCGCCGAGGTGACCGGGATCCTCAAGGAGAACCGCGAGGGGCTGAAGTCGATCGTCCAGCGGCTGGACGACGCGGCGGCCCGGATGGGCCCGGTCTTCGCCAACATGGAGGCGATCACGCGGGCCGCCAACGACGCGGTCATCGAGATGCGCCCCGGCCTCGCGCGGGGCCTCGCCTCCGCGTCCAAGGCGTTCGAGAACTTCCAGTCGCTCACCGAGGACCTGAAGGCCGCGCCGTGGAAGCTCGTCAACAAGCCCTCCGACAAGGAGTCGGACGACGTCCACCTCTACAACGCCGCGCGCAACTACGTCGACGCCGCGGGGCGCGTCGCGGTGGCCGTGCAGGATCTCGAGACGCTGCGGCGGCTCGGCGTCCTGGGCGACGCCTCGCGGGCCGACCTGATCGAGAAGACGCTTACCACGATGCAGGAGGCACTCGCCGAGTTCGAGGCGAACCAGAAGCGGTTCTCGAACCTCATCGCCGCGACCGCCGGGAAGTGAGCGGGCTCCGGGAGCCGCCCGCGCAAACACCCCGAAAACTGGCCCGCGGTTCGACAATGCAGGCATGCACAAGGTCTCCATCGTCGGCGCGGGCAACGTGGGAGCGACCTGCGCCTATCAGATCGCGGAGAGGAACCTCGCGGACGTCACGATGGTCGACATCGTGGACGGCATGCCGCAGGGCAAGGCCCTCGACATGGCGCAGTGCGGGGCGATCTTCGACTTCGACGCGAAGGTGGAGGGGGCGAACGACCTCTCCGCGCTCGCGAAGAGCGATGTCGTCGTGGTCACGAGCGGCATCGCGCGGAAGCCGGGCATGGACCGGATGGACCTGCTCAAGACGAACGCGACGATCCTGAAGGACGTCTCGCAGGCGATCCGGAAGCACGCGCCGGACGCGATCGTCATCGTCATCACGAACCCGCTCGACGTGATGTCCTACGTCGCCTTCAAGGTGACGGGGTTCCCGCGCGAGCGCGTGATGGGGATGGCGGGCGTCCTCGACGCCGCGCGCTTCCGCCGCTTCCTCGCGTGGGAGTGCAAGGTCTCCGTCCGCGACGTCAACGCGATGGTCCTCGGCGGCCACGGCGACCAGATGGTGCCGCTCCCGCGGTTCAGCACGGTCAACGGGGTCACCGTGACCGAGCTGATCCCGAAGGACAAGCTCGACGCGATCGTCGCGCGCACGCGCGGCGGCGGCGGCGAGATCGTGAAGCTCCTGAAGACGGGCAGCGCGTACTACGCGCCCGCCGGCTCCGCGGTGGTGATGGTGGAGGCGATCCTCAAGGACACCGGGCACCTCGTGCCCGCCTGCGCGTACCTCGAGGGCGAGTACGGCTACGACGGGATCCACCTGGGCGTGCCGGTGCGTCTCGGCCGCGAGGGCGTGAAGCAGATCGTCGAGCTGAAGCTCGCGCCGGCCGAGAAGAAGATGCTCGACGCGAGCGCGGAGGCGGTCCGCAAGGGAGTCGAGGAAGTCCGCCAGTTCCTGTAGCGCTCCGGCGCCGGGAAGCAGAGGGGGTCCGGGGGCAGGAGCACCCGGGCCCCTTCTTCCTGGCCCCGCGATGTCCCGGGCCACCGAGGTCACTCCGCGGGGCGGATGGCGACGACCTGGCGCAGGCCCTCGCCCAGCGTCCCGATCCCGCCCGTGATCCACACCTTGCTGTCCGCGCCGAGCGCGGAGGCGTGGTGCGACGTCGGGTTCGGCAGCGTCAGGTCCGCGCGGAAGATCCGGCCCGTGGCCCCGATCGGGTGGAACACGTCGATCGTGTCGTGGATCCTCGGCGGGCTCGCCGTGAGGTCGAAGCCGCCGATCAGGAGGACGCGCCCGTCCAGGAACGCGGTCGCCGTGGAGAAGGGCCGCTCGTCCGGGAGCTGGTTGATCGCGCCGACGAATCCGAAGCGGGAGTCCCAGATCGTCACGCCCTGCGAGCCCACGCCGCTCGCCACGAACGGCCGACCGTCCGAGAGCACGGTGCCGGCGCCGAAGACGTGCGCGAAAAACGGCGTGCCCAGCTGCAACGAGAAAGACCCCGTGTCCTCGCGCCAGAGCGTCGCCGACGGGATGCCGCTCGTGCCGCCGATGATGATGGCGTCGCCCGCCGGCGTTGCCGCCGAGAAGTGCCCGGCGCGGCCCGCCTCCATGCGCGACGGGACGAGCGTCCACGTGTCCGCAAGGGGATCGTAGATCTCCGCGTCGGCGCGGATGATGAACGTCACCCCGTCGTTCGCGAGCCCCTGCCCGCCGGTCAGAAGCACGCGCCCGTCGGGGAGGCGCACCGCGTGCGCGAACGACCGCGCGGCCTGGAGCGACGCCGCCGACGCGAAGGTCCCGGCTGCGGGGTCGAAGATCTCGCAGGTGGCGACCGGGAGGAAGGGGAAGGAGGAGAACTCGCCGCCCGCGAGGAGGACGCGCCCGTCCGCGAGAAGGACCTGGACGTGCGCGGCCCGGGCGGAGAGCGGTCCCGGCAGGATCCGCTGGCTCGTGCCCGTCGTGAACAGGCGCTCGGCGCTCGCCAACGCAGGCTGCCCGTCGAGCGCGTAGCCGCCGGCGATGAGGAAGGTCCCGTCGGCGAGCCGCGTCATCCGGTGGAGGAAGCGGCCCGTGTTGAGCGCGTTCCCCTTCGACTCGACCTGGTCCTGCACCGGGAGGACCGGCCCCTCCTCCTCGGTCCGGAACTGGAAGCTGTAGTCCTTGTCGAGCGGCTCGCCGTTCTTGTCGAGGACGTCGGTCGTGACCTCGATCGTGTGGGTCGCGAACGGGAAGTACCCGGAGAGCGGCGTGAACCGCACCTGCGTCGCGGGGAGCGGCGTGACCGTCCGGATCCCGATGACCTCGTCCCCGCTCTCCGCGACGACCCGGAACGAGGTCGTGGTGAGCGAGCCCTCGTCGACGGGCTTCGAGAAGGTGACCATGATCACCTCCTCGAGGGGCACGTCCTCGGACGCGCTCTTGGGCAGGACCGACGTCACCTGGAAGGTGACCGGCTGGGGCTCGCTGCCGCCCCCGGAACCCCCCCCGCATCCCGCGAGGAGAAGGGCTGCGAGGAGCCCGACGTGACGCCACGTCATCAAGACCTCCGCCTGCACCGTCCACCCATTCTATCCCGGGGAGCGCCGAAGGGGAGGGGGCTCGGGGAGGGGGGCCCATGCATGTGCAAGGGCCCCGGCGGATCAGGCCGGCCGGGCGCGGAAGATCATCTCGGGGGAGTCGTCGCCGAAGGCGGAGCGGTCGAAGTTCCCGTAGAGATCCTCGACGACGAGGCCGGCGCGGGCGAGGACGTGCTCGAGCTCGAAGCGGTAGAACCAGCGCATCTCGAAGCGGCTCTCCTCGCGCTCGATCCGGCCGTCCCTGTGCTCGACCTCCCAGCGAAGGGTGACGTCGTTCACCTGCCGGGAGACGTGGGGGGTGGTGCGCGAGTAGCGGCGGACGCGGAGGTCGCCCTCGGCGCGCTCGAAATCGAGCTTCTCCGGCCGCGGGGCCGCGAGGAAGGCGAGCTTCGGATGGAAGAAGTCGAAGAGGAGGCGGCCCTCGGGCGCGAGGTGGCGCCGGACGTTTTCGAACACGCGGACGTGGTCCGCAGCGTCGATCACGTGCGCGATGGGGCGGAACGGGATCGTCACGAGCGCGAAGCGGCGGCCGAGGTCGAAGTCGCGGAGGTCGCCGACGTGGACCTCGGCCTTGGGCAGCCTCGCGCGGAGCCGCGCGAGCATGGTCTCGCTGCCGTCGAGGCCCGTGATCGTGACGCCCTTCTCGGCGGTCGGGATGAGGACGCGGCCCGTGCCGCAGCCGAGCTCGAGGACGGGCCCCTTGGCGCGGAGCGCCTCCTCGACGTA
>DASUGR010000122.1:0-49361 GCA_036273915.1 Planctomycetota bacterium | reverse complement strand
CGAGCTGCCCCTGCACCGACCGCCCGATCGACTCCGGCGTCGTCCACCCCATGCCCTTCGTCGACTCGTACTTGCCCTCGTGGTAGTACCCGAACGACCCCTTGCGGTCGCGGTTGCCCTTCAAGTCCGCGACCGCGCGCGCGAGCCGAGCCTCGTCCACCTCGACGCCGCGCGCCTTCCAAAGAAGCAGCCCCTCCACGTGCGCGGCGCAAAGGATCGTCTGCGATCCGTCCTTGTCGTTCGCGCGGTAGCTCCAGCCGCCGCACGGCTTCTGCTTTCTCCACGCGAAGTCGACGTACGCCTTCGCGAGCGCCGTCGCGTCGGGCTTCTTGCCCGGCCAGTGGCGGAGCGCCCCGTCCAGGTGCACGAGGCCGAACGCGCTCCCCCACACGCTGAAGTCGAACATGTCGTGCGCGGGCTTCTCCCCCTCGAGCACCCCCCGCTTCCGCATGTCCTCGAGCGCCGCGAGGCCGCGCTCGAGCGCCTTCCTTTCCGCCCCGCACGCGGCCGCGGCGTGGAGGCACACCGCGGTGATCGGGACGCGCTGCGACGGGTAGGGCACGCCCGCGGCCTGGTCGGAGACCCAGCTGCCGTCCTCCTGCTGGATGGAGAGGAGGTACGCGAGCCCGCGCGCGATCGCCTTCCTCACGGCGTCGTCGGAGACCTCGGGGATCTTGCCGAGCTCGATGTCAGGGGGTCCGGGGGCGGTGCCCCACGCCTCCGGGTCGGGCGCCTTGTCGGCGCCCGCGCGCACGGTGCCCGACACCTTGTAGATCCACCCGCCGCCGAGCGAGAGGCGGATCTCGAACGCCCGCAGCTCGCCCTTCTCCACCGTGAGCGTGCCGTCGCACGACGCCTTCCCGTAGTCGACCGCGTCGACGGGGTGGATGATCCGGAACGCGGGCGCGAGCGGCTTCAGCAGCTCCTTCAGGCGGTCGCCCTTCACGGGGCCGTCCGCGACCGCGCGCAGCAGCGCGGGCAGCGAGGCGCCGATCCCGCACGAAGGCCCGATCCAGTCCGCCTCGAAGGGCTCGCCGTTCTCCTCGAAGGCGCCGGGCGCGAGCCTCAGCTCGCGCGGGCCCCACTCCGCCTCGCCCGGATCCCCGGCGATCGTCATCCGCGCGTCGAACTTGCCCTTCTCGAAACGGCCCCGGAGGAAGACGCAACGGGGCATCGCGAACTCCCGCTCCACGCGCAGCGCGACCGCGACGCGGTCATTGCCGAGGGCCTTCTTGACCGCGTCGGCGTCCCCCGCGAGGAGCGTGGCCGCGAGGAGGAGGAGGAGGAGCACGCCCGCGCGCATTCCCTGAGCATACGCGGCTCCGTCCGGCCGCCCTCCCGCCCCCGGAACCCCCTCCCTTCGGAGTCCGGGAGAGGCCCGCCTCCTGCCCGGCTCCGCCGCGCCGAGGCGGGCGCGCTATAATCACCCCCCCTTTCACAATGGAGATCTCGGGCGACTTCGACGGGTCCACCCTGCGCGCCGGCGTCGTCGTCGCGCGCTGGAACGGCGTCATCACCGACCGCCTCGAGGCCGGCGCGATCGACGCGCTCCGCCGCCACGGCGTCCCGGACGACCGGATCACCGTCGCCCGCGTGCCGGGCGCGTTCGAGGTGCCGACCGCGGCCCGCCTCCTCCTCGCCCACGGCAAGGTCGACGGCGTCGTCGGCATCGCCTGCGTGATCCGCGGCGAGACCTCGCACTACGACTACATCTGCGACGCCGCGATCGGCGGCCTCGCCGCGATCGGCCGCGAGACGGGCGCCCCCGTCACCTGCGGCGTCGTCACCGCCGAGAGCCTCGAGCAGGCGTTCCAGCGCGCCGGCGGCAAGCACGGCAACAAGGGGTTCGATGCGGCCACGGCGCTCCTCGAGTGCCACTCGCTCGCCCGGAGGATCGCGCGGTGAGGAAGCGCACCCGCGGCCGGGAGCTCGCGCTCCAGCTCCTCTACATGGTGGACGCGCGCGGCGACGAGGCGCTCCTGGGCGTCGACGAGTTCCTCCGCGAGGAGGCGCCGGACGAGACCGAAGCGCACGAGTTCGCGCGCGAGCTCCTCTCGGGCACGCTCGACCACCAAGAGGAGATCGACAAGGCCATCTCGGCCGCCGCGCAGAACTGGAACCTGCGCCGCATGGCGCTCGTCGACCGGAACATCCTCAGGATGGCCGTCTTCGAGATGCTCTTCGCGAAGGACATCCCGGCGAAGGTCTCGATCAACGAGGCCATCGAGATGGGCAAGCGCTTCTCGACCCAGCAGTCGGGTGCCTTCATCAACGGCATCCTCGACCGGATCCGCCGCGAGCGGGACCTGTAGGCGAGGGGGTTCCGGGGGCATGGGACTGCTCGACCGCCTCAAGCAGGGGCTCCGGAAGACCCGCGACGCGCTCGGCGGCGCGCTCGTCCGCGTCGTGCGCGGGCGAAAGCTCGACGAGGAGCTCCTCGAGGAGATCGAGGAGACGCTGCTGCGCGCCGACGTCGGCGTCGCGACCAGCGGACGGCTCATCGAGGAGCTCCGCGAGGCGGGCAAGCGCGGCGAGATCCGCACGGGCGAGGAGGTCGTGCCCTTCCTGAAGCAGCACCTCGCCGGGCGCCTGGCCTCGGGGACGATCGCCTACGCCCCGCACAAGCCGACCGTGATCCTCGTGGTCGGGGTCAACGGCTCGGGCAAGACGACCTCGATCGCAAAGCTCGCGGGGTGGCTGAAGGAGCAGGGAAAGAGCGTCGTCCTCGGCGCCGGGGACACGTTCCGGGCGGCCGCCGTCGAACAGTTGACGATCTGGAGCAGGAGACTCGGCGTCGAGATCGTCAAACAGGGGAAGGACGCCGACCCCGCGGCCGTCGCGTTCGACGCGGCCGACGCCGCGGTCTCCCGCGGGGCGGACGTCCTGGTCGTGGACACCGCCGGACGCCTGCACACCCAGGAGCACCTGATGCGCGAGCTGGAGAAGATCCGGCGCGTGCTCGGCAAGCGCATCCCCGGCGCGCCGCACGAGACGCTGCTCGTGCTCGACGCCACGACCGGGCAGAACGCGGTCCAGCAGGCGCGCCGCTTCCACGAGGCGACGCCCGTCACCGGGATCATCCTCGCGAAGCTCGACGGGACCGCGCGCGGCGGCGCCGTGCTCTCGATCAAGGACGAGCTCGACTTGCCGGTGAAGTTCATCGGCGTGGGCGAGAAGCTCGGCGACATCGAGGTGTTCGACCCCGCGGCGTACGTCGAAGCGCTGTTCTCCTGAGGGGGTCCGGGGGCCGTGACCCGCTGGGTCTTCCTGCTGCTCCCGGTCGCGGGGATCCTCGCCTGCGACCCCGCGGGCGGCCTCGACGACTTCGCGCCGAAGTACGTCGCGCTCGCGCTCGCCGCGTTCGCCTGCGTCGCGTGCTCCCTCGAGGCCAGGAGGCTCGCGTGGTCGAAGGCGTCCGCGGCGCTCTGGATCTTCGTCGCCGTGCGCGGCATGATGCTCCTCCGGTCCCCCGTGCCCCCCCACGTCCTTCGCGACTGGCTGCTGCTCGTCGCGCTCGCGCTCGCCCACCACGCGGCGTGCGCCGCGGTCCCGCGCGGCTTTCTCCGCAACCGCGTGCCGCCCGTGCTCGGCGGCCTCGGCGCGGCGCTCGGGCTCTTCGCGCTCGGCCAGCGGATCACCGGCACGCCGCAGGCCTACGCGACGTTCGCGAACCCCAACTTCCTGGGCGCGGGCCTCGCGATGCTCCTGCCGTACGCGCTCGCGTCGCGCGGGCGTTGGCGATTCGCCCTTGCGGGCGCCTGCCTGCTCGGGCTCCTCGTCACGAAGAGCCGCGGCGGCGCGCTCGCGGCGGGGGTCGCCGTCGCCGTGCTCCTCTCCTACGCGCTCCCGCGCGCGCGCTGGGTCGCGCTCGCGGGGGTTCCGGCGGGCGTCCTCCTCTTCGCGGTCCTCCTCGGGAAGTCCGAGACCGTCGAGGTGCGGCTCACGTGGTATCGCGCGGCGTTCGCGATGGGGCTTGAGCACCCCCTGCTCGGCCTCGGCAGCGACGGGTTCGCGCGCGAGTACCCGCCGGTCCGTCCGCAGCGCGAGTGGGAGATCCACCAGGGCCGCGCGGTGCCCGCCGTGCACGACGACTACCTGGAGTCGTTCGCGGAGGGCGGCCTCCTGGGGCTCGGCGCGCACCTCCTCCTCTTCGGCGCGGCGGCGTGGGCGCTCCGGCGGCAGCGGGCGGCCCTCGCGTCGCTCGCCGCGTTCGCCGCGGAGTCGCACGTCGACATGCCGCTGCGCGACCCGTCGCTCCTGGCCTTGGCGCTCCTCCCGCTGGCGTTCGCCGAGCGGCGGAGCACGCGGCGCGGGGTGCTGCCGGCGACGCTCCTCGCGCTGCTCGCGATCGGCTTCGCGATCCCGCTCGACATCGACCACTGGCGCGCGGACCGCGCGCTCGGCCGCTTCTTGCGGACGAGGGACCGCGCGCACCTCGACGCGTCGCTCGCGCTCGAGCCGCGGAACCCCGACGCGCTGATCTCGCGCTCGCGGCCGGAGGACCTCGCCCTGCTGCTCGAGATGGAGCCGCACAACGGGGGCGCGCTCTTCAACCGCGCGGTCCGCCTCCCGCCCGAGGAAGCCGTGCCCGCGCTCGAGGAGATCCTCGAGAAGCACGACCCGCACCACCGGCTCACGCGGATGCGCCTCCGGAAGCTCCGCGACCTGGAGGCCGAGCGCCGCGCCCGCGAGATCGAGCCGCTGATCGCGACGGATCCGCTGAAGGCGCTCTCGCTCCTCGAGGCGGTCGTGCGCGACAAGCCGGGCTCCCCGGGCCCCTACCTGATCCTCGCGCGGCTGCACCGGCGCGAGGGCGACGCGGACGCGGTCGACCGGTGGCTCCGCGAGGCGGAGGCGCGCGGTGCGACCGAGGAGATCGCCGACGAGCGGCTGTCGTTCGAGCGCGACGAGCTCGCGGCGGGCAGCGCGAACCTCCCCGGCATCCGCCGCGCGGCGGCGATGCTCGCGCCCGACGCCCTGCGCGCGCGCATCGACGCGCGGCTCGCGGCGGCGCGCGCGGTCGAGGAGGCCTCGCCGCCGCCCGCGCTCGCGCCGACGGAGCGCGAGGACCCCGCGGCGTACGCGAAACGCCAGATGAAGGCGCGCGCGGACTGGCGCGCGGAGCTGCAGCTCGAGACGCGGCCCGACTACGTGATCGCGCGCGTGCTGGCGGAGGAGCTCGCGCAACGCGAGCCGTCCGCGCGGCACATGCACCTGCTCGCGACCGCGGTGCGGGGGCAGGGCGAGGTGCAGCGCGCGGCGCAACTCGAGGCGGTGGCGCTCTTCCTCGAGACGCTCGAGGCGCTCGCGCAGGGCGACGAGGCCCTGGCGCGCCGCCGGTACGAGCGCGCGCTCCGCGCGTACCCGGAGCTCGCGGGGGAGAGGACGGTGCAGGAGGCATGGAAGCTCTTCGTGGCGGGCAACGAGGAGCGCCGCCGGCAGGCTGCATCCCTCGGGATCCTGAGGTGAGGCCCCAAGGGCGCCGACGCGGCGCCGCGAAAGCGCGGCTTTCACACCGAGGAGTTCAAGGTTCGGCCGGAGGACCATCAGGTCGTCAAGCACGCCGCGACGCTGCGGGTACCGAACGCGGATCAGCCCCCGCGCGACGAGACTCCTCGACGAGGCGCCCGGTCGGGGGTGGTAGCCTCGCCGCCCCTGATACGATCCTCGCCATGTCGTTCCAGGCGCTGCCCGGGTTCCGCGACTTCTATCCGGAGGAGATGGCGATCCGCCGCCACGTCGAGAACGCGTGGCACGCCGCCGCGAAGGCTGCCGGGTTCGAGGAGGTGGACGGGCCGCCGCTCGAGTCCCTCGAGCTCTTGAAGGCGAAGTCCGGCGAGGCGATCGTCGAGGAGCTCTACGCGTTCACCGACAAGGGCGGCCGCGAGGTCGCGCTCCGCGCCGAGCTCACCCCCACCGTCGGCCGGATGATCGCCGCCCGCGCCGCCGCGTTGAAGAAGCCGGTCAAGTGGTACGCGACCCCGCAGCTCTTCCGCTACCAGCGGCAGCAGCGCGGCCGGCTCCGCGAGCACGTCCAGTGGAACGCCGACATCTTCGGCGCGACCGAGGTCGGCGCCGACGCCGAGCTGCTCTCGGTCGCCCTCGACGCGCTCCGGCGCCTCGGGCTCACGGAGAAGGACGTGAAGGTCCGCGTGAGCCACCGCGGCGTGATGGCCGAGCGCGTGCGGACGCGCCTCGGCCAGGACGCGATCGAATCGACGCTGCGCGCGATCGACAAGGGCGAGCTCTCCCCGGCGCAGGCGGCCGAGCTCCTCGTCGCGTTCGACGTCAACGCGATCCCGGAGCTCGACGCGCTCCACGCGGCGTGCGAGGACCTGGGGATCGACGGCTACCTCGAGTTCGACCCGCGCATCGTGCGCGGCCTCGCCTACTACACGGGGCTCGTGTGGGAGATCTTCGACCGGAACGAGAGGCTGCGCGCGGTCGCGGGCGGCGGGCGGTACGACACGCTGATCGAACGGCTCGGCGGCCCCGCGATGCCGGCGCTGGGCTTCGGCATGGGCGACGTGGTCCTCGCGGAGCTGCTCAAGGACACGGGCAAGCTGCCCCCCAGCCCCCCCCGGATCGACGTGCTCGTGGTGCCGATCGGCGAGGAGATGCTCGCGCCCGCGAGGCAGGTGGTGCGGCGCCTGCGCCTTGCCGGCGAGCGGGCCGAGGCGCCCTACGCGCCGATGAAGGTCGGCAAGGCATTCCAGGCGGCGGAGTCGTTCGGCGCGCGGCGGGTCGTGCTCGTCGGGCCCGACGAGTGGCGCGAGGGCAAGGTGAAGGTGAAGGACCTCGCGAGCCGGGAGGAATCGGTGCGCGAGGTCGACAAGCTGTGAAGCCGCCGCCGCGCGTCCCGCTCGCGAGGCTGCCGACGCCGCTGGAGCCGCTCGACCGGCTGTCGGACCACTGGGGCGGACCGCGGATCTTCGTGAAGCGCGACGACCTCACGGGCTCGACGCTCACGGGGAACAAGGTGAGGAAGCTCGAGTTCTGCCTCGGCGAGGCGGTGGCCTTGGGCGCGAAGCGCGTGGCGACGTGCGGGGGGATCCAGTCGAACCATTGCCGCGCGACGGCGGTCGCGTGCGCGCAGCTCGGGATCGCGTGCACGCTGTTCCTGCGAAGCGAGGGGGCTCCGGGGGCCGCCGACGGGAACCACCTCCTCGACGTGCTCGTCGGGGCGGACGTGAACTTCGTCACGCCCGAGGAGTACCGCGCGCTGACGCCGCCCGCGGACGCCTACTGGATCCCCGAGGGCGCGAGCAACGAGGTCGGGATGTGGGGCTACGTCCAGGCGTGCGAGGAGCTGCGCGAGCGGAAGTTCGCGGCGCTCGTCCACGCGGTGGGCTCCGGCGGCACGACGGCGGGGCTCGTCGCGGGCAAGGTGCTCTTCGACGTGGAGGCGGCGCTCGTCGGCGTGTGCGTCTGCGACGATGCCGCATTTTTTTACGGCAAGATCGAGGCGATCCTGCGCGCGGCGGCGATGCGGTGGAAAGGGCTCGGGAAGCTCCCGCACGTGCCCGCGATGGTCGAGATCGTGGACGGCTTCGTGGGCAAGGGCTATGCGAAGAACCGGCCGGAGGAGTGGCGCCTCCTGCGCGAGGTCGCGGAGATCGAGGGGCTGATCCTCGACCCGGTGTACACGGTGAAGGCGATGCTCGCGCTCCGCCAGATGATCCGCGACGGCCGGTTCACGAAGGGGCAGGATGTGTGCTTCCTCCACACGGGCGGCATCTTCGGCCTCTTCCCGAAACGCGCGGAGGCGGTCGCCGGGTAGCCGCCTGATAGCGCCTGTGCTGTCACGGCGGTCCATGCTTGGTACCACCCGCGCACGGGGCGGGTAGGTCGACCTATGGGACCTGCTGCTCGGCCACCGGCAGGAACGTCCGGTCGAAGCGCTCGACGAAGTCGAGAAGCAGCGTCTCGCGGGACGGCGCGACCTTGCGCGTGACCGCACGGCCGTTCCAGGTCACCCTCACGGGGCTCTTCGGGTCGAACATCTCGTCCGTGAGCAGCAGGCGGAACGCGCGCACGCCGCTGCTCTTCACCGCGAAGTCCCCGGGCCCCTTCCACTCCGCCTCCAGCCGGGCGGTCGCCTTGTCCGCCGCGGCCGCGACGAAGAGGCGCCGCGCCGCGTCGTCCATGCCCTGCCACTTCCGCGCGTCGACCTGCGGCGTCACGTCCTCGCGCACCTCCCGCGTCATCGCGGTGATCTCCGCCCAGGAGGCGCGCGCCTCGTGCGGCGTCGCGCTGAGCCGCACCACGCGTTTCGGGCACGGGTCGCGGCGCGCGGAGCCGAGGAACGCCGCCCAATCGACCGCCTCGAACCGGAAGTCGTGGCCGAGCCCCGGGAACGTGACCAGCTTCGCGTCCGGCGCCCCCGCCTCCTTGAGCCGGTCGAACGCGAGGCGGATGCTGAAGATCATCCGCGGGTCGTCCTCCTCCCCCTGCAGGTCGCGGATCGGGAGGTGCGTGACGTTGCCGACGTAGCGGAGGTTGTTCTGGCCGGCGCGCGTGTCGAGGCGCGGGCCGCCGATCATCGGGCTCATCGTCGCGAAGAGGTCGGGATACCGCGTCGCGATGTCCCACGTCATGTGCCCGCCGCGGCTCACGCCGGTGATGTGGATCCGGTTCTCGTCGACGTTCCAGCGCCGTCGCGCCCAGCGCAGCACGGCGAGCGCCGCCTCGCGCTCCCGCCGCGTGAACCCGTAGCCCGCGTTGTCGCCCGCCTCCGTCGGCGCGACCACGATCATCCCGAGCGCGTCCGCGACGGCGCGCCAGCGGGCCTCCTCCTGTGAGCCGAGCCCGCCCGCGCCGTGGAGCGCCAAGAGGAGCGGCGCCGGCGTCGCGGGGTCGTACGCCGCGGGAACGTGCACCGTGATCCGCGTCGCCTCGGGCTTCCCCTCGACGACGAGCGCGGCGCTCTCCTCCGCGGTGCCCGGCGCCGACGGGCCGAGAGGCTTCAGGCCCCGCATCGCGGCGAGCACCGCGGCGATGTCGAGGTCCGTCCGCTTCGCAAGCTCGAGCGCGGCCTTCCGGCGCGCCTCCGGCGTCGGCAGGTCCACCGCCGCGGCGATCTCGGCCTCCTGCGCCCGCGCCGCCGCGGCAAGCAGGAGGAAAGGGACGAGGAGCCGGCGCACGCCCACATCTTCGCAAACGAGGCCGGGAGGACGCCCGCCGGGAGCGGCGCGGACGTGTGCCGGAAAGTGGTGTCACCCGCGACACCGCCTCCCGACACGACTTTTTCCGCCGGCCGCCGCGCGCCCGTCTCTCTCCCGTGCTACGAAGGCCCGTCGCATGCAGACCGTCGAACAGCTCCTCCGCACGCTCCAGAAGGTGCAGGCGCTGCGCGCCCGCGCCGGCACGCCCGGCGAGCAGCGCGCTGCCGCCGAGGCCGAGGAGCGAATCCTCGCGCGGCTCCACGCGACCGGGGGCGGGCGCTTCGCCGCGCGGCCGGAGCCGGGGCGGCAAGAGCGGGCGATCCTCCACCGCTTCTCGATCCGGGATCCGTGGACGAGAAAGCTCTTCTTCGCGCTGCTCGAGCGCGACGGGTATCACGCGCTCCGGTACCCGCGGCAGCAGGCGCACACGGTCCGCGTCCGCGCGCCCGAGGCGGCGATGGACCGGCTCTGGCGCGAGTTCCGCGGCATCTCGGCGAGGCTTCGCCGCGAGCTCGAAGAGGTCACCGACCGCGTCATACGCACCGATCTCTTCGCCGAGGACGCGCGCGCGGCGCGGCAGGGCCCTTGACCTCCCCTGGAGGAGGCCCGGGGCTTCGCGGGACCCCGCCGGTAGCATGGCCGCCGCATGGAGCTCGTCTACGTCGTCCTGATCGGCATCGCCGCGGGCTGGATCGCCGGGCAGATGACGAAGGGGCGCGGGTTCGGCCTCGTCGGCAACCTGGTCATCGGGGTCCTCGGCGCCGTGATCGGCGGGATGATCGTCCCCCTTCTCGGGTTCAAGGCGACCTCGCTCCTCGGCCAGCTGATCCAGGCGACGGTCGGCGCGCTCCTCCTGCTCTTCCTCTTGGGCCTCGCCTCCGGGAAGAAGCGCCGGCGGCGGACGTAGAGCCGGCGGCGGCCGCCGCATCGGAGGTTCGCACGCGCCTGGGCCGCCGCCGGCGTGATGACGAAAAGGAGTGGAGAACGCGTGCGACCGCGCACGGGCAAACCCCGTGCCGCCCCCGGGCCCCCCATCCCTCGCGCCGCGCGGGCGCCCGCTGGCGCGAACACCGCCAGAAGCTGCTCAGGCCGCCGGCAGGAAGCCCGACGCGCCCGCCTCACCCAGCACGTAGCGGTACTCCGCCTCGAGCGAGTCGAGGAGCGCGCCCTCCTTGAGCGGCAGCACGTCCCACGTGTAGGTCTCGATCTCGAGCGTGTTCGTCGCGCCCGTCGCGAGCGCGTGGCGAAGCGCCGCGGCCATGTCGTCGCGCGTGGTGCGGACGCCGGCGACCACCTCCCTGTGCACCGGGACGTGGAAGTGGCATCGGAGGGGGCCCGGGGGAGGGTCGGCGCCGAGATCGGCGCGCGCCTCGCCCGACCTCGACACGACCTGGTGCAGGTAGCGCGGCTCGGCGAAGGGCTCGAGATCCGCCGCGGACGCCGCCTCGAGCGCGCTCGACAGCTGGATCTTCCCGATCGGGATCCCCGCCTCGCGGTAGAGGTCGATCGCGTCCCTGCTCGACTCCCACCGCACGGCGTGATGGCAGGTGTCGAGGCACACCCCGAGGTAGGCGTGTGCGAGATCCTCGGCGCCGCGGCCGAACTTCGCGCGGCACGCGGGCATCAGGTGGTCCCTCCAGTACGCGACCGTCTCCAAGGCCGTCTCGAGGACGCACAGCGGCTCGGGCTCGAGTGCCACGCGCACGCGCCGGCCCGACTTCCGCTCCACGCCCTGGAGCACCGAGATCATCTCGAGGACGCGGCCGGTGACCGCGTTCATCGACGGGCGCCAGGCCTTGTACGAGAGCGGCACCGTCGACACCGACGCCTCGAGACCCCGCGGCGCGAACGCGGCGAGCGCGACGGCCGCCCGCAGCGTGTAGACCGCGCGCCGCGACTCGGTCCAGTCGGGGCGGTAGACCTCCTCCTTCACGCGCCCGCCGTGGAAGTCGCCGTAGGGGAACGCGTTGACGGTGACCGGGACGAGGCCCAGGCGCTCGAGCGTCGCCTTCACCTCCTCCCCGCGCCCCTCCACCTCCTCCGCCGCGCGGGCCGCGAGGCGCAACCCGACGGCGAACGGGCCCTTCACGCCCAGCCGCCCTTTCAGCGGCGCCACCGTGCCCTCGAGCGCGAGGAGGACGTCGGTGAGCCCCTCGCCCGGGTGGACGTTCATCGAGTAGCAGAGCGCGATGCGCCGGTCTTCCTGCCCGTGTAGGAACATGAGCCGCTAGCCTACCGGATCGGGCCGATGTAGCTGGTCGCGACCACCAAGTCGTCGAACCACACCCGGCTGGTCGGGTTCGTCTTCGCGACGCGGTTCTGGCGCGCGGCGTTCTCGGTCACGTAGTGCAGGAGCCAGAAGTAGCTCACCTTGAGGTCGCCGGTCGTGCGCCAGGAGAAGCCCTCGAACGGCTCGCCGCCTTTCGCGAGGAGCCGGAAGCCCATGCCGGTCCACTCGCCGCGCGGCGAGCCCTTGCGGACGTGCGCGACGCGCTTGCCGTCGAGCCAGAGGGCGAGCTCGCCGTCGCGCTCGCCCGGCTTGTTGAGCTTGATCATGAGCTCGACGCACTGCCACGTGGCCTTCGGCGCCGGCCGGTCCTCGACGGGCCGGATGCTGTTCCCCCAGTAGCGCCCGTCCGCGGAGATCTTCATCTCATGCCAGTAGGGGTAGAAGTTCCAGAGGCCGGGTGCGCTCGCGCGCCCCCGGTCCCCCCACGGCTCGATCCCGACGGAGAAGCGGTCGTCGCCCTTCGGGCGCGAGCCCGCCTGCGGGTTCGGCCAGCGCGTCTGCGGGTTCAATCCGCCCATGTGCACGAAGTGGTGGATGTAGCCTGCGTCCTCGGCGAAGCGCACGTAGAAGCGCGCGAACGCGGCGTCGACGCCCTTCGCGAGCGGCGCGAAGAGGTGCCCGCCGGTGTCGCGCCCGAGCGTGGCCGTGATCTCGAGCGAGCGCTTGCCGCGGGAGGCGTCGGGCTTCTGGTCGCTGAAGGCGAGGGGTTTGCCGTCCTTGTTGCCGACCTCGGTCCAGCGCCTCGCGAGGTCTGCGATCGTGCCCGTCTCGAAGTCCTCGGCGAGGAGGACGGCGGGGTCCCTCGCGATCCCCTCGTCTCCCGGGTAGCGCGCGGCGAGGCCGGGCCCCTCCGGGGGATCATCGCCCGCGAGTGTCGTCGCCGGCGGAAGCAGAAGGAGGAGGAGCGCGACGAACCGGTTCACGCGGGGGTGGAGCCTACACCGGCGGCGAGTCGACGTATTGCGGTACGTCAACTCGGGCGGGCCGCGGCGGGACCGAGGAGATCAGGTCTTTTTTCGATGATTATGGTCCATGATTTGGTACTATATTTCTGTGCAAAAGATCCCGATTCACGAGCTCAAACGCAGGCTCTCCGAGCTGGTGGCGGAGGCGGAGAGGGGGACGCCGCTCCTGATCACGCGCCACAGCCGCGTCGTGGCGCAGCTGCTGCCGCCCGACGCCCACGTCCACATCGGCGCCCGGCTCGGGCGCGGGACGCCGGCGCCGCTGCTCAAGGCACGGACGAAGGGGCGCTACCTGGACGTCGTCGCCGACGACCGCCGGGGCGGCTGGGACGACCGCTGACCGTGGCCAAGCGCCTCTACGTCGACACCTCCGCCTACCTGTGCGTGCTCCTCGGGGAGAGCGGCCACAAGCTCATCGTGAAGGAGATGACCGGCGCCGAGCTCCTCTCCAGCGTGCTCCTCGTGCTCGAGGCGACGCGCAATCTCGTGCGCCTCTCGCGGGACCGGCTCCTCTCCCCCGCCGAGCTGCACGCGTGCCTCGAGCGGCTCGAGAAGGACCGCGAACTCTTCGCGCTGCGCGACCTGACGCTCGACCTCTGCACAGGCACGACGATGCCGGTGGTGACCACGCCGCGCTCGCTCGACCTCGCGCACCTGCGGACGGCTCTCTGGTTCCACGAGCGGGCACCGCTCGCGCGCTTCGTGACGCTCGACGAGACCCAGGCCGCGGCCGCGCGGGAGGCTGGTCTGCCGGTCTGAGATCGTGCCCGGAAGCGGACAGGGTCCGGGGGAAGGCCCGCCCCCTGGGCCGCGTGGTCGGTCAGCGGTTCGCGCCGGGCTCCGGGATTCCCGCCTTCTTCCGGAGGGCGTCGACGTCGATCTCGCGGACGTATTTCGGCAGGCCGCGCCACAGCGGGTGGAAGCCGAAGCCGCCCTGCGTCATCTCGTCGATCGCGTCCTCCTTCTTCCAGCCCTCGCACACCACGCGGTAGATCGCGACCATCATGCCCGTGCGGTCCGCGCCGTGCTGGCAGTGCACGAAGAACGGCCCCTTCGTCTCGTCCGCGACGGTCTTCAGGAATGCGACGACGTCCTCCTCCTCGGGATGCCACGCGTGGCAGGGGATCTCCACGGAGCCGAGCCCCGTGTCCCCGAGCAGATCCTTGTCCGAGTGCATCGAGCGCAGGTTCACGATCGTCTTCACGCCCATCGCCTTGAGCTCGCGGATGCCCGGCGCCGTCGGCTGCGCGCCGCGGTAGAGGTTCTTGCCCACGCGGTGGAGGTTCGGCAGCCCCGGCTTGCTGATCGCCTCCGCCCAGGCGCGCGCGCGGGCGGCCCCGACGCCGTCGCCCTTGGGCCGTTGCGGAGCCGCGGCGAGCGCATCGAGCCAGGTGCGCGCGGGGACGAGCGTCCCGTCCTTCTCCCGCACGCGATACTCCTCGCTCGTCTCGGCGGAGCGGCTCGCGAAGCGGGCGATGAACTGCCCGAGCGTCGGGGCCGTCCCCGAACCCCTCTTGCTTTCCTCCCGCAGCGCGGCCGCCACCTGCGCCGCCGTGCGTTCCTCCTTGCCGGCCACGAACACGACGTCCGCCTTCTCGAGCACATCGAGAAGCCCGCTGATCTCCGCCTGCTCCGCCTCCTCCATCTCCGGGGAGGCGCGCGCTACCGCGAGGACGGCGTAGTCGTCGCCGACGAGGAAGTTGGCGAGCTTCTTGACCGTCAGCGCGTAGAGGGCGTCGCGCGTCGCGAAGCCCACTGTGTCGCCCTCGCGCACCGACCGCTCGTCGATCAGGCGCTCGCCGCCCGCCGTGGCGAGGGAGAGCCGCACCTGGCCGCCGGTGATGTCGTCCAAGTAGATGGCCTCGTATCCCTGCGAGCCCGGGACGGACTTGCTCGCCCGCTGCGTGACCGTGAGCTCGACCTCGCCGCGCGGCAGGTCGAGCCTCGTCGGCGGCGCGCGGAACCTGAGGCGCAGGACCTCCTCGCCCGCCTCGGTACAGAGGACGTCGATCGACCCCTGCTCCTCCCACGTGCGGCGCATGCCCTTCTGGATCGCGATGCGCAGCGCACCCCCCGACGCTTCCGCAGGGAAGGACTTGTCGCCCGCGCGCACCTCGACCGCGGGCTGCACCGCGTCCTTCGGGAACTCGAACTCGAGCCCCTGCACCGTCTCGGGCGGGCACCAGTGCGACCCCTTCTCGCCCGCGCGGGCGCGGAGCTCCTCGATGCCGTCGGCCGTGACCACGATCGACTGCCCGGTGAGCCGCGCGCGGAGCGCGGGCTCGAGGAACGGGTCCTCGGGACCCTCCAGCACCTCGCGCCGGCGGCCGTCCATGAGGACGTAGACCCGCGGCGGCGCGTGGAGGCGCGGCGCGGCGGCGTAGCGGACCGCGATGCTCGAGATGACGGTGCCGTCGGGAAGCTCGGCGAAGACGTGGAAGCTGTCGCCTCCCGCGGCGAGCACCGCGGCGACCTCCGGATCGGCCAAGTTGACCTGGTAGCGGCCCGCGCCCACGCGCGAGAGCAGGCACCGGAGCCGGGCGTCCTTCTCCCTCGCCAGCCAGACGGCGCGCGGCTCCTGTTTCTCGATCTCCGCCGTCAGGACGACGTTTCTGCCCGCGGGAAGCGGGACGTGGAGCTCCTCGGGGACGCCCGTGAGCCGGACGGCGTCCTGCGCGGCCGCCGCGCCCGTGAAGAGCGCGAGCGCGATGAGGAGCGATGCGGGGCGTTGCGAGAGCATCCGGCCACCTCCTTCCGGGATTGTAGCGGCACGCCGCAGTGCCGCCCCGCCCCCGGACCCCCTGCCCGTCGCCAAGAAAGGAAGAGGGGGAGGCTCGATGCCTCCCCCAAGGAGATTACGGATCGCGGGGCGCCAAGCCCCGCGGGTGGAGCTAGTTAGTTGTCCGCGAGCGCGGCGGCGATCAAGCAGCCGCGGACCACGGAGGTCATCGCGTCCTCGGCGCGGCGCACGCCGGCGATCTTCAGCGGGAACTCGACCTTCTCGAGCTCCTCCGCGAAGACCTCGACGAAGCCGCCGACGAGGCTCGTGCCGCCCGCCACCACGACCTCGACCGGGTCCTCGAACTGCGGGACGTCGCGGGCGAGCTGGAAGCGCTGCTTCAGGTTCTGCAGCACGTAGGAGATGAGGTTCCTGTAGTAGAGGACGACCGCCTCCTCCTCGCGCGTGCGCGGGGTGGTGAGGTTGACGTCGCCCTCCTTGATGGCCGTCGCGCGCGTGCGCGGGATGCCCATGACCTTCGCGACGTGGCCGTCGATCCAGTCGCCGCCGCGGGCCACCGAGAACTTCACCGCCGGGATCGTCTTGTAGGCGACGCAGACGTTGAACATGCCGCCGCCGCAGGAGACGCCGATGCCCGTGAAATCGTGGTCGGCGAGCTCGCTGTAGATGATCGCGTGCGCCTCGTTCATGGCGCGCGGCGTGTAGCCGAGCTTCTTCACGACGCCGCTCACGATGCCCTCGTGGTAGACGGTGTCGTTCTCCTTGTCGATCGAGGGGGCGGGGATGCAGAAGTAGCAGGGCTCGCCGGGCTGCGCGGGCTGGCCGAGGAGCCGCTCGATGATGAAGCGCATCATCGGGATCGCATCCTGCTCGTTCGCCGAGAGGAAGCCGTCCTGCATCGGGCGGCGGACCTCCTTGCCGAACATGTTCGCGAGGTTGAAGGAGGCGTCGCCGAGCACGTACATGCGGTTCTGGAAGGTCACGTACGGCACGTTGAGCCGCGTGAGCATGTCCTTGTTGCTCGCGAACTCGGCCGGGATCTCGAGGAACGCGTTGCGCTCGCGCTTCACGACGATCTCGCCGGACTCGTCCTGGGCGGCGCTGAGGAGGTTCGCCGTGCCGACGTCGAGGCCCTTGCCGAGCGCGACCTCGCTCTTCGGCTGCGCCTTCGCCGCCGGCGCGCCCGCCTGCTGCGCTTGGGCCGACCCGTCGGCCTGCTTGAACCGGATGGTGCTGGATTCGCCGGACATCGCTGTTCTCGCCTCCCCGGGGCCCTTGCCGGGCAACCCGATTGTTCGCACTCCTATCGGCCCCTTGGGGCCGGGAATTGACTGTTTCCGTTCGCCGCGGACCGCCTTGAGACGGCCGCGTCACAAGGGGGGCTACCCCCCCTTCTTCTCGCCCTCCGCGGGCTTCTTCCCGGCGCGCATCGCGCGCAGGGCCGCGAGGTTGCCCCCGATCCCCCGCTTGCTCTTCTTCTGGTCGACCTCGAGCGAATCGAGGTTCGTGGACATCTGGTCCGCGGGCGTGTCGAAGATCTTGTCGACGAGCACGTCCGTCGCCTCGACCACGATGTCGATGGGCTTGGCCGTGGCCGCCTCCACCGTCTTCGTGAACTTCTCGAGCGAGGCGTCGAGCGTCTGGTTGAACTTCGCCTCGAGCGACTGCGTGTCGAGGGTCTGCTTGTGCGACAGCTGCTCCACGAGCGCCTGCACGGTCGCCTCGTTGGCGCCCGCGCTCCGCTCGTCGAGCACGCGCAGGAACTGGTGCATCTGCGAGAGCTGCTCCTCGAGCTTCCGCACGTCGTCGGCCTTGCCGGCCGCCGCGCGCGCCGCCGCGAGGTCCTCGGTCAGCCGGGCGACCTCGCGCTCGCGCGCCTCGAGGGCGACGCGCTGCGTCTCGATCTTCGCCGCGAGGTCGCGCGTGACCCGGTCCGCCTCCGCGCGCCGGGCCTCCGCCTCCTTCGCCGCGTGGGCCGCCTGCTTCGCGTCCCGCTCCGCGGTCTCGGCCTTCTGCTCCGCGCGGACGCGCGCGTCGCGGTCCGTGGCGGCGCGCTCCTCGATCTCGTGGAGCTTCGCGCTCGCGGCCGAGAGCGCCTGCTCCTGCCGGCCGGCGACGGCGCCCTTCTCGGCCTGGAGGCGCGCCACGAGCTCCTCCTGCTCCTTGCGGAAGGCCTCGACGCGCGCGTCGTAGTCCTCCGCCTGGCGCTCCTCGCGCTCGGCGGCGCGGTGCTTCTCCTCCTCGAGCATCTGGGAGAGGCGGTCCTTCTCCTGCTCGAGCGCCTTGGCGCGCGCGGTGGCGGCCGTGTAGCGCTCGTTCAGCTCCCGGAGCAGCTCCTGGTGCTCCGCGATCAAGTGCGCCTCGCGCTCCCCCTCCTCCGCGCGCAGATCCTCGATCTGCTTCCGGACGCGCTCGACCTCGGCCTGCGCCGCCTCCAGCTTGTCGCGGTACTGCGTCGCGATGTCGCGCTGCTCCTGCAGCAGCGCCTCCTGGTCGGCCTGGATCTTCAGGACGCGGTCGAACTGCGACTTCGTCTCATGGACGATCCGGTCGCGGTCGCGCTCCGTCGCGTCGCCGACCTCGCGGTCCACGACATCGTTCACGATCGCGGTGATGATCTGCATCACCTTCTCGCCCGAGACCACGCGTACGCTGCGCTTCCCCTGCGCCTTCAGCTGCTCGAGGGTGCGACGCTCGGTGTTCGCCTCGATGGCGGCACGGAGGTTGTCGAGGGCCTGCCGTCTCATGCACCCCGTTTCGGCATTCGGGGGGCCCGGAAGTTAGCGGAAGAAAAGGGGGTCCGGGGGCGGCAAATCGGGCCTGCCGAGGCGATTCGGGTTATACAGGACCCATGACAGCCCCGTGGTATCGGGACCTCGTCCTATACGAGGTCTACGTCCGGGGATTTCACGACTCGAACGGGGACGGAATCGGGGACATTCCCGGCCTCATCGAGAAGCTGCCCTACATCCGGGACCTCGGGGTGGGCGCGGTCTGGCTGCTCCCGATCTACCCGAGCCCCCTGCGCGACGACGGCTACGACGTCTCGGACTACCGCGGGATCCACAAGGACCTCGGGACGCTCGACGACTTTCGGCGGCTCCTCGATGCGGCCCACGCCTGCGGGCTGAGGATCCTCGTCGACCTCGTCCTCAACCACACGAGCGACCAGCACCCGTGGTTCCAGAGCGCGCGGCAGGGCCCCGGGCACCCGTTCCACGACTACTACGTGTGGAGCGAGACCCCCGACCGCTACGCGGGCGTCCGCGGCATCTTCGAGACCGAGCCGTCCAACTGGACGCGCGACGACACCTGCGGCCTCTACTACTGGCATCGCTTCTACGCGCACCAGCCGGACCTCAACTACGAGAACCCGCGCGTGCAGGAGGAGATGCTCGAGGTCGCCCGCTTCTGGCTCGACCTCGGGGTCGGCGGGTTCCGGGTCGACGCCGTCCCGTACCTCTTCGAGCGCGAGGGCACGACCTGCGAGAACCTGCCGGAGACGCACGCGTTCGTGCGGCGGCTGCGCGCGCTCCTGGACAACTACGACCCGCCCCGCCTCCTCCTCGCCGAGGCCAACCAGCCGGCCGAGGAGCTGATCTCCTACTTCGGGACCGGCGACCAGTTCCACATGGCGTTCCATTTCCCGCTGATGCCGAGGCTCTTCCTCGCGCTGCGGAGGGAGCTCGCGGCCCCGCTCATCGAGGTCCTCGAGCGCACGTCGGCGATCCCGGACGGATGCCAGTGGGTCATGTTCCTCCGGAACCACGACGAGCTGACGCTCGAGATGCTCTCGGACGACGACCGCCGGTTCATGTGGGAGCAGTACGCGAGCGAGCCCGGCCAGCGCGTCCACACGGGGATCCGCCGGCGCCTCTGGCCGCTCCTTCTCGGCGGCCGGCGGCAGGTCGAGCTGCTCCACGGCCTCATCCTGTCGCTCCCGGGGTGCGCGGTCCTCTACTACGGCGACGAGATCGAGATGGGCGACGACATCCAGCTCGGCGACCGCATGGGCGTCAGGACGCCCATGCAGTGGACCACGGGCGCAAACGCCGGCTTCTCGACCGCGGAGAAGCTCTACGCGCCGGTGATCACGGAGCCCGAGTACCACTACGCCGGCCACAACGTGCAGTCGCGCGACCGGAAGCCGACGTCGTTCCTCAACTGGCTGCGCCGGACGATCAAGGTCCATCGCGCCGACCCGGCGTTCCGCGGCACCGGCATGCGCATCGTCCCGGTCGAGAACCCGCGCATCCTCGCCTTCGTCCGCGAGAGCGAGGCGGGAACGCTCCTCTGCATCTCCAACATGTCCCGCTTCGTCCAGCCGGCGCTCGTCCCGGTCCGCGAGTGGATCGGACGGACGCCGGTCGAGATCATCGGCGGACAGCGGTTCCCGCCCATCACGCACGCGGACTACCTGTTCACCCTGGGCCCCCACTCGCTCCTCTGGCTCCGCCTTGAGCACGCCTGACCACTGGACCCGGCTCGCCCGGCACTCGCCGCTCGGGCTCCTCGTCGACCTCGACGGCACCCTGGTCCCCTTCGCGGAGCGGCCCGACCTCGCCCGGCCGACGCCGGACCTCGTCGCCATGCTCGACCGCATCGCCGCATCGCCGGGGATCGTGCTCGCGATCGTGAGCGGGCGGCCCCGTTCCGAGATCGAGCAGTCCTTCGGGCACGCGCGATCGGTCTGGCTGGCGGCGGAGCACGGCGCGTTCCTCCGCGACGAGGGCGTCTGGCGTTCTGTCCTCGACAACGACGGCAGCGAGATCGAGGACCTGCACGCGACGCTGGCAGCGATCGCGCTCGGCAACCCGGGGGCGCTCGTCGAGCGGAAGACGGCGTCGGTGGCGTTCCACTTCCGGCGGGTCCCCCGCCGGAGCGCCGCGGCGCTCCGGGTCGAGGTGGAGGCGGCCGTGGAGGCGTGGCTCGCCGCGCACCCCGGTTACGAGCGCATGCCGGGCGCGGAGGTGCTGGAGGTGCGGCCCGCCGCCGCCCGCAAGTCCGCCGCGGTCGCCTGGGTCCGCGAGCGCGCGGGGTCCGAGGCGCGGCTCGTGGCGCTCGGGGACGACATCACCGACGAGGACATGTTCGAGGCGCTCGGGGCCGCGGACGAGGCCGTGCTCGTCGCGCCCTCGGTCGAGCGCCCGACGGCCGCGCGGTGGCTGCTCGACGGCCCCGCGCAGGCGATCGGGTTCCTCCGCTGGCTCGCGGGCACGCGCATCGGCGCCGCCCCCGGCCCCCCCGTGCTTCCGCGCCCGATTCCGTTCCCGGAGCCGGGCGCGCGCGCCTCCGCCTACGGGCTGCTCGCCATCTCGAACCGCCTCCCGGAGCCGGTGAGCTCGGAAGGGAGCCGCAAGCGCCAGGTCGGCGGGCTCGTCTCCGCGCTCGAGCCCGTGCTCGCGGCGCGCGAGGGCCTCTGGCTCGGCTGGAGCGGCGAGACGACGCCCGGCCCGACGTTCGGGCCCGTGCGGCTCGGCCCGGAGATGAGGCCCGCGCTCGCTTCGATCGACCTGCCCCAGAAGACGCACCAGCTCTACTACGGCGGCTTCTGCAACCGCGCGCTCTGGCCGCTCTTCCACACGCTGCCCGGGCGCGTCCGGTTCGTGGACACGGAGTGGGAGGCGTACGCGACGGTGAACGCGCGGTTCGCCGCCGCCGCCGCCGACCTCACGCCGCCCGACTGCGCCATCTGGGTGCACGATTTCCACCTGCTGCTCGTCGCCTCGGAGCTGCGGCGCCTCGGCCACGTCGGGCCGATGGGCCTCTTCCTCCACGTCCCCTTCCCGGGCGCGGACCTGTTCCGGCTGATCCCGTGGGCCGACCAGCTCCTCGAGGGCATCCTCGACTTCGATCTCGTGGGCGTGCAGACCAGCTACGACGTCCGCAACGTCATGCAGGTGGTGGGCGCGCTCTCGCCGGCCACGGTCTCCGACGACGCCGTGCAGCACCGCGGGCGCCGCATCCGGGTCCGGGCCTTCCCGATCGGCACGATCCCCGAGACGTTCGAGCCCGAGGACGACCCCGAGGAGTCGGAGGAGACCACCGCGCTGCTCGACTCCGTCGAGGGGCGGCGGCTGCTTCTCGGCGTGGACCGCCTCGACTACACGAAGGGCATCCACGAGCGGATCGAGGCGTTCGGGCGGATGCTCGAGCTCTTCCCGGAGTGGCGCGGCCAGGTCTCCTACGTGCAGATCTCCGTCCCGTCGCGGGCCGACGTCGTGGACTACAGGGAGCAGCGCACGCGGATCGAGGCCGCCGTCGGCCGGATCAACGGCGAGCTCGGGGAGGCGCACTGGACGCCCGTGCGCTACCTCTACCGCTCCTACGGCCAGGCGCAGCTCGCGCGCTTCTACCGCGAGGCCGACGTCGGCCTCGTGACGCCGCTCCGCGACGGCATGAACCTCGTCGCGAAGGAGTTCGTCGCGGCGCAGGAGCCGGACCGTCCGGGCGTCCTCGTGCTGTCGCGCTTCGCGGGCGCCGCGCTCGAGCTCGTCGACGCGGTGCTGACGAACCCGTACCACAAGGACGGGATGGCGCGCGACATCGACCGCGCGCTCCGCATGCCTCTCGCGGAGCGGGTCGAGCGCCACGCGCGGCTATCCGCGGCGGTGCAACGGGCGACCGCGCCGCAGTGGGCCGAGTCGTACGTCGGCGCCCTCGAAGCGTGCCGCTCGGGTTAGGCGCAATGGAGCAGTTGTTCTTGCACGACGACTGAGGAGTCGTGCGAGAACAAATGCGTCAAACACCGAGGCCGAGCGAGACGGCGCGAGGCAAGGAGGGACGACGACGCGTATCAGCGGAGCGATACGCGGAGGAGGAGCGACGCTGCATCGCGTCGTCGCAGCCGGCCGAATGTAGCAGTTGTTCTTGCACGACTCCTGAGTCTGAGGCCCGAACGGATCGGTCAGCCGCCGTGCTGATGGCGCGGGGGCTTCTGCTCGACGGAGCGCGACGGCTGGTTGAAGACCGCCGTGGGGAAGAGCGACGCGAGCGCCTTCACGCCCTCGTGCTGCGTCAAGACGCCCGTGGGCTTCCCGTCATCGTCCACGACCGGCACGCTTCGGTAGTTGCCCACGGTCATCTTGTAGAGCGCATAGCCGAGCGTGTCGTCGAGCGTGAGGCACTCGGGGTCGGCCGACATGACCTTCCCCACCTCCGTGCGCGCGGGGTCGAGGCCCTTCGCGACCACGCGCATGAGGAGGTCGCGCTCGGTGAAGATCCCGGCGACGCGGCCGTCGGGGCCCGCGACGACCGCGCAGCCCTGGCGGGCGTCGGTCATCCGCTTCGCGGTCTCGCCGACGCTCGTCTCCCGCGGCACCACGACGGCGCGCGGCACGTTCAGGAGCCGGACGCGAGTCGCGAAGACCTTGTCCTTCCCTTCGGAACCCGCGGCCTCGCCGTAGCGGCGGTCCTCCTCCAGATCCTCGATGCTCATGGGTCCCCCCAGCCCCCTCCCGCGTCCTAGCCGTTGACCGTCCAGGTTTCGCCGGAGTGGATCAGCTTCATCACGTCGCCCTTGCCCTTCTTCTTCATGGCCTCCTCGCGCTGCCGGGCGATGCCCTTCTCGAGGGGGACGAACCCCTCCACGCGGCGGAAGATGCCCACCGGCATGGGGAAGCGCGGAAGGTCGAGGCGGGACAGCAGGTAGGCGAGCGCCTCGTCCTTCTCGTCGTGGACGACGAGATCCGCCTCGGTCACGCCGCCCTCGCCGACGGTCACGACCTCGGGCTCGGAGCCGTCGAGGCGGATGCCCTTCTCGCGGTCGCGCCCGAAACGAAGCGGCTTGCCGTGCTCGAGGTAGAGCGCGTGCTCGTCGCGCTCCTCCCGCCCGACCACCGGCTCCCAGGAGTCCTCGTTGAAGACGACGCAGTTCTGGAGGATCTGCACGAACGCCGATCCCTCGTGCGCCGCCGCGGCGAGGATCACCTGGCGGAAGTGGTCGTTCCACTTGTCGGCGGTCCTCGCGACGAACGTCGCCTCGGCGGCGATCGCGAGCGAGATCGGGTTCACCGGCCGGTCGAGCGAGCCCATCGGCGTGGTCTTCGTGACCTTGCCGTACTCCGAGGTCGGCGACGTCTGCCCCTTCGTGAGGCCGTAGATCCGGTTGTCGAAGCAGAGGATCTTGAGCGTCACGTTGCGCCGGAGCGCGTGGAGGAAATGGTTGCCGCCGATCGAGAGGATGTCGCCGTCGCCCCCCACCACCCAGACGTGGAGGTCGGGCCGCGCCACCTTGAGCCCCGTCGCGATCGCGGGCGCCCGCCCGTGGATCGTGTGGAACCCGTAGGTGTTCACGTAGTAGGGGAAGCGGGCCGCGCACCCGATGCCGGAGACGATCGCGATCTTCTCGCGCGGGACGCCTATCTCCGCGAAGGCCTTGGTCATCGAGGAGAGGATGGCGTAGTCGCCGCAGCCGGGGCACCAGCGCACCTGCTGGTCGCTCTCGAAGTGCTTCTTGTCGAGGACAGGGGCTTCGGGACTCATCAGGCCATCTCCTGGATGCGCGTCAGCACCTCGCGGACGCGGAAGGGCTGCCCCTCGATCTTGTTCAATCCCTGCACGTCGACGAGGTAGCGCGCGCGCAGGAGCATCCGCAGCTGCCCGGTGTTCATCTCGGGGCAGAGCACCCGGTCGTAGCGGCCGAGGAGCTCGGCGAGGTTCGCGGGGAAGGGGTTCAGGTGGTGGAGGTGCGCCTGCGCGACCTTCAAGCCGTCCGCCTGCGCGAGCCGCACCGCGGAGTGGATCGCGCCGAACGTGCTCCCCCACCCGATCACGAGCAGCTTGCCCCGGTCGGGGCCGTAGACCTTGAGGTCGGGAACGTCGGCGACGACGCGCTGCACCTTCTCCTGGCGCAGCTGCACCATCTTCTGGTGGTTCGCCGCGTCGTAGGAGACGTTGCCCGTCTGGTCCTGCTTCTCGAGGCCCCCGATCCGGTGCTCGAGGCCGGGCGTGCCGGGCTTCACCCACGCGCGCGCGAGCGTCGCCGCGTCGCGGCGGTAGGGCTTGAAGTCCTTCGGGTCGGTGTGGAAGGAGATCCGCACGTCGGCGAGCTCCTCGATGTGCTCCGGGAGCAGCCACGGCTCCGCGCCGTTCGCGAGGTACCCGTCCGACAGGAGGATCACGGGGACCATGTATTTGGTCGCGATCCGGACGGCCTCGAACGCCATGTGGAAGCAGTTCGAGGGCGTGCTGCTCGCGAGGACGACGAGCGGGCTCTCGCCGTTCCGGCCGCAGACGGCCTGGAGGAGGTCCGCCTGCTCCGTCTTCGTCGGCATGCCGGTGCTCGGCCCCGCGCGCTGGACGTTCACGATCACGAGCGGCAGCTCCACCATGACCGCGAGGCCGATCGCCTCGCCCTTGAGCGCGATCCCCGGGCCGCTGCTCCCGGTGACGCCGATCGCGCCGCCGAACGACGCGCCGATCGCGGAGCCGACCGCGGCGATCTCGTCCTCGGCCTGGAACGTCGTCACGTCGAAGTTCTTGTATCCGGCGAGGTACTGGAGGATGTCGCTCGCGGGCGTGATCGGGTAGGAGCCGTAGAAGAGCGGCACGCCCGCGCGTCCGGCGGCGGCGACGAGCCCGATCGCGAGCGCCTCGTTGCCGGAGATGTTCCTGTAGGTGCCGGGCTTCGTCGGCGCGGGCGGGACCTCGTACCGGACCTGGAACTCCTCGCTCGCGTCGCAGTAGGCGTACCCGGCCTTCATCGCGACCGTGTTCGCCTCCGCGTACTGCGGCTTCTTCTTGAACCGCTCCTTCAGCCCCTCGATCGTGGCGTCCATGCTCCGGCTGAAGAGCCAGTAGGTCATGCCGAGCGCGTAGAAGTTCTTGCAGCGCCGCTTCTCCTTGACCGTGAGGTTCTCGAAGGAGGCCAGCGCGGTCTCCGTGCGGCTCGTGAGCGGCACGGCGAAAAGCCGGTATCCGGCGAGCGAGCCGTCCTCGATCGGGTTCGTCTCGTACCCGGCCATCTTCAGGTTGCGCTTGCTGAACTCGTCGGTGTCGAGGATCAGGATCCCGCTCTTCGGCAGGTCCTTCAGGTTCACCTTGAGCGCCGCCGGGTTCATCGCGACGAGCACGTCCGGCGCGTCGCCGGGCGTGTAGATGTCGTCGGACGCGAAGTGGACCTGGAAGCCGGACACGCCGGGGAGCGTGCCTGCGGGGGCGCGGATCTCGGCGGGGTAGTCGGGGAACGTCGCGAGATCGTTGCCGAGGAGCGCGGCCGTGTTCGTGAACTGCTGGCCCGTGATCTGCATGCCGTCGCCGCTGTCGCCGGCGAAACGGATCACGACGCGATCGAGATGTTCAAGCTGTTTCGTGGTCATAGGGGCTTCGATTCATCCTACTTTCCGATTCAAGGGGCGAAGCCGGGGGGGCTGGGGGGCCCACCTTCGCCCAGGAGGCCTCGGCGGGCAAGCCCGCCCCGCAGGCCCGTCCTCACGCGCCGCCCGGCTCCGCGTTCCGCACGGTGAGCACCGGGCAGGACGCGTTCCGGACGATGCGGGCGGCCACGCTCCCGAGGAAAAGGTGCTCGAGCCCGCCGCGGCCGTGGGTGCCCATGACGATCAGCTGCGCCCGGTGCCGCTGGGCGGCGTCCAGGATGAGCGGCGCCGCCTTGCCCTCCCGGAGCTCGGTGATGAACGTGCGGTCCGGATAGCGCTGCTTCGTCTCCTCGAGCATGCGGAGCGCGTTCTCGCGGATGCGCATCAGCCCCTCGGTGTTGACGAAGGCGCCGAACGCGGTCTCGAAGTGCAGCGGCAGCGGCTCGAGGACGTGGAGGACGATCGTCGTGCCCCCCTCCTTCGTGAGCTCCACGCCGTAGCGGAGGACGGTGTCGGTGAGCTCGGAGAAGTCGACGGGGACGAGGACGCGATCGAACCTCGGCATGGGGAGTGCCCGACCACGAGGGGCGGGCCCGCCCTTCAAGGATACCGCCGCCGGCCCCAAGCCGGGCGAAAATCAGCGGCGAACCGGGAAGATGAGCACCCGCATGCCGGCATCGAAAAGGGACTCGTCGCCGCAGCGGTAGCCCATCCGCGCGAGCGCCTCCTGCGGGGGCGGATCCTTCTTCCAGCCCGCCTTCCGGTAGATCACCCAGAAGCGGTCGCCCTTGACCTCCTTCCAGTCGTCGACGACGACGTGCCGGTAGCCCCACCGCTCGGTCAGGTAGAGCTCGGCCACGTGGAGGAAGAACCCCTCGTCGGCGTAGACGACCACGTCGCGGTCGGCCCCGCCGCCCTCGGCGGTTTCGCGCGCGGCGAGCGTCTCGAACACCTTGTCGTAGGGCAGCTTCACGCACTCGGTGCGGATGGCCAGGACGCCCGCCGCGGCGGACCAGCCGCAGAGCGCGAGCGCCAGCACGCCGCGCGCGAGCGGCGGCCGGATGCGCGCGGCAGCGATCCCGACGAGGAGGTAGCAGGGCACGAACGAGTAGAGCAGCTGGCGCGTCGCCCACACCGACTGGGGCAGCACGCGGCTCGCGACGAACGTGATCGTCACCGGGACGCCGGCGAGCAGGAGCAGAGCCAGGAGGTGCCCCCTCCCCGCAGGCCCCTCCCCCTCACGGCCGCGGAGCGCGGCGCAGCACCAGAGGAGCACGGGCGCGCCGAAGAGCGCGATCCCGACGAGCGTGCTCCGCGGGAACTCCAGCGCGCCGTTCACGGTCGCGAGGAACCAGACGAGGTCCCGGAAGGCGGGCTTGCCGATCCAGTCGATCTGCCCCGTCGCCGAGCCCTTCGCCTGGACCGCGCGGACCACGGTCATGGCCCACGGCGCGTAGAAGAGCGGGAGCAGGAGCGACGTGAGCAGGAACGGGAGGCACCGCCGGCGCGCGACCGCGAGCAGGATGAGGAACTCCGTGCCCACGAGGATCCAGCCCCAGTAGTGCGCGTAGACGGCGAGGAGGTTGCTGACGAAGAGAAGGGCGAGATCCCGCCGGCTCCCCTCCGGCCGCCCCGCCCACCGCGCGAGGAACCAGAGCGACCAGAGCGACAGCGCCTGGAGCAGGATGAAGTCGCGCAGGTGCTGGGCGTAGTAGATGAGCGACCCGTTCGTGGCCCAGAGGAAGAGCGCGAGCAGCGTCACGAAGGGCCCGACCCGCCGCTCGCGGCAGAGCAGCAGGAAGGGGACGAGCGCCGAGAAGGAGATCAGCGCCGGGAGCAGCCGGAGCCACAGCAGGGCCTCCCCGCCGACGAGCATCCACGCCTTGAGGAGCAGGTAGAAGAGCGGCGGGTGGGAGATGTCGTCGCCCGCGGCCGCCCAGAGCCCCCCCCATCCCCGGCGCGAGACGAGGACGCTGAACACCTCGTCGTCGTCGAGGCAGACCGCCGCGAGGTTCCACAGCCGGAGCCCCACGAACAGCGCGACGACGAGGCCCATGAGCGCGGCGTAGGCGACCTTTCGCGCGGGCGATCCCGTGGGTTCGTGGGTCATGGGTGGGCGCGGCGCGCGGCCCGGCCCTCCCTATCGGACGGGCCGCGGCGCGACGAGAGCCCTCCGGAGACGCCGCCCCGGGCCTCGCTCCGTACGGCCGACTTTCCGAAGAGACCCTAGAATGCGCGGCGCGCATGGCCTCGCCGTCCGACCGCGCCGCCACCCCCCCGCTCAGGGCCGCCCTCCCGGAGTCGATCCCGGCTCCCCCCCCGGCGCCGCGGCCGCTCCTGCGGCGGGAGGCCTTCCTGCTGCTCTTCTGCGCGGCCTTCGCCTGCCTCCTCTTCGTGCTCTGGACCTGGATCGAAAAGGAGCCGCTCGCGCACCTGTCCGACTCGACGCGCGCGTTCCTCCGGAACGTCCAGGGGATCCTCGCCCCCTTCCTCGCCGCGTACGTCGCCGCGCGCGTGTACAGCGCGATGGTCGCCCGGGACGAGCGGGAACTGCAGCGCCACCGGCTGCTGCTCGCGCACATCCTCGACACGTCGATCGACGGCATCGTGACGCTCGACATCGACGACCGGGTGTCCACCTGGAACCGCGGGGCGGAGCAGATCTTCGGCTGGCGGGAGGAGGAGATCCTCGGCAAGCATGCCTCGCTGCTCTACCCGCCCGGCTACGACGCCCGGCGCGAGCTCGACGCGCTGCGCCGCGGCACGGACCAGCGGGGCGTGCTCCGCGCCCACTCCGGCGAGCGCACGACGCGCGACGGCCGCCACATCCGCTGCGAGGTCTCGTCGACCGTGCTCCGCGACGCGCAGGGGCGCTACGCGGGCCGTGCGTCGATCGTCCGCGACGTGACCGAGCGCGACCGCATCCGGGAGGAGCTCAACCGCCGCGAGAGCCTCGCCGCGATCGGCGAGATGGCGGCCGCGGTCGCGCACGAGATCAAGAACCCGCTCGCGGGGATCGGCGGCGCGGTGCAGGTGCTCGGCCGCGGGTTCCCGGCCGAGGACCCGCGCGCGGAGGTCGTGAAGGAGATCCACCGGCAGGTGCGGCGCCTCGACGACACGATCCGCGGCCTCCTCACGTACGCCAAGCCGCCGCGACCGCGCCCGGCGCCGCTCGACCTGAAGGAGTTCTGCGAGCGCATCCTGCGCGGGCTCGCCGAGGAGCCCGACCTCAAGGGCCACCGCCTCGAGGTCGTGATCCCGCACGGCACGCTCGTTCGCGCCGACCCGCAGCTGCTCGAGAACGTGCTCGTGAACCTCCTGCTGAACGCCGGGCAGGCGCTCGGCGCGCGGTCGGGCCGGATCCGGCTGGACGCCAAGGACCAGGCGGACAAGACGCTGATCACGGTCGCGGACGACGGCCCCGGGATCCCGGAGGACGTCTTGCCGCGCCTCTTCAAGCCCTTCTTCACGACGCGGGCGCAGGGGACCGGGCTCGGCCTCGCGGTCGTCCACAAGTTCGTCCTCGCGATGGGCGGGAGGATCGAGGTCCGGACCGGGCACGGGCAGGGGGCGACGTTCGTCGTGGTCCTGCCGAGGCCGAAGGAGGCCCTCGAGGCGGAACGAGGGGGGGCGCGGGGGGGAGTGGCGTGAGCCGGGAGAACGTGCTCGTCGTCGACGACGAGAAGCTGATCCGCTTCACGCTCCGCGAGAGCCTCGCCTCGGAGGGCTACGTCGTGCACGAGGCGGCCGACGTGGCCGAGGCCAAGCGCTCGTTCGGGCGGCAGCACGTGGACTGCGTGATCCTCGACCACAAGCTGCCCGACGGCGACGGCTTCGAGCTCCTGAAGACCTTCAAGCAGGAGGCGCCGGACGTGCCCATCATCCTCATGACGGCCTACGCCAACGTGGAGAAGGCGGTCGAGGCGATGCGGCAGGGCGCCTTCACCTACCTGAACAAGCCCTTCGACACCGAGGAGATGGTCCTGAACGTCCGCAGCGCGCTCGAGACCACGCGGCTCCGGCGCGAGGTGCAGACGCTCCGGCGGATGCAGGCGGCGGAGGGCGTCGCCCCGATCGTCGGCGAGAGCCATGCCATGAAGGACATCGTGGCGCTCGTGCGGAAGCTCGCCACCAGCCGCGCGAACACCGTCCTGCTCCTCGGCGAGAGCGGGGTCGGCAAGGGGCTCGTCGCGCGCGCCCTCCACGACGCCTCCGACCGGCGCGGCAAGCCCTTCCTGACCATCACGTGCAGCGCGATCCCGGAGGCGCTCCTCGAGAGCGAGCTCTTCGGCCACGAGCGGGGCGCGTTCACCGACGCGAAGGCGATGAAGCCCGGCCTCTTCGAGGTGGCGGACGGCGGCACGGTGTTCCTCGACGAGATCGGGGACATGCCGTTCGGGCTCCAGTCGAAGCTCCTCCAGGTGCTCGAGGAGAAGACCTTCAAGCGGCTCGGCGGCGTGGCGGACATCTCGGTGGACATCCGCGTGGTCGCGGCGACCAACGCGGACCTCGACCGCGCGGTCAAGGAGAGCCGCTTCCGCCTCGACCTCTACTACCGCCTCAACACGTTCCCGATCAGGATCCCGCCGCTGCGCGACCGTCCCGAGGACATCCCGGCGCTCGTGCGGTTCTTCCTCGACCGGTTCAACCGCGACTTCAACAAGCAGGTGACGGGCATCCAGCAGGCGGCGCAGGAGGCGCTCCTCCGCCACCCGTGGCCGGGCAACGTCCGCGAGCTCCGGAACGCGATCGAGCGGGCGATGATCCTCGGGCAGGGACCGACGCTCACCGCGAAGGACTTCGCGTTCAGCCTCGAGGCCGACGGCTCCGGCCGGCCCGCGACCGGCCGGCTCCTCGACCTGCCGCAGGAGGGGCTCGACATGGAGATCCTCGAGCGCGACCTCGTCCGGCAGGCGCTCGAGCGCAGCAGCGGGAACCAGAGCCGCGCCGCGGCGCTCCTCGGGATGACGCGGGACCAGATCCGGTACCGCCTCGAGAAGTATGGCGGCGCGCCGTAGCCACGGCCCCCGGACCCCCTACCTGTCCTCCTTCGGCGGCGCGGGCTCGGGCTCCTGCGGCGGAGCCTTCCCGATCGTGATCCTCACGAGCGCGGTCCGGATCTCCTTCCCGGCCCCCGCCTCGCGCTTCGCCTCGCCGAAGACGGTCACGCGCGGCGGCGCCGGCGCGGGCCGCGAGACATCGAGGAGCGCAAGCCAGCGGCCGAGCCGCGACAGCTCGTCGTCCGTGCCGGTGACCTCCGCGGTCACGGCGTCGTCCTTGGCCTTCTCGACCGCGAGGGCAGTTGCCTGGTTCGCCGCGGCCGGGGAGCCGAGGATCTTCCGGAGGAGGTTCGCCTCCTCGCGGTCCTCGAGGCGGATCGTCGCGAGCACCGGCATCGCCGCGTCGCGGGCCTGCTCGCGGGACCGTGCGCCGACCTCGTCGCCGACGACCGCGCGCACGTGCTCGCGTGCCTTCCCCGGATCGAGCGCCGCGACCTGGCGCAGGTAGGCCTTCCGATCGGCCGCGGGGACCTTCCGCGACCTCGCGACCGCCGCGAGGAGGTCCGGCTCCTCCTGCTTCTTCGCGGGCGTTCCGCGGCTCTGGCCGAGCTTTGCGCCCTCCTTCGCCGCCTCGTTCCGCGCGTCCTTGAGGACGTTGACCTCCTTCTCCTCGGGCGCGTGCGCGGCCGCTTCCGCCTGCGCCGCGGGCTGGTCGAGCGCCTTCTTCTCGCGGCCCATGGCGGGCTCCTCGTCCTTGGCCTCGAAGTGCCGCGGCGGCGGGCCCCCGCGGCCGAGGTAGAGCGCGAGCCCCGCCGCGAGGAGGACCGTCGCGGCGGCCGCGAGCGCGCCGAGACGCAGGATGCGCCCGCGACGCGGGCGGAGCGCGGCGTCGAGACGCGCCCGCAGCTCCGGCGGGGCGCCCCGGCGGGGCAGCGCGCGCACGGCCGAGGCGGCGCGTTCGAGCTCCGCGTACTCCCGCGCGAGATCCCGGTCCTCGCGGATCCTCCGCCGCAGCTCCTCCGCACGCTCCCCGGGAAGCGCCCCGTCGACAAGGGCCGAGAGCTCCTCGCGCAGCTTGTCGTCGATCACGGCGTCACCCCCGCCTCGCGGAGGCGCTCGCGGACGAGGCTCCTCGCGCGGTGGATCCGCGACCGGACCGTGCCCAGGGGCACGTCGAGGATCTCCGCGATCTCCTCGTACGGGAGCCCCTCGACGTCGCGGAGGACGAGCGCCTCCTTCGCGTCGTCGGGCAGCGCGGCCACCGCGGCCGCCACGATCTCGTGCGACTCGCGCGCCGCCGCCGCGGCGAAGGGCGACGCCGCCCGCGCCGGGGGATCGGCCGGCGGGTCGTCCGCATCGCGGCCGGCGCCCAGCGGCCGCGGGCGCGTGTGCTTCACGGTCGCGCGGCGCCGCATCTCGTCGCGGCAGTGGTTCACGGTCACGCGGTAGAGCCACGTCGAGAAGAGCGCCTTGCTCTCGAAGCCCTTGAGCGCGCGGTACGCGGACAGGAAGACCTCCTGCGCCAGGTCGAGCGCGTCGTCCGCGTTGCCGAGCATCCGGAGGGCCATGTTGAACACGCGATCCTCGTGGCGGAGGACCAGTTCGTCGAAGGCGGCGCGGTCGCCGTCGCGCGCGCGCGCGACCAGCTCCGCGTCCCTTGCCGGGTCCGCCGGCTCCTTGGACGAGTTCCGCTCCCTCAAGTTCCGCGGATTGTAAGGGCCTTGCACCCCGGGGGGCACGCCCCGGCGGCCTCGAGGACCGGCCTCCGCCCCGATGGGGCTCAGGCCTCACAGGGGATGGGGCGCGGGGAAGGGGGGCGCGGCTACGGGGGGGTCGCCTTCTCGCCCTTGCCCTTGAACATGCCGGCGAGGCGGGACAGGAGCCCCTGCGGCCGCGCCTCGGCGGCGCCCTCGAGCACGGAGATCACGACGACCGTGATGTTGTCGGGGCCGCCGCGGTCGCGCGCCTCGCGCACGAGGTCCTCGGCGAGCTTGCCGCTGTCGCCCGCGCGCACGACCAGGTCCTCGAGGTCCCTCTGCCGCACGCTGCCGTGCAGGCCGTCGGTGCACAGCAGCACGACGTCCCCCTCGAAGAGGCTCGACGTGCTCACGTCGACGCGCACCGTCGGCTCGGCGCCGAGGGCCTGCAGGATGATGTTCCTCCCGCCCTCGAGATGCTCCGCGTCCTCGGGCGTGATGACCTTGTCCTGGATCAGCTTGCCGATGAGCGACTGGTCCTCGGTCATCTGGTGGAGGTGGCCCTCCCGCGCGATGAACCCCTTGCTGTCCCCGACCTGGAAGAAGAGGCAGCGGCCGTCGCGCAGGAGCGCGGCGGTCAGCGTGGTCCCCATGCCGCGCTGCTGCGGGTTCGACGCCGAAGCCTCGTAGATCTTCTCGTTGGCGAGGCGGATCGCGTCGAGCACGCGGTTGCGCGCGGTCTCGTCGTCGTCCTCGGGGCGCAGGTCGTCCACCGCGCTGGCGAGCGCCTCGACGGCCATCTTCGACGCGACCTCGCCCGCGAGCGCGCCCCCCATCCCGTCCGCGACGGCGAACAGGACGCCGCGGTTCTCCGCGTCCGCCCCGCCCTCGCTCGAGGCCGGGGGCGGGATGAAGTGGCGGCCCTTCGCCAGACAGACGACGTAGGCGTCCTCGTTGTTCTGGCGAACGAGCCCCACGTCGGTCAGGGCGGCGAAGGCGACTTTCATGCGGTGAGCGAAGCGTCGCGCCACGCCACCGCGGCGCGGCGGGGCATCCTAGCCCGGGGTTACCTGCGCCGCAAGCCGGACGGCCGGGCCCGACCTCCCCCCTTATAATCCCTCCCGTGCCGACACGACTCGCGCTGGCCTTCCTCGTCGTCGGGCTCGCGGCCCGGGCGGACGTCCTCGTGACCACCCTGGACGCCGCGGATCCGGTCCGCGGGATCTCGGTCGTGGCCGACGACAAGACGGTGACCGTCCAGACGGCGGGCGGCACGTCGAGCCAGGTCCCCACGGCGCAGGTCGTCCAGATCGCGGTCGTGCCGCCGCCGACGGCCCCCCCCCTCGCCTCGCACCCCTTCGAGCTGGAGCTCGTGGACGGCTCCCGCCTGCGCGGGGCGCTTCTCGCGCCCGCGGACCAGGACGCCGGCGAGAAGGTGCGGCTCAAGAGCACCGTCCTCGTGGAGTCGGGGTACATCGACATCCCGATCGACGCCGTGCTCTCCGTCCGGCGGGCGGACGACGCGAAGGTGCCGGGCGCCTCGCGCCTCGTGCGAATGCCCAAGCAGGATGCGGCCTACCGGCTCTCGGGCGCGCGCATCGAGGGGACGCTCTCCGCGTTCACGCAGTCGGGCATCGAGATGGATCGCGGCGAGCTGGGAACGGGCGAGATCGCGTACAAGGAGCTCGCCGCCGTGTTCGTCGACAACGAGAAGCGCGCGCTGCCGGACGACCTGCGCGTGGTCGCACGCCTGTCGGACGGGAGCGCGATCGTCCTCGATCGCTCGTTCCGCGTCGCGGCCGGCCAGCTCCGGGGCCAGACCCCCTGCGGCGTGCCGATCCTCGTCGCGACGTCCAGGATCGCCGCGCTCTCGTTCCTCGGGGGCAGCTTCGTCCACGTCTCCGACCTCGAGCCGACCGAGGTGAAGCGCGATCCCTTCTTCCCGATCCCCGACGACCCGGCGGCCGATGCGACGCTCGACTTCCTCTGTCCGGTCCGGATGGACCGGAGCCCGGACGGCAACGTCATCACGATCGACGGGCAGCAGTACTACAAGGGCATCGGCGTCCGCCCGACGACCGAGCTGACCTTCCCGCTCGGCGGGCGCTTCAAGGTGTTCGAGGCGCTCTGCGGGATCGACGACGAGGTGCTCGGGCCCGGCTACGGACGCGGCGCGGGGACGGGCAGCGTCGTCTTCGTCGTGAAGGTGGACGGGCGCGTGGCGTTCGCGTCGCCGCCGGTCGAGGGCGGCCGCGCGCCCGCGCGGGCCCGCGTGCCGATCGAGGGCGCGAAGACCCTCTCGCTCCTGGTGACGCTCGTGCCCCCCGAGAAGGCGGCGAAGGGCGCGAGCGACACGCCCGAGCTCGACAACGCCGTCTGGGCCCGGCCGCTGCTCATCCGGTGAGCCTCCCCGGCATGGCGGCCCGCTGGGCGTCGGATCTGCTCCGCCTGCCCGAGGTCGTGTTCGCCGCGCGGGAGCGCGTCTGGCTGCTCCTCCCCCTCCTCCTCGCGCTCCTCCTGCCTCTCCTCCTGCGCCGCGCGCACGGCGCGCTGCCGGCGCTCGTGCTCCGGGCGGTCGCGCTCGCGGCGCTCCTCGCGCTCCTCCTCGAGCCGGGCATCCGCGAACGGGGGCGCGCGGAGGGGAGCCTCGTCGTGCTCGCCGACGTGTCCCCGTCGGTCGGTGAGCCGGGCCGCGCGCGGGAGGAGGCGTATCTCGCGGGCGCCGCGTCGCCCTTCGACCTCGTGCCGTTCGGCGCGACGCCGCTCGCGCGGTTCGAGCCCGACCTGCGGCAGGAGACCGACATCGCGCGCGCGCTCCGTTTCGCCGGCGCGCGCGGCGACGACCCGAAGCGGATCGTGCTCGTCTCGGACGGCAGGGCGACGCGGCCCGGCGCCGAGCAGGCGGCGCTGCTGCTCCGCGCGCGCGGCGCCGAGATCTACGCCTACGCGGTGCCGGAAGAGGGGGGGGCCGGGGGGCCGGAGATCCGCGCGGAGGCGATCGAGGCGCCGCCGCGGAGCGAGCGCGCGACGCCGTTCACGCTCCGCGCCCGCGTCTCCGCCTCGGCCCCGTGCCGCGCGAGCGCCACCCTGTACGTCGACGGCGTGCCGGTGCGCACGCTCGACGACGTCGCGATCGATGGCGGGCTCACCTGGATCCCCTTCGAGGACGTCGCGCTCGAGGCGGGGCGCCATGAGATGCAGGTCGCGCTCGCGGGCGACGCCTCGCCCGAGGACGACGTCGCGGGCGCGGAGATCGAGGTGCCGGGGATCCCGCGCGTGCTCGTGCTCGCGGCGAGAAAGCGCGAGTCGCCCGTGGCGAAGGCGCTCGAGACGCAGGGGATGACCGTCGAGGTCGCGGCCGCCACCGATGCCACCGACCTCGCGGCGTTCGACGCGGTCGTGATCCTGCCCGACGCCCCGGCGAAGGACCTCGAGGATCGCGTCCCCGCGCTCTTCGAGGCCGTCGGCAAGGCGGGCAAGGGCCTCCTCGCCATCGGCGGGAACGAGGGGAAGGGCCTCGCGCGGCTCTCGGGCACCCCGGCGGCCGTGCTGCTGCCGCTCGCGTTCGAGCCTCGCGCGCAAAGGCCGAAGGAGACGCCGCCCGACAGCAAGCCGGAGAGAAAGCCCAGGATCGAGATCAAGGAGGAGGAGAAGGAGGCCTTCCCGATCACCCTCTGCCTCGTCATCGACCGCTCGGGCAGCATGGAGGAGTCCTTCAAGCTGAGGCAGGCGAAGGCCGCCGCGATCGCCGCCGCGCAGGCGCTCACCAAGGAGGACCGGGTCGCGATCCTCTCGTTCGGCAACCGGGCCGACCTCGTGCTGCCCCCCACCGGGGCCCGCGACGACGAGGCGGTCCGGAGGGCCGTGGGCAGCCTCGTGAGCGAGGGGAACACGATGATGTTCCAGGCGCTCGAGCTCGCCTACGCGGTGATGCACGAGGAGACGACGCCGATCCGTCACGTCGTGCTCATCACGGACGGGAGATCGAGCGACGACGGCAAGTGGAGGGACCTCCTCGCCACGATGACGCGCGAGGGCATCACGCTCTCGACGGTCGGCATCGGCTTCGACGTCGACTCGCCGATGCTCGCCACGCTCGCGAAGTGGGGGCAGGGGAGGCCGATGCTCGCGCTGCCGCACGAGGTCCCGCAGGTCGTGACGCAAGACACGCAGCGGATCGTGACCGCGCGCGGCGAGCGCGGCAAGGACGCGGAGCGGGCGCCGCCCGACGAGAAGCCGGAGGAGCCCGAGCCGGAGCCGCCGACGCGGGAGCCTCCGCCCCCCCCGCCCCCCCCGCCTCCGGCCGCGCTCGCGATCGTGCCCGAGCCGGGCGCTCCGCTCGACATGCTCAAGGGGTTCGAGGAGGACGAGCTTCCCAAGGTCGCGGCGCCCGAGGAGGGCAAGCTGCGGTTCGCCGCGTGGGTCGCCGCGCGCGCGGGCGACGAGGGCCCGCCGCTGCTCGCGTACTTCCGGCTGGGCCTCGGCACCGCGGCGGTCCTGACCGTCGATCCCGAGTCGCCGGTCGAGACCGGGCTCCGGGGGTCGCGCGAGCTGCCGCGGCTCCTCGCGCAGCTCCTCCGCTCCGTGCTGCCCGACGCGAGCCCCGAGCCCTTCGTGATCCAGCGCGCGACGGACGGGGACGCGCTCTCGCTGCGCGTGCTCGGCGAGGACGGCCGGCCGCGGACCGACGTCCAGGTCGAGGCGTCGGCCGGCGGCCAGCCGCTCGCGCTCATCCGCCGCGCCGACCGCTACGAGGCGACGCTGCCGCCGCGCGACGGCCCGATGCGCGTGGAGGTCCGCGCCGGCGAGTTCGGCCGGACCGCGACGCGCGCGTTCGTCGTGCCCTGCGCGACGAGCCCCGAGCTCGCGCGGACGGGCCCCGACCGGGACGCGCTCCTGCGCCTCGTCGGCGCCCCGGACCGCCTCGACGCGAAGGCCGCGGACGCGCTGCGCCGCCCGGAGTCGGAGGTCTCGAGGCTGCGGCCGCTCCCGTTCCCGTTCCTCCTCCTTGCTGCGATCCTCTTGCCGGTGGACGCATGGCTGCGCAGACGCATCCGACGAAGATCGCGCTGACGATGGGCGACCCGTTCGGGGTCGGCCCCGAGGTCGCCCGCGCGGCGCTTGCCGACACGACCGCGGAGGTCACGGTCTACGGCGACCCGGCGCTCTTCCCCGGATTCCCGCGGATCGTGCCGGTGCCGGTCGAGGGGGAGCGCCCGGCGCGGCCGGGCCCCTCGCTCGCCGGCGGCCGGGCCTCGCTGCGCGCGCTCGACCTCGCGCTCGAGGCCGTGAAGACGGGGAAGCACGACGCGCTCGTGACCGCGCCCGTGTCGAAGGAGTCGCTCGCGCTCGCCGACGGCCCGGCCGACGGGCACACGCCGTATCTCGGCCGCGCGTTCGGGGTGACGGACCCGCTGATGGCGTTCGTGTGGGACGACGCGGAGCCGGTCGTGGCGCTGCTCACGACCCACATCCCGCTCCGCGCGGTCGCCGCCGCGCTCACGGGCGCGAAGGTCGAGCGCGCGGTGCGGCGGCTGCACGAGGCGCTCGTCACGCGCTTCGGCCGCCGGCGCGCGCGCATCGGCGTGCTCGGGGTGAACCCGCACGCGGGCGAGGCCGGGCTCCTCGGCACGGAGGAGGAGGACTTCGTAGCGCCGGCGCTCGACCGGCTGCGCGCGGAGGGGCTGGCCGTCGCGGGACCGCTGCCGGGGGACGCGGCGTTCGCGACCCGGCGGGACTACGACGGGATCCTCGCCATGTACCACGACCAGGGGCTCGCCCCGGTCAAGGCGCTGGCGTTCGACCGGGCCGTGAACGTCACCCTGGGGCTGCCCGTGATCCGGACCTCCCCCGCCCACGGAACGGCTTTCGGCATCGCGGGGACGGGAAAAGCCGACCCTTCGAGCATGCGGGCGGCGCTCCGCTGGGCGGAGCGTTTGACGAGCCCCCCGGGCGCGGTTACAAAGATCGGTTTCGGAAGCCCGTGAACAAGCCCAGGGACATGCTCGAGTTCTTCCGCCGCTCGACGCCGGAGCAGGCCGACGCGCCGTCGCCGCCGCCGCCGTCGCTGGAGCCGACGACGCGGATGCTCGTGCTCCGCCGGTCGCAGGCGATCGTCGTCGTCGCGGCCGCCGGCGCCGCGCTCGTGCTCGCGTTCGTCCTGGGCCTCGCGATCGGGGGGGCGGGGGGCGACGCGCCCGGCCTCTTCGTGATCCGCGCGGTCTCGTACGCGGACGACGCCCAGGGCAATGCCGCGGCGCAGAAGGTGAAGGAGCAGATCGAGAAGCTGGACCTCGGCGAGGAGGTCCACGTTCTCGAGTCGGACGGGCGCACGGTGGTCGCCGTGGGCTCCTGGCTCTCGGATCCCCAAGGGCGCAAGGAGGCGCGCGCGCTGCGCGACCGGCTCCGCGCTCTCAAGAACGCCACGCAGGCGGCGCCGTTCGCGGACGCCGATTTCGTGCCGATGAAGAGGTGACGGATGTCGGTCCACAAGAGCCTACGGATGAAGGGCAGCCTCAAGCGATCGCGCAACGTGCTCACGAGGGACGAGCGCATCGCCACGATGAGGGAGCGCGGCAACTGGCCCGAGGGGGGCCGGTCCGTCTTCGGCCTGCCCAAGACGCGGGTCACGCTCGGCAAGGCCAAGTAGCCGCGGAATCGGGGGGGGGTCCGGGGGCCGGCCAGCCCCCCCCAGGGTCCCCGGGACCCCTTCCTACCCCCCCCTTCCGGCCCCCCCTCTCAACCCGGGCCGTTCCCTGCCGATAACCGGGGGGGAATCATGGCTCGCATTCTCGTCGTCGACGACGAACCCGGGCTGCGGGAATTCGTCCGCATCACGCTGGAGCAGGAAGGCCACGAGGTCGAGGAGGCCAAGGACGGCCACGAGGCGCTCGCGGTCTGCGAGCGCGCGCCCGTCGACCTCGCGCTCGTCGACCTCGTCATGCCGGGCAAGGACGGCGTGAAGACGATCGAGGAGCTGCGGCAGCGCTACCCGAGGACGGGGATCGTCGTGATCACGGGCACGGCGCCGGTGCGCTGGCCGCTCCGGCTCCTCTACGAGCAGCCCGACACGCTCCACATGCTCGTGAAGCCGCTGAAGCCCGAGGTCCTCCTCGACACGGTGGCCGAGGCGCTCGGCGCTACTTCACGCTGACGCGCGGATAGCCCTGCTCGTCCGCGTAGCGGCGCCACGCCTTCCAGTCCTGCCCGAAGTCGCGCCCGGTGATGTCCTGGAGGGCGGCTGCGTACGCGCCGCGCTGCTGGACGATCCAGCCCTCGCCGTATCCGCCGAGGACCTTCACGTCGAGGATGATGCCGTCGCGGATCGTCTGCACGATCGGGTCGCCGATCGCCGCCGCCTGCGCGATCTCGACGTCGAAGTCCTGGATGTAGGAGTTCTGCGTCCCCACCATGATGTTCGCGCGGCCGGAGGCGCCGAGCGCGATCGACACCTTGCGCAGGATCACGTCGACGCCGCGCAGGTCGCCGAGCGCCGCGAGCGCCTTCGCGCCCTGGACCGACGCGAGCGCGTCGTTCGACAGCGTGGCGCGCGCGTAGGGGTAGAAGACGTCGGCGTCGCCGAAGCCCTTGATCGCGCGGAACGCCGCGTTCCGCACGTCCTCGTTCGCGTCGTACATGCTCGAGCGGATGAGGAACGGGAGCGCCGTCTTGTCGCGCGTGCGCGCGAGCGTCTGCACGGCGAAGAGGCGCGTGTCCGCGTGCGCGTCGAGGAGGAGCTTCTTCATGGGGTCGAGGACGGCCGCGTCCGGAAGCCCGTCGACCATCTCGCGCGCCGCTCCGCGGATCTCCTCGTCGTCGTCCTTCAGCGCCTCCACCGCCTCGCGCGCGGCCTTCCGGTGCTCGTCGGTGACCGGCGCCTGCTCCATCAGCCCCTCGCGCATGAGGCGGTCCGCCTCCGCGGGCAGGAGCCAGCGGCCGCCGGCGAGGACGAAGCCCTTCCGGCGCATCGCATCGTCGCCCGACACCCAGGCGCCGTCGATCCTCTCGAAGCCGAGCTCGCGCCGGGCGGCGCGGTGGTCGGGGTCGATGGCGACGACCCTGTCGAGTGCCTCGCGGGCCGTGGCGAGACCGTGCTCGCGGGCCCAGAGGCCGAGCCTGTACCAGCCCGCGGCGTCTTCGGCCGGGAGCGCGGCGGCGCGGCGGGCGAACTCCTCGACGGGGCTCTCGCCCTTCCGGATCTCCTTCACGCGGTCGCGGGGGAAGACGCGGGTCTTGCCGCCGAAGGCGACCTCGACCGTGCCGTCCCGCTCGGCGACGGCGCCGCTCACCTCGAGGCCGTTCTCGAGGATCACGGTGTCGGCGAAGCCGACCGGGACGAGCAGGAGCACCATGAGGAACGGGCGGATACGCATCGCGGGAGTCCCTTCGAGCCGACCCCCATGGTAACGGCCTTGGGCTCCTCCGGGTTACGCGGCCCCTGGCGCCCCCGAGCCCCCCCGATTCCGAGCCCCGGAGCCCGTTCCGGGCCTACTCCGGGCGGAGGCGGAGCCGCGGCGCCAGGAGCGCGAAGATGAGCAGGAAGAGTGCGATCGATCCCGTCCACAGGAACGACAGCCCCCCCACCTGCACGTCGTAGCCGTAGTGGATCATGTTGTAGAGCCGGACCGGCATCGTCTCCGCGCCCGACCTCGTGAAGACGAGCGCGTCGACCTCGCGGAGGCCGAACAGGAACGCGAGGAGGTACCCGGTCGCCGCCGCCGGCGCGAGCAGCGGCAGCGTGATCCGGAAGAACCGGCGGAGCCCCGAGAGCCCCGCCACCGCGCCCGCCTCGAGCAGCTCGGGCGCAAGCCGCACGCGCGCCGACCGCACGGCGAACGCCGCGAACGGCAACAGGCGGGCGGCGAGGAGGATCGACGGGAAGAGCCTCAAGGACACGCGCGTCGGCCCCCACAGCTTCACGAACCCGACCGCGAACGACATCGGCGGCACGGCGATCGGCAGGAAGCAGAGGAGCAGGAGGAGCGGGTCCAACCGCGGCACGGCGCGGCCCGCCTCGACAAGCACGAGCGCGGCCACGAGCGCGATCAGCGCGCCGAGCCCTGCGAGCTGGATCGACAGCAATGCGCTCTTCCCGACGCCGTCGTGGTGAAGGCCCTTCTTGAGCCCGTCCACGAGCGACGTGGGCCGCATGCGGGATTCCGGGATGACCTGGCCGGTCAGGCCGCCCTTCGAGACCTCCTCGCCGTAGTGCGCGCCGCCCGCCGTCTCGAGGTGGCGGTAGGCCGGCCAGACGAGCGCGAACACAAGCAGGAGGAGCGCCGCGGCAGAGAGCGGGAGCCGCGCGCGGCCCAAGGGGAGGGGCTCCGGGGGCCGGAAGTCGCCGTGCACGGTCGAGGCCTTGCGCCTCGCCTCGATCCAGAGGACGAACCCGAACGCGACGAGCGCGAGCGCGGTCGCAGGCATGCCCGCCGCGGTCGCGGCCCCCGCGTCGCGATCGTTCTGCCAGCGCGAGAAGACGGCGTTCGCGTAGACGACGATCGTGTTCTTCGCGGTCGTGACGCCCAGGAAATCGGGGACGGCGAAGTCGCTCACCACGAACGCGAAGGCGAGGAGCGCGCCCATCGCCGCGCCGGGCAGCGCGGGACCGAGCGCCACGCGGAGGAGCGCCGTCCGCGGCGGCACCTGCACGCGCGCGGCGTCGAGGGCGTCCGCGCCCGTCTCGCGCAGCGCGCGGGTGACGAGCAGGCTCACGAGCGGGAAGAGGGAGAGGCCGAAAACGATGACGGCGCGCAGGAACTCCGGCCTCACCGGCAGCAGGTCGTGGTAGGTCGCGATCGCGAGCAGGACCGGCGGGAGGACGAGCGGCAGCACGCTCGCGTTCTCGAGGAAGCGGCGCAGCGGGATGTCGGTCGCGCCGAGCAGGAGGCCGATCGGCAGGCCGAGCAGGAGCGCGAGGATCGTCGAGGCGCCCGCGAGCGCGAGGGTCGCGAGGAGCATGTTCCGCTCGCCGGGGCCCGTGAGGACGTGCCTGTAATGGACCAGGGTGAGCACGCGCTCGTCGCGGGTGATCTCCGCGCGCGGGATGAAGCGGTCCGTGGTCTCGCCCTCGACGCGGAAGTTGACGCCCTCGAGGTCGCGGCCGTCGACCTGGACCCTCGCGTCGCCGTCGGTCGTCCGGCCGACGAAGGTCCGCCCGTCCGCGGTCCTTACGAGGTCGGCGCTGAGGCTCTGGCCGACCATGACCCCCAGCGGCGCGCCCACGAGGAGCGCTCCCAGCAGCAATGCGAGCGTTACCGCGGCCCAACGCACCTGTATCGTCTCCGAGCCGTTCCCTTGGGTTCCCCGGACCCCTCCGCTAATTGCAGGCCAAGGCGGCCTCGTAGATCTCCATGCCGCGCCGCGCCACCGGCCCGGGCTTGCCGGTCCCGACGGGCTTCCCGTCGATCACGGTGACGGGCATGACGCCCTTGACGGTGCCGGAGAGGAACACCTCGTCCGCGCCGTGGAGGCGGTCGAGGCCGATCGCGCCCTCGGCCGCGGGGACGCCCTTCTCGGGGAGCGCCCGGAGCAGCCAGCCGCGCGTGATGCCCTCGAGGAGCCCCTCGCCGATCGGCGGCGTGACGACGCGCCCCTTCTCGACGATCCACGCGTTGGCCGTCGTCGCCTCGGTGAGGTGGCCCTCCGCGTTCAGGAAGAGCGCGTCCTCCGCGCCCTGCCGCTTCGCCTCGACGAGGCCGAGCATGTTGTTCAGGTAGTTGCCCGTCTTCGCACGCGGGTCGAGCGCGCGCGGGTCGTTGCGCAGCCGCCGCACGATGGCGACGCGGCAGCCCTCCGTGTAGAGGCGTTCGGGGAAGCGCGGCAGCTCCGTGCCGATCAGGTAGAGGCCAGGCTCCGTGCACCCGTCGGGCAGGAGCGAGATCGGCCCGGGGCCGCGGGTCGCGATGATCCGGAAGTAGCACTCCTGCGAGCGGAGCGCGGCGCGGAGGTCGAGCAGTCGCGTTCGGATCTCCGCGTCGGGCCACGGCATCTCGAAGTAGATCATCGCCGCCGAACGCCGCATGCGCTCGAGGTGCTCCTCGAGCATGAAGGGGCGGCCGTTCGCCGTGCGGACGACCTCGTAGACCGAGTCGCCGTAGAGGAACCCGTGGTCGAGGATCGGCACCCGCGCCTCGTGCGCGGGCACGACGCCCCTGCCGTCGTGGACGAGCGGCTCGTTCGTCAACGGTTCGCCTCCCGCGCCGTCTCCGCGAGCGCCTTCCGGTTCTCCTGCCAGAGCCTGTCGAGCCGGCGGCCGTACCCGCTGCGGCCGTCGACCGACCGGAAGCCCCTCGCGTAGGCGGTCATCCAGCGCACGAGGTTCTCGGCGTCCGCGGCCGAGACGTACTCGCGCGTGACGCCGCCCTCGGGCGCGTGGTTGTGGTAGTTCATGAGCGGCAGGCAGAGCGCGCCGGTGCGGAAGCCGGCGTCCGCGTAGACGGTCGCCTCGCAGGCGCCGCCGTCCATCAGCGCGCGCTGCCAGCGGAAGTCCTTGTCCTTCTTCGCGAGCGCGGCCGCCGTGACCTCGAGCTCGGCCGAGACCTCCTGCGAAAAGCAGGTGATGCGGTCGCCGACGCGGAGGATCGGACCGTTCCCCTGCGGCGTGTGCGGCCGCGCGGAGGACATCTCGAGGTTGACGATCGTCGTCGCCCTCGCCGTGCGCGTGGTCTTGACCCAGCCGAGCGCGCCCGCGAACCCGACCTCCTCGGCGCGCGTGAAGAGCGCCCCGACCGACCCCTTCCAGCGCGCGGCGGCGAGGCGGTCGAACATCGCGAGACAGGCGGCGACCGCGAGCAGGTCGTCGATCGCGCGCGCGCGGATCTTCGCGCCGAGCGTCGGCGCCGGGAGGTCGAGGACGAGCGGCGTCCCCCTCCGGAACCTCCCCCCTTCCACCTGCACGATGCCCGGCCTGCCGTCGGGGACGACCGCCCCTGCCCGGGCCCGTGCCGGGGTCCCGTCGAGATGCCTCAGCCTCGCCCCCCTGAGCGCCTTCGGCCGGATGCCGCCGCGGATCGCGGCCGTGCCGTCTCCCCTCGCCTCGAGCGCCGGGTGGTCGGTGTGGCACGCGAAGAGCAGAGGGGACCGCCCGGGGCCGTAGGTGACCTCGAGGTTGCCGTGGACGTCCGCCTTCGCCCGAAGGCGCGGGGACGCTGCGACCGCGTCGAGGATCACCCGGTGGACGTTCGCCTCGTGGAACGGGGCTGTGGGGCAGCGGAGGACCGCCTCGAGCCGCCGCCGGAAATCCTTTCCGATCTGCATGAATCCAAGAGGGGTTCGTACTATAAGGTCGGCCGGGTTGCGGGGCACGCTCCCCCGCCCTCCCCCGGAGGAATCCTTGCGGAACGCGCTTTTCCCCCTCGCCCTCATGGCGCTCTGCGCGTCCGCGCTGGCCGGACCGACGGCCAAGCTCCGGCCGGACGACGCGGACGGGGCGGAGCCGGCGCCGGGCCTCTGGTTCGACCTCCTGCTCGCCGTGGACCCGGGGGGCGCGTCGATCGCGGCCGACGGGCTCGAGGCCGTGCCCGCGCCGACGCCCTTGGCGGAGTTCGGGGCGGCGATCTTCCCCGCGCCGGACGCCGCCGGCGCCTACACGAAGCCCTTCACGGTGCGCGTGCCCGTCAAACTCGCCGCCTCGAAGGCCAAGGTCCCGCTGGCGGTCGGCCTCAGGGGGAGGACGGCCGACGGGCCGCTCGCGGTCGAGGGCAAGGCGGAGCTGCGGCTCATCGACTGGACCCCGCACGCCGAGGCGACGGTCGCGCTGAAGGCGCCCGCCGTGGCGGGCAAGGCGAACGCGGTCCTCGTGAGCGCCACCGTCGCGGAGGGGTTCCACGTCTACGGAACGAAGATCGGGAGCGATGGGATCCCGATGGCGGGGGCGCTCCTGCCGGCGCCGGGCGCGCGCGGCGCGGTGCCGTGGGCCGGCGGAGAGGCCGCCTCGCCGCCGGGCAAGAAGTACGACCGCAGCGTGTCGTTCGAGATCCCGTTCACGCCCGCGCGGGGCGGGAAGATCGAGCTGCGGGTGCTGCTCACGTTCCAGGCGTGCGACGAGAACTCGTGCGACCCGACCGCGATGCTCTACCTGCCGCTCGCGTTCGACGCGTCCGCCGCGGGGGAAGAGGAGGGGGCTTCGGGGGCAGGCCCCGCGGCGCGGCAGGGCGCGAAGGGTGCCGCCGGCCCGTCCGCCTCTGGGTCCGGTGCGGCGGCGTCGGGCGGCAGCTCGGACACGGGAGGCCTCGCGGCCGCGGGCATCGTCCAGCTCATCCTGCTCTCCATCGGCGCCGGGATCTTCGCGCTCCTCATGCCGTGCACCTACCCGCTGATCCCGATCACGATCTCGTTCTTCAGCAAGCAGGCGGAGTCCCGCCACAAGGGGCTCCTGCCGCTCGCGCTCGCCTACGGCGCCGGCATCGTCGTGATCTTCACGGCCATCGGCGGCCTCGTGGGCGGCGGCCTCGCCGCGGCGGACAGCATCTCGAACCTCGCCAACGTCTGGTGGCTCAACTTCCTCTTCGCGCTGCTCTTCCTCGTGTTCGGCCTCTCCCTCGTGGGCCTCTTCGACATCCGCCTGCCTTCGGCGTTCGACAACGTCGCGGCCAGGGCGTCCGGCACGGGCGGCTACCTGAGCGTGTTCGCGATGGGGCTCACGCTCGTCATCACGTCGTTCACGTGCACGGCCCCGTTCGTCGGGAGCCTGCTCGTCTACTCCGCGAAGGGCGGGCAGGTCGGCGCGACGGTGCTCTGCATGGCGACCTTCGGCCTCACGATGGCCGTCCCGTTCGTGATCCTCGCGATGAGCCCGAAGGCCTTCCAGGCGATGCCGCGGAGCGGCGAGTGGATGAAGCGCCTCAAGGTGACGCTCGGGATCGTCGAGCTGGGCCTCGTCCTCAAGTTCCTCTCCAACGTCGACATCGCGACGGGAAGGTTCCTCGTCGGCCGGCAGCTCTTCCTCGTGCTGTGGTCGGTCTCCTTCCTCGCCGCGGGCTTCTACCTCCTCGGCGTGTTCGACCTCTTCGGGAAGGGCCCGCGGAAGGCGCCGGGCGCGGGCCGCGTGCTCGCGGGCCTCCTGATGCTCGGCCTCACGGGCATCCTCGGCTACGGCGCGACGGGCCCGCGCCTCGGCGAGTACATCGAGGCGTTCCTGCCCTCGTTCGAGGGCGAGTACAACCGCGCCTTCGTGGCCGTCATCGACGACTACGAGAAGGGCGTCGAGATCGCGAAGCAGAAGGACGCCTTCATCTTCCTGCATTTCACCGGGTTCCAGTGAACCAACTGCCGCTTCATGGAAGGGGGTCCCTTCCTGTCCAACGACGTGCAGAAGGAGTTCCGCCGGTTCGTGGAGATCGTGCTCCACACCGACGGCGGCGAGCGGAAGCTCGAGAACCGCGGGTTCCAGAAGGAGCGGTTCGGGACCGTCGCGCTGCCCTACTACGTCCTCCTCGACCCGACGGGCGAGAAGGTCTACTGGGAGGGCGGCGGCGTCTACAAGGCCCGCGACTTCGCGGAGATCCTCCGCAAGGCCGGCGCGAAGCACGCCGCGGAGTAGGCCCGGCCCCGCGGGACCGGGCGCCAACCCGGCCCCGCCGGTCGCGGCGCGGTGGCGCCGCGTCTGTCGGTTCTCCGTTCTCAGTCCGCCGAGGCGGGGTCGTCGTCCTCCTTCCTGCCGGCCGCGAGCACGGCGTAGTGCGACGCGGCGCCATCGAGAAGCGTCGGGACCGCGCCGGGCGCGAGCGGGGCGCTCCAGAGCGTCCGCCCCGCCCACGACACGTTCGTCGTGCCCGCCGTCCCCGCGCTGAAGACCACGGCCTGCGCCCCTCCAAGGGCCCCCTCCCCCACGAGCGCCAGCGACGCGCCGTGCGAGCGCGCCGCACTCAGCACGAACGCGTCGGGCTTGGCGCCGAGGACGGCCTCCCGCACGTTCCGCACGGCGAAGAGGTCCGACGTCCCGTTCAGGAACCCGCGCCCGTTGGCGCTGCTCGCCGCGGTCCTCGACACCTGCCCGAGCAACACGTTGCCGTCCGCGGAGAGGTAGAGGTGGTTGATCGCGTTCGCCGTCCCGCCCGTGACCGCCGGCGTGAGCGGCACGAGGTCGGTGCCCGAGTCCGCGTCCATCGCGTAGACGTCGAGGTCGGTCGCGCTGCCCGCGCCCGCGCTCGCGTCGCTTGCGACGACGCAGAGGATGCTCGTGCCCGGCGAGGCCGCGAACCGGCTCTCGTAGCACCACGCGTTGCAGTCGAACTGCTCGAATCCGACGGTCGACGCGTGGGGAAGGAAGGGGGTGTAGGGGGCACGGCCGCCGATCGTCTCGCCGGAGATGTTGAAGCCGATCATGACGTTCCGGTTCGTCGCGGTGAACGACAGGCTCTGGTCGATCTGGTCGCTCACGTAGTAGAGGAAGCTCCCGTTCGGGCTCCGGAACGTGGCCCAGAAGCACTGCGCCGACGTGCTCTGGCCGTAGGGCGCCTTCGCCGCGCCGGCGCCGCTCAAGCCCGCGAGGTTGTTCGTGAGGCGCGCGCCGTCCGTGAAGTCGATCGCGCCGCCCGACGCCGTCCGGAAGACGAGCGAGAGGCTCGCCTGCGTCCCGGAGCCCTGATGCGTCGAGAGCTGCTCGGGGTTGTGCGGCTCGCCCGTGCCCGTGCCGCCGAAGTAGAGCGGGTTGTACGAATCGTGTCCCGCGTAGTCGAAGAGGAGCGTGCGCCCGTCGGGCGCGAACAGGAGGCCGTTCAGGCGGCGGAACGCCGCGTCGAGGTGCGCCTTGCCCGCCGCGTAGGAGGGGAGCCCCTCGGGGTCGGACGACGCGAGGGAGCCGGTCCCGAGGAAGAGGACGTGCTCCGTGCCCTGCCCGTCGTGGAGGTCGGTCCCGTCCGTGGAGAGGAGCAGCAGGTCGTGCGTCGCCGTCCACGCGTCGCCGCCCGAGGCGTCCCTCGTGCCGATCGCCGTGTGGAATGTCGCCTGGTAGCCGAAGGCGCTGCTCGACATGTGGTCCTCGGTGCCGAAGTCGCGCACGACCGCGGCGTAGCGGCCGTCGTCGGAGAGCGCGAGGTAGTCGAGCTCCTCGCCGAGCCGCCCGGGCGTCAGCAGGTCGCCGTGGACGGCCGGGTCGCCGCCGGTCAGGTCCTTGAGCGTCGAGGTGCCGAGGTCGAGCCCGCCGTTCGCCGTGTCGAGGTCGAGGAAGAGCAGCGCCTTGTCGCGGTTGGCGTGGAGCGCGTAGCCGGACCGCGTGTAGCCGTCGAGGTCGCTCAGCGCGCCGAGGAACGCGTTGCTCCCCGCGACGAACGCGATCCGGTCCGGCCCCTCCTCGCCCGGGTCGGGCTTGTCGCCCGCGAACGCGAACTGGGCGCCGAACCCCTGCGCGCCTCCCTGTCCGTTGAGGTAGTCCTGGTCGGGGACGAACTGCCCGGTCGCGGCGCTGACCGCGGGCCCGAGCCCGGCGCCGTTCACCTCCTGCCGCGCCGCGTTGAGGTCGACGCTCGAGAGGTGGCCGTCGACAAGGCTCATGCCGAACACGCGGTCGAGCTCCGTCTCGTTGAGGAAGAGGAGGCCGTTCTCGACGAAGAGAAGCGAGTCGGGGAGCAGGTGGCGCTGGTTCTTCGTGAGGACCGCGGTGCCGGCCTGCTGTCCCCCGACCTTCAGGATGCAGGCGGAGTGCTCGAGCTTCGTGCCGTCGGCGTTCCTCCCGTCGAGCGCGACCGCGAACGGCCGCGCGAGGATCGCGGCCGGTATCCCTTGCCGGTCGTTCCGCCAGAGGAGGATCTTCTGGGCGTTCGAGCCGCCCTGGAGCGCGGTCGCGCACCACCTGCCGTCCTGCGACATCGCGACCGACGTCGCGGTGCGGCCGAGGCTCTGCATGTAGTAGCCCTGCGCGCTGTCGGAGGCGGAGGCGTACGTCTGGAGCCAGGTGCTGCCGCCGTGGAGGTGCGCCTCGCGGTCGTGCGCCGAGTCGCGCACCGCGTAGTAGTAGAGCTTCGTGTAGAACCGGTCGCCGTACGTGTAGCGCGAGCCGCCCTGCGAGACGCTGCTCGCGGAGACGACCGCCTCGGCGCCGAAGAGCGTGCCGTGGTCTGCGACCGTGCCGTCGAGGATCGCGGGAACGAACCAGTCGCCCGTCCGCGGCCTCGTCACGAGCACGCCGCGCCGCTTCGACGGGTCGAGCTGCTGGTACTTCTGCGACCACGCCGCGTTCGAGAACGTCTTCG
>DASUGR010000121.1:0-52969 GCA_036273915.1 Planctomycetota bacterium | reverse complement strand
GAGACCGACCCGCCGGGGCACGCGCGCGCCGCGCGCCGCCGCGCAGGCCCGGGCGAGCGCGCCTGCGCTCTTCGACAGCAGCAGCACCATGTAGCGCCACTTCCCGCGCACGCGCTCGATCGGCGCCTTCGCGGGCCCGCGCAGTTCGACCATGCCGCCCGCCATCTGGCTCCGGACGGCGTCGGCGACCCGCTGCGCCGCGGCCCGCGCGTCGGCCTCCTCGGCGGCCGAGAGCACGGCGAGCGCGCAGCGCCGCTCCGGCGGGAGCCCGAGCATGACGCGCTCCTCGAGCTCCGCCCCCGCGAACGCCTCGTAGTCGTGGCGCGCGGCGGTCTCGATCGCGTAGTGGCGCGGGTTGAACGTCTGGACGATCACGCGGCCGCCGCGGTCGCCCCGGCCCGCCCGCCCGGCGACCTGCGAGATCAGGCTGAACGTCCGCTCGTTCGCGCGGAAGTCCGGGAGGTGGAGCGCCGTGTCCGCGTTGACGATGCCGACGAGCGTCACGTCCGGGAAGTGGTGTCCCTTCGCGACCATCTGCGTTCCCACGAGCAGGCGCGCCTCGCCCTTGCGGAAGCTCTCGATCGCGTCCTCGAGCCGCTCGCCGCGCGCGCTGTCGGAATCGACGCGCACGAGCTTCACGCCCGGCCAGGCGTCCGCGGCCTCCTCGGCCACGCGCTCCGTGCCCGAGCCCACGTACTTGAGCGCGGGCGCGTGGCACTCCGGGCACTTGGCCGTCGCCCGCGCCTCGTGGCCGCAGAGGTGGCAGACCGTCCGCGCACGTCCCTTGTGGAAGACGAGTGTCGACGAGCAGTTGGGGCAGCCGAGCGTGTGGCGGCAGCGCTCGCAAACGACGATCGTCGAGAAGCCGCGCCGATTGAGGAAGAGGATCACCTGGCCGCCCGCGGCGACGGCGTCGGCCACGGCGACGCGCAGCCGCCGCGAGAAGAGCTGGGAGCCCTCCTGCGAGAGGTCCACGATCTCCACCGGCGGCAGCGGGAAGCCGCCCGCGCGCTCCGGCAGCCGGTGGAGCGCGTAGCGCCCCTTCAACCCGTTGGCGTAGGACTCGAGCGACGGCGTGGCGGACCCGAGGATCACAGGGCACCGCGCGTCGCGGGCGCGCACGATCGCGACGTCGCGCGCGTGGTAGAGCGGCGTCCCCTCGTTCTGCTTGAAGCTCGTCTCGTGCTCCTCGTCGACGACCACGAGTCCGAGCCGCGGCACCGGCGCGAACACGGCGCTGCGGGGCCCGATCACGACGTCGGCCTCGCCGCGCCGGATCCGCTTCCACTCGGCGCGCCGCTTGGCCTCGCCCTGCGCCGAGTGGAGGACCGCGATCCTCGCGAACCGCGCGCGGAACCGCCGCACCGTCTGCGGCGTGAGCGCGATCTCGGGGACGAGCACGATCGCCTGCCGACCGGTGCGGAGCGTCTCCTCGATCGCGCGCAGGTAGACCTCGGTCTTGCCGCTGCCGGTGACGCCGAGCAGCAGGTGCACGTGGAAGCGCGGCGCGAGGAGGTCGGGCCGGATGGCGTCGAGCGCCAGGAGCTGCGGCGTTTCGAGGACGTGCGGAGCCTCGGGCGCGACCGGGAGGCCCGCGTCCAGATCGTCCTCCCGCTCGTTCTCCTCGACGCGCACGAGCCCCGCGCGCTCGAGCGTGCGCAGCGCCGCGCGCGTCGTGCCGGCGGCGTCGAGGAGCCGCTTCACCGTGGGCGGGCGCGCGAAGCGCCCGAGCGCGTCGAGGAGCGCGCCCGCCTTCCGCGCCCGCGCGGGGAGCTCGCCCTCGCCCGTCCGCACCACGAACTGCGCGCGCGGCTGGCGCAGCCGCACGACGCGCGGGAGCATCGCCTGGATCGCCTCGCCCAGCGCGCAGCCGTAGTACGAGCCGATCCATCGGGCCAGATTGAGGAGGTCGGGAGGAACCAGGGGCTCGGGGTCGACGACCGCGAGGATGTCCCGCGTCTCCGGCACGTCGCTCGACTCCTCGAGCGCGACCAGGTACCCGACGCGCGTCTGCGTGCGGAACGGCACGCGGACCCGCTGGCCCGGCTTCAGCTCCGCGAGGAGCCGGGCCGGGACCGCGTAGGTGAACTCGGTCGGCACCGGGAGGTCCAAGGCGATCTTCGCGAACACGTCCGCCTATATACGTCGCGGCGGGGACTCGCCCGGGACCCGAGCGCAGGGCCCGGAACCCCGTCCGGAGTCGGGAGAAGCGGCGAAACCCGGAAAAACCGCCCGCCCGCCCCGGCCCCGGGGGAGGGATGGGGGGCCCTGGGCCTGTCTTTAGGGGCAAGGAGACCACCCTCATGAACCGGTTCTTCATCTTCCTCGCCGCGCTCGTCCTGGCCGCGTCCCTCGCCGGCGCCGGCGATTGCATGTCGGGCTCGGCCTGCTGCAACCAGTGCCCGCTGGCCAAGGAGGCCAACACGCGCATGTCCGATGGCCGGGAGGGTCTTGCGACGTCGGCCATCGTCCGGTCCGATATCGTGCGCCGGGTTCTCCTCAACCTGGAGGCCCTGTGACCCGTTGACACGTGCATGGCGGACCGCGCGCTCCCCGGCGATGGGGACGAATTCCGGAGGCTGTTCGAGGAGCACCGCGAGACGGTGTTCCGGGTCCTCTACCGTCTCGTGGGCAACCGCCACGATGCGGAGGACCTCGTGCAGGACACGTTCGTCCGCCTCTGGAGGAAGCGCGACCAGTTCCGCGGCGACGGCAGCCTGGAAGGATACCTGCGGCGGATCGCCTACCGCACCTTCCTCAACGCGCGGGCGCGCCTCTCGCGCCCGCGCGTCCACGAGAACAACGGAAGAGAGCCCGTGGACACGAGCCCCGATCCCTCCGAGAACGCGAGCCGCGCGGAGCTGAAGAGCCTCCTGCTCGCCCACGTGCGGCGCGCGGTGGACGAGCTGCCGGACGCGTGGCGCGAACCGTTCGTCCTCTTCCGGTACGAGGGGATGAAGCTGAAGGAGATCGCGGACACGCTGGGCATCACGCCGAAGGCCGCGGAGATCCGCGTCGCGCGCGCGCTGAACCGCGTTTCGGGGCGGCTGCGCGAGCTGAAGGCCAAGTACGGGGAGGCGCTGTGAGCCACGATCTCGAGCGGATCCGCGACTACGTGGAAGGCCGCCTGCCGCCGGCGGAGCGGGAGGCGTTCGCCGCCGAGATCGCGCGCGACGCCGTCCTCGCGGAGCTCGTCGAGACGTACGAGCTCGTCGTGTGCGCGACCTCCGACCCCGCCCCCGCGGCGACGACGTCGTTCGGCGACGTGGTGGTGCGCGCGCGGGCCCCGCGGCGCGTCCCGCGGCCGCTGCTCGCCGCGGCGGCGCTGCTCCTCGCGGTCGGCATCTTCTTCCTCGCCTGGTCGTCGCTCCGCATGACGCCGACGTCCGTGACGCTCACGTCGATCCCGCTCGCGGTGCGCCCGGCCCCCGGAGCCCCCCCGGAGTGGCCCCGCGAGCTCGCGGCGCACAGGACCGCGGACGAGGATGGCCTCCTCTTCTACGACGACATGGCGACCGCCCAGGCGGTGGCCAAGGCCGCGAAGGCGCCGATCTTCCTCTTCATCCACTTCCCGGGCTGCCCGTGGTGCAAGGAGTTCCGGGAGGTGCAGTGCAGGGACGGCGACGTGATCAAGGCCGCGGAGCCGTACGTGCTCCTGACGCTCGACTGGCGGAAGGCGCCGGCCGCGCTCCGCGAGGATCCGAACGAGGGCTGGCCGCTCTTCGACATCCTCGACGCGGACGGGAGGAAGCTCGACGGGTTCAAGGGACTCGAGCCCGCCATGACGGTGGCGGCGTTCCTCTCGAAGCGCGGCTTCCCGCGTCCGGATTGGGAGGGGCTCGGGGAGGGTGCGCGAAAGCTCGAGGAGGCGGAGGAGGCGAAGGGCGCGGCGGCGCGTCTCGCGCTCTACCGGCAGGTGGCGGCCGCGGGGAACGTGCTCGGCGACGCGGCGCGCGCGCGGATCGCCGAGATGGAGAAGAGCGCGCAGGACGCGCTCTTCGCCGCGCGCGACGAGTTCCTCCGGAAAGGCGCCGCGGCCGCTGCCGACCGGCTGGGCGCCGCCGCCCTCGCGTTCCGCGGCACGCCGTACGGTGACGACCTCGAACGCATCCATACATTCGTACGGGAGCACGGCTCGTTCCCGGATCTGAAGGAGTGAGCATGCTTCGCCTGCTGTGCCTCGCCCTCATCGCCGCGGCAGCGTCCGCCGCGGACGTCCTCGACGACGCGAAGGAGAAGTTCGCCGCGGGCGACTTCCAGGGCGCGCTGGCCGCGGCGGACGAGGTTCCCGCGGACGACGCGGCGTACGTGAAGGCGCGCTACCTCGCCGGCGAGATCCGGCTGATGCTCGGCGACCCTGCCGAGGCGGAGAAGGCGTTCCGCGCGGCGCTCGGGAAAAAGCCGGGCGCGGAGCCGCTGCTCACGGGCCTCGGCCGCGCGCTCCTCGAGCGGGACCAGGCCGCCGAGGCGCTCAGGGTGCTCGAGGAGGCCGTGAAGGCGGCGCCGGACTCCGCGCGGGCGCTCTGCTTCCTCGGGATCGCGCGCATGCGGACCACCGAGGGCCGCAAGGGGCGGAAGGAGATCGAGAAGGCCGCGGGGCTCGCGAAGGACGATCCCGAGATCGCGCGCGCGGCGGTCGTCGCCTACCTGAAGGACGAGGACACGGACGATGCCGGGAAGGCGGCGCGCCGGTTCGCGAAGGCGCAGCCGAAGAGCCCGATGGGGCCGTTCCTCGTGGCGGTCGTGCAGGAGCGCGAGAAGGGCTACGACGACGCGATCGCCTCCTACGAGGCGGCGCTCAAGCTCGACGACAGCTTCCTCGACGCCCACAAGAACCTCGCCATCCTCTGCATCGCGCAGAACCCGCTCTACACGAACACGTTGCGCACCGAGAAGGCTCAAAAGCACTTTGAGCGCTACTTCGAGCTCGGTGGCAGGGACGAGCACGTCAGGGAGATCTGGAACACGCTGCAACAGTTCCTCAAGTCGAGGTAGGCGGTATCGCGGCGCTGCAGCCGACCGCCTTCGGCGGCGGCTGAGCGCCGGGGCCCGGGCGCACGGACGCGTGCGGTTTCGGGCTGAGCGGCCGGCGGCCCCCGAAGCCCCCCCGGCTTGCCCGCCGTAGCCTTGGCGGAGGCGGGTCCGCTACTCCGCGCGCGCGATGAGGATCTCGAGCTTCGCGCGCTCGTCGACGTCGAGCACCGCGGTGATCGCCGCCGGCTGGTCGAGCGAGGCGATCTCGAAGTAGGGCATCTGCGTCTCGAACGCCTTGAGCCCGGCCGCGGTCACGAGCGCGAGGCCGACGTGCGGTCCCTCGAGGAACCGCTTGTGCGCCGCCACCGGCTTGCTGCGAGAGAGCCCGAGCTCCGGCGTGTCGCGCAGGCACCCGAGCGCGCGCCGCACCGTCCCCTCCGCCTGCGAGCCGATCGCACAGTACCAGATGCCGCGCTCCTCCGTCGCCGACACGTAGACGGGCGGCGGCTCGGCCGCGTCGGGGCGGAGCACCTGCGCGAGCCAGGCCGGCGCGTCGGGGAGCGCGGCCGTGCGCACCTCGGCCTTGCCGTCCTCGACGACGTTCCACGTGAGCTTCGTCGTGTCGCCGACGAGGATCGCGAGCCCCTGCTCCTTCAGCCGTTCGCGGTCGTGCGGAGACGCGGAGCGCGCGGCGAGGAGCAGCGTGTAGCGCCGCGCGTGGATCCTCTCCTCGACGATGCCGCACGCGAAGGCGGCGCTCCCGACCGGCAGCGGCAGGCCGACCTCCTGCCAACCGGGCGCGTCGAGGACGAGGCCGCCGAAGAGCACGGTGTTGTACGGGAAGCTCCGCGCGATGTCGGCGAGGTCGAGCTCCGCGGCGAGGTGCGCCGAGCGTGCGACCATCGCGGTGGGCACGAGCATCGCCTCCCCTTCGACCCGGACGGGCGCGTCCGGCGTCTCGGGCATCGGGAAGCCGATCACGAGATCCTGGCACTGGCGCGCGACCAGGTCCGCGGCGCCCCTCGGCAGGCGCGTCATCTGCTGGAGGAGGAGCGGCGCCTCGGGCTTCCTCGGGGCCTCGCGCGCGAGGAGGTAGACGAGCATCGCGGTGAGCATCGTGCCGTCGCGCGGTCGGCCGCAGGCGGCGAGCGGGTAGCGCACGGCCGAGAGGACGAGGTCGTTGCGGCGGCCGCGCCGGGCCCGGACCGGCTGCTCCGAGAGGGAGAGGTAGCTCTTGGCGACGCGCTCGGGCTCCCGCATGCGGGTGTTCTCCCGCTCCCGCTCGAAGGCGTCCTCGAACGCGGGCACCTTCCGGACCGGCATGAGGAAGATCTCCTCCTTCAGGTCCTTCGTCCAGAAGCTCCCCGCGGGCAGGTCGTAGTCGACGCCGCCGAGCCCCGGATCGTTGCAGGGCCCGCCGAAGCGGAGCCGCGCCGGATCGGCGTCCTTTTGCGCGTAAGGCCTCTCGTAGAGCCGGCTCAGGTCGTCGAGCGAGCTCGTGAAGACGCCGAACGCGAAGTCCTCGGGGACGAGCTCCGAGACGTGCGCCGTGCGGGGCCACGTGAAGATCAGGTAGGCCAAGGCCAGCACGAGAAGGGTCCCGGGGACCAGCGCCCTCCGCATCCGCACAGGTTAACCGTTGACCTGCGCAATCGCCGCAAGCCGAGGCGGAGCAGGGGGTTGGCGTCCCCGAGGCGCGGCAGCGCTGCCGCACGGAGGGCTGGCCGCGGGCGGCCCCGACCTGCTATGCTCCCCCCGCGTGCTCGCCCTTTCGACAGCCTGCGCCGCCGGGGATCTCACGCTCGACGCGGCCGTCTCCTCGTTCAAGGATCTTGGCGTGAACGCCGTCGCGCTCCACCGCGCGCCGACGGCGGCCGAGGCCCAGGCGCTGGTCCCGCTCGCGCGGCGGGTGAGGATCGTCGCGGTGTTCGCCGACGCGCCGGGCCCCGATATCGGGGCGCCGCTCCTCGTCGTCGAGGGCGGCCCCGCGGACGAGGACCGCGAGGCCTCGCTCGACAGACTGTGCCGCCGGTTCCATGCGCTGCGCCGCTTCAAGATCGGGCTCTGCACCCCGCCGGACGAGGATCACCACCCGTCGCCGGACGAGATCGAGAAGATCCACGACATGCTCAAGCACGTCGGCTACTGGCACGACGCGGCGCGCGGCGGCGAGGAGTACCTGACCGTCGCCGAGCGGTTCCTCTTGGGCGCGTCCTTCGACCCGCTCGAGGCCGACGTCCAGGGGCTCGCGGACGCGATGCCCACCTTCGCGCCCGCGGTCATCGTGTGCGAGCCCGAAAGGGTGCGCGAGGCGATCCGGCTCGCGCGCGTGCATTTCCGCGCGTGATCGGGGGGGCGGGTAGACTGTCCGCGTGGCGAGGCCGGAAATGAAGCCGAGTTTCGACGTGATCGTCTCGACCTACGCGACGCAGGCCGCGGTCGCGCTCGGGCAGATCGAGAACCCGATCACGAAGAAGAAGGAGAAGGATCTCCCGCAGGCGAAGTTCGCGATCGACCTGCTCCAGATCCTCGACGAGAAGACCAAGGGCAACCGCACGTCCGAGGAGGACAAGTTCCTCGCGGACTGCCTGTACCAGCTCCGGATGGTCTACCTCTCGCTGTCGAAGTAGGGGGGCGCGGGGGGCGTCGCACGCGGCCCCGCGAAAAAAACAGGCTGCGGTCGCGCGTGCCTTCGTATTCCCGTTCGGGACGGGCCTCGACCCGGCCCCCCTGCGGCAATCGGGCCGCGGGAACGGAATCGCACGCATGCTGCAGCTTGCAAGACAACCACGGACCTGGCTCGCGGCGCTCCTCGTCGGCCTCGCGATCGCCGCGACCGCCCGGGCCGCCGACACGGCCGCCGACGACACGGCCGCGGTCGCCGCCGCGCGGAGCATCAGCCACGCGTTCACCGCCGTCGCGAGGAAGGCCACCCCCGCCGTCGTCTCGATCCGGGTCGAAGAGCGCGCCGACGAGACGGCGATGCAGGAGGGCGGGTTCCCGCCCGGTTTCCCCCACTTCCGCATGCCGGAGCAGGGCCGGCGCGTCGGCCAGGGCTCCGGCTTTCTCGTCTCCGCCGACGGGCTCATCCTCACCAACAACCACGTCATCGCCGGCGCCGAGCGCCTCGACGTCCGCCTCGCGGACGGCCGGGAGCTCAAGGGCAAGGTCGTGGGCGCGGACCAAGAGACCGACCTCGCGGTCGTGCGCGTCGACGCGAAGGACCTCCCCTTCCTCCGCCTCGCCGACTCCGATCGCCTCGAGGTGGGCGAGTGGGTCGTCGCCGTCGGCAGCCCGTTCGGCCTCCGCGAGACCGTGACCGCGGGCATCGTGAGCGCGAAGGGCAGGAGCCGCGTCGGCATCGCGGCCCAGGAGGACTTCATCCAGACCGACGCCGCGATCAACCCCGGCAACAGCGGCGGCCCGCTCCTGAACCTCGACGGCGAGGTCGTGGGGATCAACTCCGCGATCCTCTCCCGCACCGGCGCGAACAACGGCGTCGGCTTCGCGATCCCGAGCAACCTCGCCAGGATGATCCGCGACCAGCTGGTGGCCACCGGCCACATCGTCCGCGGCTACCTGGGCGTCGTCGTGCAGGACCTGACGCCCGACCTCGCGGCCTCCTTCGGCGTCAAGGAGCAGCACGGCGCCCTCGTGTCCGAGGTGGCGGCCGACTCCGGCGCGGCGAAGGCCGGCGTGCGCGAGGGCGACGTGATCGTGGCCGTCGACGACCGGCCCGTGGCGGACACCGGCGAGCTGAGGAACCGCGTGGCGATGCTCGCGCCTGGCACCAAAGTCGACCTCACGCTCGTCCGCGACAGCGCGGAGCAGCACGTGCCCGCGACGCTGGGCGAACAGCCCGGCGAGGCCGGCGCGCCGGCCTCGAGCCCCGAGAAGACGGCCGCGTTCGGCCTCGCGGTGGCCCCGCTGACCGAGGACCTCGCGTCGCGTCTCGGCTACGCGGACACGAAGGGCGTCCTCGTGCGCGAGGTGGCCCCGGGCGGGGCGGCGGAGCGCGCCGGCATCGCGGCGGGCAACCTCATCGAGTCCGTCGACCGGAAGCCGGTCACGTCGGTCGCGGAGTTCGACGCCGCGCTGGCGAAGGCCGGGGACGGTCGCGTCCTCCTGAGGGTGCGCGACGGCGACCACGCCCGCTACGTGGTCCTCTCGGCAGAGTGAATCACCGTTCTCCTTTCGTTCGCGGGTGCGGCGTCCGGCCGCACCCGCGTCCTTTCCGCGCCGGCCCCCGGACCCCCTCCTCCTCCGGAGCCTAGCCCTGGGCTAGGGTCTCAGGAACAGGAGCAACACGGCGACCGCCGCGTTGATCGCGTGCCCCGCGATTCACAATGGGCACGGCTCCCTCAGCACGAAGAAGAGCACGAACGTGAGGTAGATGCCTGTGGCGACGCTCGCGACCGCGATCAGGAGGCACGGCCACCAGAGCGGGAACGTGCCGGTCGCGAGGCAGGCCGCCGCGCACCCGATCGCGAGGATGCTCCACGGCAGGCCGGCGACGACGTTCGGCTTGCCGCGGAAGAGGCGCGCGTACGGCGTGTGCACGACCCGCTTGCACGCGCCGCCGTCGATCCCGCACGCGCGCGCCGCGCCGCCGAGCGCGCCCGAGAACCACGCCGGCACGGGGTAGAAGAGCGACACGAAGTAGAGGTTGATCGCGAGGCCGACGAGGCTCACGGCGATCACCGCCCACGCGGCCCACATGAGGACCTACTCTACCGCCGGCAGCCGGATCGTGAAGCGCGTGCCGCGTCCCGGTGCCGACTCGACCTCGATGTGGCCCTGGTAGTCGGTGACGATCCGCTTGACGATCGGCAGGCCGAGCCCCGCGCCCGCGGCCTTCGTCGTGAACGCGGGGTCGAAGATGCGGTCGTGCAGCTCGGGGGGGATGCCGGCGCCGTCGTCCAGCACGTCGATCCGCGCGAGGCCGTCCTCGCGCACCGCGCGCAGGAGGACGTGCATCGCGCCGGCCTGCCGGGCGTTCGTGACGAGGTTGATGAGCGCGCGTCGCAGCTCGTCGCGGTCGGCGCGCACGATGAGGGGGGGGCTGGGGGCCTCGACCTGGACGGCGCTGCCGCCGGCGGCGGCGTAGAGGTCCCCGACGTCGCGCACGAGCGCGCCGACGTCCACGGGCCGCGTCTGCTTCGTCGGGAACGTCGCGTACGCGTGGAACGCGCCCGCGATCCGCTGGAGCGCGTCGATCTGGTCGAGGATGAGCCTGCCGCCGCGCTCGAACTCCGCGGCGAAGACGTCGGGGTCCTCGCGGTAGGCCGCGAGCAGGTTCTGGACCGTGAGCTTGATCGGCGTGAGCGGGTTCTTGATCTCGTGCGCCACCTGCCGCGCGACCGCCTGCCACGCAGCGGCCTTCTCGGCCCGCGCGCGCAGGTCCTGCGCGTCGATCAGCTCGCGCGTCATCCGGTTGAACGCCCGGATCAGGTCGCCGAACTCGTCGCGGCGGGTCTCCGGCAGCGAGGCGTCGAGCTCGCCCGCGGCGACCCGGCTCGTCGCCTCCCGCAGGACGACCACGGGCCGGGTGAGCGAGCGTGCGAGGAGGAGCGCGATGAACACGGTGACGAGCGCGGTCGCGAAGAAGATCGCGAGGAGGAGCGCGACCGACGCGGCGACCTGCCGCTCGAGCGCGCGCCGGTCCTCGAGCGCGGGCGCGCCGAGGATGATGTCGGTGCCGTCCCAGTCCGCGCGCACCTTGCGGTAGGCCGTGCGCAGCGTGGCCGAGTGGCCGAAGAACTCGCTCTGCACGTCGTCGTCGCGGTCCAGCAGCACGAGCGCGACGTAGGCGTCCGCGGCGAGGCGCCGGCTCACGAGGCCGGTGTCCCAGAGCCCGGGGCGGCTCGTCGCCATCAGGCCGCCCCCGCGGTAGACGTTGATGTCGACGAGGTGCTCGGACGCGAGCCGCATGCACCACTCGTCGTCCACGGGCTCCTTCCGGCCCTGGAGCAGGGTCTCCGCGAGGTCGAGCCGGCGCGCGAGCCGCTCGTCGACCGCGACGCGGTGGCGCTCCCCGATCTGGCGCCAGCCGTGGATCGCGAGGAGCACCACCGGCGGCATCGAGAGCAGCACGAGCACGAGCGCCACGCGGTGGCGGAAGAGCAGCGTGACGCGGCCGCGGCGCAGCGCGAGGATCCCGAGTGCGTAGAGGAGCAGGACGCCCGAGTAGGTGAGCAGGATCTTCGAGAAGACGAAGCTCGCCTGCACGAGGAAGTCCTCCTCGAAGAGCGCCTCGCCGAAGTCGTATTTCCCGGCGGCGAGGACCATGCGGGCGTCGCTGTCGCGCCACGTCGTGCGCTCGGTCGCGTAGCCCTTCTGCCGCGCCTCGGCCTGGAGCGCGAGCGGCGGCGGCGTGATCTCCGCCGTCGTCGACGCGCTCGACCGCAGCGGCTTGCCGTCCGGCCCGAGCTCCGCGATGAGGATCGGCGTGTCGGGGACGCCGAGGTCCAGCGGCTCGCTGAAGAGCGACGGGCGCTTCGCGGAGAGGAGGAGCACGTCCCACCGGTCGGGGACGGAGAGCCGCGCCTTGCCGACGAGCTGGTCCGTGCCGCTCGTCCGGAACTCGAAGTCGCGCGCGTAGAAGCGGATGGCCTCCCCGCGCCCCTCCCCTTGGAACACCGACTCGCTCCCGCGCTCGCCCTTCGGCAGCCACAGCACGGGCGGGCTGTCGAAGTCGAAGGCGCTCACGAGCCTGCCGTCCGCGTCCCACACCTGGAGCGCGCACGGCTCGGTCACGTCCCAGCCCGCGGCCGACCAGATGCGGAACGCGAGGTGCTGCAGCCCCTCGCGCATCGCGAGCGCGTACGCGACGGTGCCCTCGACGCCCTCGGCGGGGTCGAGGATCCGGCCGACGGCCTCGTCGATCTCCCTCGCCGCCTCCTCGCGCTGGTCGTGCCGCACCAGCGCGCCCATGCGCTCGCCGACCTCGTGCGCGAAGTCCGCCTGCTGCGCCTCGTACAGGAGGGGGAACGAGGCGAGCGCCGCCAGCACGGCCATGCCGGCGGCCTTCTCGGGGCGCGTCGCGACGCGGACAAGGTTGTGCCCCGCGATGAACGCGAGCAGCGCGATCGCGGGGCCCCACAGCGGGAGCAGGCCCGCCGCGACGGCGAGATAGGGGAGGAGCGCGAGGAGGGGGCGCGCCCGGCGCGCGAGGAGCACGGCGGCGCGGATCGCGAGGAAGAGCGCGCACGTGAGCAGGCAGAGCCCCGCGAGCAGGAGCGCCGCGTCCCGGTCCGGGAGGACGCGCACCGGGTCGAAGAGCACGACGTCCCCTTCGACGAGGCGCGCCACCAGCAAGGCGTAGCCGCGCGGCAGCAGGGCGCACGCGACGAGGAGGGGCCCCGCGAGCAGGGCGGCCGTCCGGCGCGACATCTCGCGCTCCGCCCACCGGACGACGAGGAACCCCGCGAGCAGCGCCGCGAGGCCGGTCAGCAGCGTGTCGACGGGATCGCCCCAGACGGGCTGGCCCATCGCGAGGAGCGCGCGCAGGGCCGCGAGGAGCCCGAGCCCCACGAGCGTCCGGCGCGCGCCCTCGTCCATCGCGCGGAGCGCGCCCCGCCAGGCGCCGAACGCGAGCATCACGGCGGCGAGCGCGAGCGCGATCCGCAGCCGCCGGCCGCGGGCCTTCGCGGCTGCGGCGTCGCGCTCCGCCCCGCTCCGCGCGACGAGCGTCGCGCGGACGAGGTTGTCGTCCAGCACGACGGTGAGGCGGGGGCGCGCGGCGTCCTCGGCGGCGTGCGGCGGCTCGCTGCGGAACCGGAGCTGGACCTCCGCGAGGTGCGCGGCGCGCGCGACCTCGCGGGCGAGGTCGCGAGGCGACGGGAAGCGCTCGTCGAACGCGAGGTAGGCGACCGCGATCGCGCCGCCGGGGGCGGCGCGCGCGGCGAAGAGCACCCGGTGGGCGGGGACGTCGAGCACCCGCACGGCGTCGACGCCGGGCGCGACGCCGAAGAAGTCGAGCGCCGGGTCGGCATCGAACGTCCGCCCCGCCCAGACGCGGGCGCGGTTGTCCATGTCGACGATCGCGACGCCGTCGATCCTCTCCTCGTCCACGATTCGCGCCGCCGCCTCGAAGTCGTCGCGGAGGGGCGCCTCCGGCAGCGCCGCGAGCCGCCTGGACGCGCGCTCGACCCGGCCGCGCCACTCGCCGAACCGCTCGCGGAGGTACGCCTCGCCCGCCCGCAGCTCGTCCTCGGCGCTGCCGGAGGGCCGGGGCGCGACCGCCCACGTGAGGAGCAACGCGAGCCCCGCCGCGAGGAGCACGAGGCCCCTCTGACGCACCGCCTTCACCGCCCCCGCACCCCCCCTCGTTCCGGGCTACCGCTCGGGCTTCCGGATGCCGTATCTCTCGAGCTTCTTGTAGAGGTTCGACCGCTGCATGCCGAGCAGCTCCGCCGTCTTCTTGACGTTCCAGCCGTTCTCCTCGAGCCGGCGCACGAGGAAGTCCTTCTCGGCGACGTCCTTGAACTCCTCGAACGTGCGGGCGCCGCGGTAGGGGTCGTCCGGGCCGGCCGCGGCCGGCGCGCCGGACCGCACGATCGCCGCCACGTCCTCTGCCGCGATCATCTCCTTCGGCGCGAGGATCGCGAGCTGCTCGACGACGTTCCGGAGCTGCCGGACGTTGCCCGGCCAGTCCTCGCGCGCGAGCGCCTGGACCGCGCCGTCGTCGAAGAGGCGCGGCGCCGTCGCGTTGCGCTTCACGGCCTCGGCGAGGAAGGCGGCCGCGAGCAGCGGGATGTCCTCGCGGCGCTCGCGGAGCGGCGGGCACCGCAGCTCGACCACGTTCAGCCGGTAGTAGAGGTCCTCGCGGAAGCGGCCCGCCTTCACCTCCTCGAGGAGGTTCTTGTTCGTCGCGGCGACGATGCGGACGTTCACCTCGATCGGCTTCGCGCCGCCGACGCGCTCCACGCGGCTCTGCTCGATCACGCGCAGCACCTTCGCCTGGGCGGCGAGGTCCATGTCGCCGACCTCATCGAGGAAGAGCGTGCCGCCGTCGGCGAGCTCGAACTTCCCCTTCTTCTGCTGGTGCGCGCCCGTGAACGACCCCTTCTCGTGGCCGAAGAGCTCGCTCTCGAGGAGGTCCTTCGGGATCGCCGCGCAGTTGACGTCGACGAGCGGGCCGTTCGCGCGCGGCGAGAGGTCGTGGAGCCGGCGCGCCACGAGCTCCTTGCCCGTGCCGTTCTCGCCGGTGACGAGCACGCGCGCGTGGGTGGGCGCGACGCGGTCGATCGCGGCGAGCAGCTCCTTGATCGGCGCGGAGTTGCCGAGGATCCGCGCGGCCTCGCGCTCCTTCAGCTGCCGGTTCTCGCGGTTGACGCGCGCCTGCTCGAGCGCGTTGCGCGCGAGCAGGAGGACGCGGTCGCGGTCGAGCGGCTTCTCGAGGAAGTCGTAGGCCCCCTGCTTCGTGGCGCCCACGGCGGTCTCGATGGTCCCGTGCCCCGAGATCATGATCACGGGCAGGTCGGGCCGCAGCGTGCGGATCTCCTTCAGGATGTCGAGGCCGTCGCGGCCCGGCATCTTGATATCGAGGAAGACGAGCCCGAGGTCGGTGCGGGCCTCGACGGCCGCGAGGCCGGTCTCGCCGTCCTCCGCGAGGACCGCGTCGATCCGCCCGCCCTTGAGCGTCATCCGGAGGGCCTCCCGGATGCCCGGCTCGTCGTCGATGATCAGGGCCTTCATGACTTCCAGCATCGTATCCTGTCCTCTATTGGGGACACTGCCCAATCCGAAAAGCCGCTTGAGATGGATGATGGGGGGCTCCGGGGGCAAAGCCCGTTCCTAGCGCTACGGTGCCAGGCTCCGATAGCGTGGATATCTGGTTTCTGCGATGGGGAACGGGGGCTCGACGCGCGGTCGGCGCCGGTCAGCAGGCCCGGAAACCAGGTTTTCATCGAACGGTGTCCGGCACGGTACGTCGAGTGCGTGGCAGGGAGGACACCGGCTGCGTTACTTATGACGGAGAAGATGGCGGCTCCTGGCGAGGCGCTCATGGCCCGGATGGCCTCCGGGGACGTGGCGGCGTTCGAAGAGCTCATGCGCGCCTATGGGGGCGCGGCGCACCGCTACGCCTACCGGATCTTCAGGGACCGGCACATCGCCGAGGATGTCTCGCAGGAGCTGTTCCTAAAGCTCTACCGCAACGCGAGCCGGTACGAGCCCGCGGGGAAATTCACGACCTATTTCTACAAGGTGCTCAACAACCTCTGCCTCGACACGCTGCGGCGGATGAACCGGAAATCGCTTCCGGACTTCCAGTCGTTCGAGAACCCGGTCCTCGACGGGATGCCCGAGCCCCACGAGCGCTCGGCGCCCGAGTCCCACGCGCGCATCGTCGAGGAGCGCCAGCTCGTGCGCGACGCGATCGGCCGGCTGCCCCCGATGCAGCGGCAGGTGATCGTGCTGCGCGAGCTCGAGGAGCTCAAGTACCGGGAGATCGCGGACGTCCTCGATCTCTCGCTCAACGAGGTGAAGGTGTTGATCCACCGCGGCAGGAAGGCATTGCTCAAGATCCTGCAGCGTTCCCCCCTGTTCGAGGGCACGGAGTCATGATCAGCGACGAGATGCGGGAACTACTCTCCGCCTACGTGGACGGCGAGCTGCGCGACGCGGACGCGGCGCGCGTCGAGGAAGTCTCGAAGCGCGACCCCGAGCTGCGCCGGGAGATCGAGGCGTACCGGTTGCTGAACCGGAAGCTGTGCGAGTGGGACGCAGCCGAGCACGGCGCGCCGCCGTCGCCCGCGTTCATGACCCGCGCGCTTGCGCGGGCGCGCACGATCGACACCGCGCTGGCCGCGGGCGTTCGCGCCCCGTTCTGGCGCCCGGTCGCGCTGGCAGCGGGGCTCCTGCTCACGGTGGCCGCGGGCTACGGGCTCGCCCGCTCCACGGCCCCCGGAACCCCCCCGGTTCCGCCGCGCGGGACGCCGGCCGCGGTGGCACCGCTCGCTCCCCGGCCGGATCTCGCCCTCGAGGGCTCGGCGCTCGCCCCGCACGAACCCGCGAAGGCCGAGGTCGTCCACAGGATGCGCCTTTCCGACCACATGCCGTCGCGCCACGCGGTCGAGCTCGAGGACATGATGCGGCAGCAGGAGGTGCTCCTCTCGAGGCCGCCGGACCCGGCACCGTTCACGGGGCCTCCGATGAGCGCCGAGATGAGCGCGATCGTCGCCGGCTACGCGCCGGCCGGACAGCCGAGCGAGGCGCTCGTCGTCCTCTCGCGACCGCCGGAGCTCAAGCCGTTCGACTCCCCGCAGCCTGCGACCGGGCGCGCGAAGGACCAGAGCGAGGGGCGCATCCTCTTCGACGAACTGTCCGGCAAGGGGCGGCCCGTGCTCGCGCCGCTCGGCGAGGTGTGGGCGGGCACGGACAGCGCGCGGCGCACGTGCATCATCAGCGCGAGCGCGTGGGCGGAGCGCGGCAAGGCGCGGTTCTTCACGATCGTCCGGGCCGACGCGGTCTCGACGAAGTCGACCGAGGACGTGGAGGCGCAGGATCTCATCCTCGGCCCGAAGGCGCGGCAGCGCGCGCTCCTCGCGACCCCCGGCAAGGACGCCTCGTTCCTCAAGTGGCTCAACACGGAGTACGGCGACAAGCCGCTCCCGGCGCTGCTCGCGGAGGGCGCGCGGGACCGCGACCGCGCGGTGAACAAGCTCGTCGACGCGCTCGACCGGGACCCCGCCGCGATCGGGTTCGCCGTGCTCGACGCGAAGGGCGACCTGCTCGGCACCGAGCTCTTCCTCGATCACGACACGATGCTCGCGTTCGCGGCGCGCCTGCTCCGCGGCTACCTCCTCGAGGCCGGGGAGGACGGGATCCGGATCGCGCCGCCCCGCGGCGTCGGCCGGGGCCCCGAGGTCGTGCAGAAACTCCTCGACGGCATGCCCGGCCGCGGCCTTCGGATCGTGCGCGAGCGGCTCGACGTTCCCGAGGACGAGTTCGACAAGAGCCCGCCCCGCGCCGGCGTCGCGCGCGTCACGTTCCTGGCGCCGGGCGGCCGCCCGGTCGGCCACGGCATCGTCCGCGACGACACGCCCATCCACCTGACGATCTTTCCGGAGTAGGATCTCCCGCGTGCACGACCTGTCCGCGCTGCCGGCCGCGGCGCGCGAGGCGATCCGCGCGCGGCTCCTGGGGCGGCCCCCCGGCCCCCCCCGTTTCACGCTCCCGCGGGCCGCGGTCTTCGTGACGCTCCGGATCCGCGGCGAGCTGCGCGGCTGCATGGGGACGCTCGATCCGCAGCACGACGACCTCGTGCGCGAGACGATGGAGCGCGCGGTCGTCGCGGCGTTCGACGATCCGCGGTTCCCGCCGCTCGCCGCGGACGAGATCGACGCGTGCGCGATCGAGGTGACCGTGCTCGGCCCGCTCGAGCCCGCGCGGCTCGAGGACCTCGACCCCGCGCGCTACGGCATCGAGGTGCGCGACGCGGCGGGGCGGCGCGCCGTGCTCCTGCCCGGCATCGAGGGCATCGAGACCGCGGCGGCGCAGGTCGCGGCATGCCGGAGGAAGGCGGGGATCCGGGCGGATGCGCCGGTCGCGATCCGGCGGTTTTCAGCCCGCAAGGTGGAAGAGGAGGGGCCCGGGGAACCGTAGCGCTACGACTTGCGGCCGTGCGTCGGCTTGCGCAGCGGGAAGGGCTCGATCAGCGCGAGCCAGCGGTCCACGTCCTCCGCGTCCCACTCGTCGGCGGGGCGCATCAGATGCGTTGCCTCGCGCCGCGCGCGGCCGGTCAGGATCCACTGGCCGAGAGAGATCGCGACCGTCAGGAGAAGAAGCGTCAACATCGTCCGGTTCTGGGAACGCCGCGCGCGCCCCGTCAGTTACAGGTCAAAAGGCGCCCCGCCCCCGAACGGGATCCCTTGGGATCCGTCCAAGAGGGTGGAAAGGAGCGTTTCATGCCGAAGCTGCCGCTCGTCCTCGTCCTCCTCGTCCCGGTCGCGTTCGTGGCCGCCTGCGAGCCGCCGAAGACCGTGAAGGCCCAGCGCTACGCGATCGTCTACGCGGAGTCCGGCTGCGACCTCGTCCACGGCGGAGGGCGCTGGGTGCAGGAGATCTATTTCCCGGACCTGAGGATCGCCTGCATGCTCGTCTACCAGGCCAAGGACCTGCTCGCGGGCAAGGCCGCAGAGCCGCGACTCTACGCGTTCCCGGCCGACCACGCGCGGAACGAGCTGACGGGCATCGGCAACGCGAAGCCGTCCGAGATCGAGGAGATCGAGGTTCCCGCCGAGGTCGCGGAGGAGATCCGGAAGCTTGCGGAACTGACGAGGCGGTGGGAGGACGAAACGTGGCGGCTCGGGGCCTCGCTCGCCGGCGCGAAGCTCATGAAGGAGCTGCCGCAGGAGGACGCGCCGCGCTGAAGGACTGCGCCACCGCTGGCGCACTCCGGCGGCGACAACCCCGGCCCGCGCGCGGAGTTGCGGCGTCAGTTCAGGTCAACCGTTGACGTGCTGTGCTCGCCGGCGATCGTCAGGGCGACCACCGCGCGGCGGCCGATCAGGGCCGCCGTGCCCGTCGCGACGAGGTCGCCGTCCGAGCGCACCTCGAAATCGACGTTGCCGGACGAGAAGACCGCGCCCGTGCCGACGCCCGGCAGGTCCGCGACCGTCCGCACGTACACACGCTCGAGCGTCGCCTCGACCAGCGTGCCGTCCGGCGACTCCGTGGTGATCGTGCCCGTCACCCCGGTCCCCTTGTCCGGGTCCGGGACAAGCCGCAACGTGGCCTCCGTCCGCCGCGAGCCCACCGCCTCGACGTCCACGCTCCCATCGGGTGCCACGTCGAGGAGGATCCGCACCGGTTCGCCGCGCACGCGTGCGTCGCCGCCGCGCGCGTCGGCCGCGGCGAGGTCGATCGCGCCGAGCAGCGTGTCGAGCGTCGCGCCGACGGGCCCGTCGAGCAGCGCCTCCGCGCTGGGGACGGGGGCGCTCCCGCCTGCGCCCCCGCACCCCCCGACGATCGCACCGAGAAGGATGACCAATTTCCTCGACATCGGTTCTGCCGAGGGAACGGGAGCACGCGCCGTGCCGCGCCAGCCCGCCGGCCCTACTCGGACCAGGGCTTCGTGCCGTTCTCCTGGAACCACGCCTTGAAGGCCGCCGCGCTGTCGAGGGCCTCGCCCGTGAACGCCGTGAGCGTCCCGTTCATCGCCGGCCGCAGCGCCTCGTACATCCTCATCTGCGTCGAGTCGGGCGCCTTCCCCGCGGCGTCGTCCGTGACCTTGCCGTAGAGCTCGATGAGCTTCTTCACCGCCGCCTTCCGCGTGTCCTCCTTCACCTTCGGGTACTTGCCGCACGCGGCGACCGCGGCCGCGGCGACCTCGGGCGTCTTGTCGAACGCCATCTTGAGGAGCGGGTCGAGCGCCTCCTCGTCCCCGCACGCGCCGAGCACCTCGGCCATCGCGGCGCGGAGCGCGTCGTCCTTCTTCGAGCCCTCGTACTGCTTGTAGAGGAGGTTGATCCCCGGATCCCCGCCGGCCGCGAGGATCTCGCACAGGCAGCGCAGGTACGGGAGCTCCTTCTTGTACTTCTTGTCGAAGCCGCGGCGGATGACGTTGCGCACCGAGGGGCCGGTCTTCGGCCCGAGCTGCTTCATCAGCGGTACGAGCCGGTCGCGCACGCTCTCGATGGAGGGGGTGGGGCCGGAGAGCGTCGCGTAGTAGTCGCGGATCACCGGCACGACGGCCGCGTCCGCCTGGTCGTCCGCGAACGCCGCGCCGGCGAGGAGGAGAAGGCTCGCGTATCTCATCGTTCGATCAGCTCCCGGTCCGTGCCCGGCTGGTAGAAGAACCACGTGCTCCCGATCCCGACGAGCGTGATCGCGCGTTCCTCGGCGCCCGCGGCGGTCGAGAGCTGTACCTTCGCGCGCGCCCACACGCCGTGGTAGTCGACGCCCGTGACCTTGCACGCCTTGACGACGGCGCCGACGGCGTCCGGGTCCTTTCGCGCGCGTTCGTAGAACGCGGCCAGCGCCCCCGAAGCCCCCTGCGCGTCGCGGAAAAGAGGCGTGTACGTCGTCCAGAAGACCTTTCGGAAATAGTGCAGGTTGATCGCCTTGCCGGTCCCGCCGCACTCCTCGCAAGGGGCGCCGCCGCCGAGCTTCCCCTTCCCCTGGCAGACGCGGTGGCGGAAGACGAGCTTCTCGGGGCGGAACGACTGGTAGTAGTCCTGGATGCGCGCGTGGATCGCGGCGAGGTCTTTCTTGTCGGCGGTGTCGTCGTACGGCGCCTCGGGCAGGGCCACGTCGGCGGGCGATGCGGGCGGGCCATCCGGGGGGAAGGAGGGGGGCGCGGGGGGAGGAGGGGCTTCCGCGGGCTTGGGCTCGGGCTTGGGCTCGGGCGCCTTCTCGGGCTCCTGCGCGCGCTCCTTCGCCTTGCGCGCCATCTCGAGGTGGAAGAGCCACGCGCGGAGCTTCGCGAGCTTTCTCGCCGCGTTGACGATCTGCGCGTTGACGCCGCCGTCCTCCTCGATCTCGAGCGCCTGCTGGAGGAGCGCGGTCCCCTGATCGAAGAGCGCGACCGCCCTCCTCGCGGCGCTCTCGCGCTCGTCGAGCGTGCCCTCCTCGAGGACGTAGGCGTGGTTGTAGATCTCGCCCGCCTCCTTGAGCATGGGCATGCCGCGGTCGACGAGCTCCTTCGCCTTGCCGCCCGTGATCGAGCCGCCGAACGGGTCGCCGGCGAAGAGCGCCCCCGCGAGGAGCAACAGTCCAGAGCCCCGCCGCATCGTGGCATTGTACGGGCCTACGCGGCGGCGTACCGGCCCTCCTCGGCGGCGAACGCGTCGCACGGTAAGCTGCCGCTCAGGTGGGGCGCGTAGGGTGGGTCCCGGGCCGGTCCGCGTCCCCGCGCCGGAACCGCAGACCTCCGTACTCCTTTCCAGAACGCGCGCGGCCCGGGCGGAGGCGGCCGGCCCGACTTCCTAAGGGAATCCGAAGATCGAAGTGCGAGAATGGCATGCGGTCGCGGGCCGCGACCCGGCGGCGGAATCATGAAGGTGCTGGTCATCGAGGACTCGGAGCGGCTGCAGCGCTCGCTGCTCCACGGGCTCAAGAGCTCCGGATTCGCGGTGGAGGTGGTGGGGGACGGGGAGGAGGGGCTCGCCTACGCGCGGCACGGCGTCTACGACGTCATCGTCCTGGACCTCATGCTCCCCAAGATGGACGGCCTCGACGTGCTGCGGAAGCTCCGTGCGTCCGGGTGCGCCACGCACGTGCTCATCCTCTCGGCGAAGGACCAGGTCGAGGAGCGCGTCGAGGGGCTGCACCTGGGCGCCGACGACTACCTCACGAAGCCCTTCGCGTTCGAGGAGCTGGTCGCGCGCATCCGCGCGCTCGTCCGGCGCAAGTTCGACGCGAAGGACCCCGTGCACCGGATCGGGCCCCTGAAGGTCGACACGGCGCGCCGGGCGGTCGTCCAGGGAGCGGAGGAGATCGCGCTCACGCCCCAGGAGTACGCGGTCCTTGAGTACCTGGCCGCGCGACGCGGGCGGGTCGTCCCGAAGTCCGAGCTCCTGGACCACCTCTACGCCGGGGACGGCGCCGCCTCGGAGAACGCCGTCGAGGTGCTCGTCCACCAGCTCCGCCGGAAGCTGCCCGGCGGCGACCTCATCCAGACCCGCCGGGGGCACGGGTACCTGATCGACTAGGGCATCGTGCGTTCCATCCGCCGCCGCCTCATGATCCTGCTCGCGGTCGCGTTCGTCGCGCTCATCGCGGCGACGCTCTTCTACGTCGAGCGGATCGCGGCCGCGCGCGTGACCGAGGAGTTCGATGCCGCGATCCTCGCCGAGGCGCGCGCCCTCATCTCGCTCGTCGCCATCAACGGGGAGGGCCAGGTCGAGTTCGAGTACGTGCCGGACGCGATGCCGAACTTCGAGCGCGAGGACAAGGCCGACTACTTCCAGATCTGGCTCCACGACGGCAGCGTGCTGCCGCCCGGCCGCTCCGGGAGCCTGCCCCCGGGCGTCAACCTCGCGCGCACGGACTCGCTCGCGCGGGTGCCCGCGTTCCGCGACATGGCGCTGCCGGACGGGCGCTCCGGCCGCGCGGTGCAGATGTCGTTCGTCCCCGGCCCCGACCCCGGCGACGAGACGGAGGGGGAGCCCGAGGTGGCGGCGCACCCGGCCGACTGCTCTTTCGTGCTCGTCGTCGCGCGCGGGCGGGAGCGGCTCGACTCGCTCATCGCGTCGACGCGGCTCGCGGTCGTCGTCGGCGGCGGGGCGGCGGCGCTGGTCGCGGCGCTGCTCATCTGGCTCGCGGTCACGTCCGGGCTCCGGCCGCTCCACGCGATCTCGGCGCAGGTGCGGGCGCTGGACGCGGAGAACCTCTCCGCGCGCGTCTCGGCCCCCGGAGCCCCCTCGGAATTGGACCCCATCGTGCGCCAGCTGAACGCGCTCATCGCGCGCCTCGAGGCATCGTTCGAACGGGAGCGGCGCTTCGCCGGCCACGTCGCGCACGAGCTCCGCACGCCGATCGCGGAGCTCCGCTCGCTCGCCGAGGTCGGCGGCAGGTGGCCCGAGGACCTCGCGTCGACCCGCCGGTTCTTCGCCGACGTGCACGACATCGCGGGGCGGATGGAGCGCGTCGTCGTCGACCTGCTGCTCCTCGCGCGGTGCCACGCGGGTGTCGAGACGGCGGAGCGTCGCCCGGTCCGGATCGCCCCGCTCCTGCGCGCGCAGCCGGGCGCGGACCGCGCCGAGATCCGCGTCCCGGAGGGGCTGGTCATCGACTCCGACCCCGGAAAGCTGTCGCTCGTCCTCGCGAACCTCCTCGAGAACGCGCTCGCCTACGCCACGCCCGGAGGCCCGGTGCGCTGCGTCGCGGAGGCGAGAGGCCCGCGGTTCCTCCTCGAGATCTCGAACCCCTCGGAACCGCTCACGGAGGAGGACCTGCGGAACATCGCCGAGCCCTTCTGGCGGAAGGACCGGGCCCGGTCGGCCGAGGGCCACTCGGGCCTCGGGCTCTCGCTCGTGACCGCGCTCGCGGAGCTTCTCGGGCTCGAGGTCTCATTCCGGCACGAGGAGGGCCTCTTCCGGGCGCGGGTGGGCGGTCCCCTCGCGGCGGGAGGCGAGGAACCTAAGGTTCTCCAAAGGTTCGCGGCGTATCCTGAAGGGGGTCGGGAGTAGCAAGGAGGAGCCGTGAAGCTGTTGACGATCCTGTCGTCCGCGTTCCTCTTCGTCGGGTGCGTGCAGGACGCCCCCGGTGCTTCGGGCCAGGCGTTCGGCCGCGACGTCCCGCCGGCGGAGGCGCCCGGGACCGAGCCCGGCACGGAGGAGCCGCCGCCCCCGGAACCCCCTCCCGTCGCCCCGCCGCCGACGTATGTCCTCGGGATCGACCATATCTACATGCCGCTTGTGCCCGGGAGCACCTGGTCCTATGCCGGCGACGAGGATGGCCTGCCGAGGCGCGAGGAGGTCTCTGTCCTCGACGAACCGAGCCTGATCCTCGGCGTCATGTGCACCGCGGTCGAGGAGCAGGTCTTCGTCGACGGCGATCTCGTCGAGCGCACGACGCACTCCTACGCGCAGGACTCCGACGGCAACGTGTGGAAGTTCGCCGAGGAGTCGATCGAGTACGAGGACGGCGTGCCAACGGCGTCGGAGGACTCGTGGGAGGCGGGCGTGGACGGCGCGCTTCCGTGGATCGTGTTCTCCGCGGCCCCGCAGGTCGGCGACGTGTTCCTGTCGGACGGGGGGATCGACGCCGCGACCGTCCTCGCGGTCGACGCCATGGCGACCGTCCCCGCGGGCGTGTTCCAGGCCTGCCTCGACGTCGCGGAGACGAACGCGGAGGATCCCGAGGACACCGACCGGATCCTCTACGCGCCCTCCGTCGGCCTCGTCTCCGAGGTGAGCCCGACCGGCCGGATCCAGCTCGTCTCGCACGGCGTGCGCTGAGCGCGGGCCGCCGGGACTGTCGGTCCCCCCGGTAGACTCGGGAGGGTCCGCTGTCCGCGCACCCGCGCGGGCGGCAGATGTTCGCACTTCCAGGGAAAAGGGAGGTGGACGGCCGGGAGACCATCACCTGACCGACAGCGGGACCGCCCTCCGCGCGGTCCCTCGAGAGCGCCGGATTCCGAGGGGGTCCGGGGGCCGACCCCGCGCGGGAGCGGGTACGCTATTGCGCTGCCATGCGAGCTGCCTTTGCCACCCTCTTCCTTCTTGTCGCCGTCGCGGCAGCGGGCGCCGAGGAGGCGCGCTGGCTGCGCTACCCCGCGATCTCGCCGGACGGGACCACGGTCGCCTTCTCGTTCAGGGGCGACCTCTGGCTCTGCTCCTCGGACGGCGGCGAGGCGCGCGCGCTCACGAGCCACGTCGCGTACGAGTTCGCGCCCGTGTGGTCGCCCGACGGGAAGACGATCGCGTTCGCCTCCGACCGCCACGGCAACTTCGACGTGTTCGTCGTCCCCGCGGCCGGCGGGCCGGCGCTCCGGCTGACGACGCACAGCGGCCACGACGTGCCCACGGGCTTCACCGTGGACGGCAAGCGCGTGCTCTTCAGCGCCGCGCGGTACGACGCCCCGCAGGCGCTCCAGGCGGGCCTCTGGTTCCCGGAGCTCTACTCCGTCCCCGTGGAGGGGGGGCGCCCGCGGCTCGAGCTCACGACCCCGGCGATCGGCGCCCGCCCGAGCCCGGACGGGACCGCGCTCGCCTACACCGACTTGAAGGGCTTCGAGAACCAGTGGCGCAAGCACCACACGTCGTCGGTCGCGCGCGACGTCTGGGTGACGAGCGGCGGGAAGCACCGCCGCCTCACCGACTTCAAGGGGGAGGACCGCGATCCCGCCTGGTCGCCCGACGGCAGGACGATCTACTACCTGAGCGAGGCCTCCGGGAGCTTCAACGTCTGGTCGCGGCCCGCGGACGGGAGCGGCGCGCCCGAGCAGCTGACGCGGCACGGCCCGCACCCGGTCCGCTTCCTCAGCGCGGCGGCGGACGGCACGCTCTGCTACGCGTGCGAGGGCGGGATCTGGACGAAGCGCCCCGGCCGCGACCCGCGGGCGCTCAAGATCACCGTGGCCGCCGGCGAGCGCACGAACCCGACGCGCGCCGAGACCTTCCGCGACGGCGCCACCGAGTTCGCGGTGTCGCCGGACGAGGAGGAGGTCGCGTTCGTCGTGCGCGGCGAGGTCTTCGTCGCGTCGGTCGAACACGGCACCACGAAGCGCATCACCGCCACGCCCGAGCAGGAGCGCAACGTCTCCTGGTCCGCCGACGGCAAGACCCTCTACTACGCGGGCGAGCGCGACGGCTCCTGGAACATCTACGCGGCGACGCTCGCGCGCCCCGACGAGGAGCGCTTCTTCCGGGCCACCCTGCTCCAGGAGACGCCGGTCCTCCACACGGGGGACGAGGAGTTCCAGCCGCGGATGAGCCCGGACGGGAAGATGCTCGCGTACGTCCGCAACCGGGACGAGATCGCGGTCCTCGACCTCGCATCGGGCCAGAGCCGTGCGCTCGTGCCCGCCGCGCGCAACTACTCCTACGAGGACGGCGATGTGCGCTTCGACTGGTCGCCCGACTCGCGGTGGATCGTCTGCGGCGTCGTCCAGCAGGGCCGCTGGATCTACGACGTCGCGGTCGTCGAGGTCGCGACCGGCGTGCTCACGGACATGACGCTCTCCGGCTACGAGGAGTGGTCGCCGCAGTGGAGCGCCGACGGCACCGCGATCGTCTTCGCGTCGAACCGCTTCGGGCGGCGCGACCACGGGAGCTGGGACTCCGAGGCCGACCTCCTCGCGATGGACCTGACGCAGGAGGCGCACGACCGGTCCCACATGACCGACGAGGAGTACGAGCGCTGGAAGGAGAAGGGCAAGAAGGGGAAGAAGGGGGCCAAGGGGGAGGACGGGGAGGAGAAGGATGACAAGAAGAAGGAGGAGCCTCCGCCCCCGGAGCCCACGAAGATCGAGTTCGAAGGACGCGAGGAGCGGACGCGGCGCGTGACCCACCAGTCCTCGAAGGTGGGCGGGTTCGCGCTCTCCCCCGACGGAGAGAAGCTCGCGTACTTCGCCGAGGTGGAGGGGGAGTGGGACGTGTGGCTCGCGGACGTGCGCGAGGGCTCGATGAGAAAGCTCACGAAGGCGGGCGACGACGAGCCGGGCGACGTCGTGTTCGCGAAGGACGGGAAGGCGGTCTTCGTGCGGCGCAACGGCGGCGGGATCGCCAAGGTGCCGCTCGACGGCGCGGCCAAGCCCGTCGCGTATGAGGCCGAGATGACGATCTCCGGCGCGGGCGAGCGCGCCTACCTCTTCGACCACTGCTGGCGCCTCGTGCGCGAGAAGTTCTACGTGGAGACGCTGCACGGCGCCGACTGGGACGGGCTCCGCCAGTACTACGGCCAGTTCCTGCCGTACGTCGAGAACGGCTACGACCTCGCGGAGCTCATCTCGGAGCTGGCCGGCGAGCTGAACGCGTCGCACACCGGCGCCGGCTACCGGCCGCGCGACAACGGCGGCGACGAGAGCGCGGCGCTCGGCATCCTCTTCGCCGACGAGCAGCTGACCGTGGCCGAGACGCTCCCGCTCGGGCCGGCCGCCCAGGCGGGCTCAAAGATCAAGGCCGGCGACGTGCTCACCCACATCGACGGCGTGGCGCTCGGCCCCGCGGTCGAGCACTTCGCGCTGCTGAACCGCAAGGCCAATAAACCCGTGCGGCTCGGCTTCCGCCGGCCCGACGGGACCGTCTACGAGGAGGTCGTGCGGCCGATCCCGCCGCGCGAGGAGCGGGGGCTTCTCTACAAGCGCTGGGTCGCGCGGTGCCGGGAGCGCGTCGCGCGGCTCTCGAACGGGCGGCTCGGCTACGTCCACATGCGCGGCATGGACGACGACGCCTACCGCGAGGTCTTCAAGGAGACGCTCGGCCGCTTCGGCGACAAGGAGGGCCTGATCGTCGACACGCGCTTCAACGGCGGCGGCAACAACCACGACGACCTCGTGATGTTCCTCTCGGGCCACGAGTACCTGACGCTCCAGCCGCGCGGGAAGGAGCGCGGGACGTTCGGGGGCGAGCCGTGGGCGCGGTGGAGCCGGCCCGTGGTGGTGCTCCAGGGCGAGGCCAACTACTCGGACGCGCACATCTTCCCGTACGTCTTCAAGAGGCTCGGCGTCGGCAAGCTCGTGGGCGCGCCGGTCGCCGGCACGGGCACCGCCGTATGGTGGGAGCGGCAGATCGACCCTTCGATCACGTTCGGCGTGCCGCAGGTGGGCTTCGTGACGGAAGACGGCCGTTACCTCGAGAACCTGGAGCTCGAGCCGGACGTGCTCGTGCTCGGTGACCCCGAGGCCGCGGCGCGGGGCGACGACCCGCAGCTGGACAAGGCGATCGAGGTGCTCTTGGCGCAGGTGGAGGGGCGGTAGGCGCGGAGCGCGGATGGCCCTCGCGCGGACCGCCGCGTCGGCGCTCTCGAGGCCGGCAAGGGGGTCCTTCCCCTTCCCCGGAGCCCCTTCCCCTTCCTGCGCGACGGCGCCCGCCGCGACGAGGAGGATCATCCACCACGCGCGCACGCCACCATCGTATCCTCTTTCCCGATGACGCCCCGCATCCTCGCCTTCGCCGGCAGCGCGCGCGCCGGCTCCTTCAACCGTAAATTAATACGGATCGTGGCCGACGGGGCCCGGGCCGCCGGCGCGGAGGTCACTCTCGTCGAGCTGCGCGACTACCCGCTGCCGGTCTACGACGCCGACCTCGAGGCGGCGGAGGGGCTGCCCGCGAACGCGCGCAAGCTGAAGGAGCTCTTCCTCGCGCACGAGGGGCTCCTGATCTCCTCGCCCGAGTACAACAGCTCGATCACGCCGCTCCTGAAGAACACGATCGACTGGGTGTCGCGGAGCTCTCCCGGCGAGCCGCCGCTCGCCTGCTACGACGGCAAGGTCGCGGGGCTCGTCTCCGCCTCGCCCGGGGCGCTGGGCGGGCTCCGTGGGCTGATGGTCGTTCGGAGCTGCCTCTCGAACACCCGCGTGCTCGTGCTGCCCGACCAGGTGGCGGTGCCGCACGCGAACGACGCCTTCGCGGAGGACGGCTCGCTCAAGGACGCGAAGCGGCAGGCGGCCGTGGCCGCCGTCGGCAGGAAGCTCGCCGAGACCATCGCGAAGCTGCGCGCGTAGGGCCGTGCCGCGCGCCACCGCGCGGATCGGCATGGCGCGCGAGCGGGCCCGAGCGAGGAGGTCCGCGTCGTGACGACCTTTCACGGCTTCGACATGAGCAGCTGCCCGCCATCGACGTGACCTACCGGAGGGCGCTCCCGGGGCTCTTCGAAGAGGCGCGCGGGAGTCACGAAGCTGCGCGCGTGGGCACCGGGACGGGAGGCCTCCAATCTCGGTCGGCGAACCCGCGGCAGAGAGGTCGGCCACGGTCGCTTAGAATCCGCGCGTCACGTTGAACGCGGGACCGCCCGGCGCGCGAGCCCCGGGCGGACGACGAGGAGCGGCGAAGGCAGGATGGACCACAGCGCGGCGGAAGCGTACGACTGGGGGGCGGACGCCTACTACGTCCGCGCGCACCTGCGGCTCCGCGTCCTCGCAGAGCTGCTCCGCCGGCACGGTCTTGCGGGGGCGCGGGTCCTGGACGTCGGCGCGGGCCTCGGCACGCTCGCGCGGCTGCTCGGCCTGCGCGAGGGGTACGTCGGCCTCGACCAGTACGAGGAGGCGCTGCGGCAGGCGGGCGACCTCGACCTGCGCCGCTGGCACTGGGACGACGCCGTGTGCGCGCCGCTGCCGGACCCGCCCTTCGACATCGTCGTGGCCTCCGGGTTCCTCGAGTACATCGAGTCGCGTGAGGCGTTCCTGCGCCGCGTGCACGAAGTGCTGCGGCCGGGGGGCACGCTGTTCACGAGCATGATCTGGGAGCGCTATTGGCCTCGCCGGTGGCACGCTTTCCGTGGGCGTCCCCATCGCCACGCCCTTTGGAAGCGGATCGAGACCCCCGCAGGGATGGACGCGCTGTTTCGGGCTGCCGGGCTCGTGCCCGCGGCCGCGACCCCGGTCATCAACGTGCGCCACGAGTGGCCGCACGAGGGCTACTCCTGTCGCAGGCGGCGGGAGGTGGACTCCTTCGCCACGCTGCGGCCCGGTCTCTTCACCGACCAGCTCATCTACGAGGTGCGGGGTCCGGGCCTGTGAGGATCCTGATCACCAACACGGTGGCGCTCAACGGCGGCGACGCCGCGATCCTCCACGGCCTGCTGCGCATCGTGCACGACGCCTTCGGCGATGGCGTCGAGGTGACGATCTACGACAGCCACGCCGACGTCGCGGCCCGGTACTACCCCGCGCTGCGCTTCCGCAGGCAGGTCTACCCGAGCCGTGGTTTGGGGAGAGTGCCCGGGCTGCGCCGCACGGCGCGGGCCATGCGGACCCGCCTGCTCCTTTCCGCGGCGCGGCTCCGGGCACGCGGGCATGCCCCCCGCTGGGCGGCGCTGCTCGGCCGCGAGGACCGGCGCGACCTCGACGCCTACGCTCGCGCGGACCTCGTGATCAGCACGGGCGGTACGTACCTCGTCGAGAACTACGACCTCGCCCCCCGCATCTTCGACTTCCGCTTCACGCTCGCGCTGGAGCGGCCCCTGTTCCTCTTCACCCAGTCCCTGGGCCCCTTCGCGGACCCCGACAATCGCGAGGCGCTCAGGCCCATCTTCGAGCAGGCCGTCCGCATCCTGCTGCGGGACGAACGATCGCGCGAGCACCTGCTCGACCTCGGGGTTCCCGCGGCGAAGCTCGCGGTGACCGCGGACGCTGCGTTCGCGCTCGCGGAGCGCTCGACGCTCGAGGCAGCGGGTGCTCGCCGAGCGGGGTCCCCGCTGCGAGTCGCCATCTCGGTGCGCGATTGGGCGTTCTTCCGCGGAGTCGGGCCTGGGGACGGGATGCACGCCCTGCGATCCGCCGTGGGCGCGCTCGTCCGGCATTTGGTCGTGGAGCATGGCGCCGAAGTCACCTTCCTCTCCACATGCCAGGGGATTCCGGAGTACTGGACGGATGACGCGCGCGTCGCGAGGGAGATCGTCGCCGAGCTGCCCGCCGCGGTCCGCATGCGGGTGGCGGTCGATGGGGGGTTCCGGGGGCCGGAGGCGATGCTGCGCGAGCTCCGGAGCTACGACATCGTCGTCGCGATGCGGTTGCACATGGGCATCCTGTCCCTCTGCGCCGGGACGCCGGTCTTCCCGATCGCCTACGAGTTCAAGACCCGCGAACTCTTCGAGGAACTGGGGCTCGGCCGGCACGTGCAGGACGTCAACTCCATGGAGGGCGGCGCCCTCTGCCGCGCCTGCGACGACTTCCTCGCAGATCTCGGCGGTTTCCGCGCGCGCCTCTTCGCCGCGGTGCTCACGATGCGCGAGCGCGCGCTTGCCTCGGCGCACGAGCTCAGGCGAGCAGCACGATGACCGCCACCGGTCTCATGTGCCGGCGGCGAGGGGCAGCCTCGCCCGCGTCCGGTGCACGGTCCGAGGCGCTGCGGCCGAGGCGCAAGCGCACCCGGGTACAATCCCGCGGCCATGCCTCCGGTCGTCTACGCAGAGACCTTCGGCAACGCGAGCGAGGTGTGGATCTACCGCCAGGTCCGCGCGCTCGGCAGCCACGTCGTGACCCACGAGCATCGGGACCCGGCGACCTTCCCGTACGACCGCGTCGCGGTCGTGCCGAAGACGCGCACGCCGGCCGACCGTGCGCGCACGGCGTTGCGCTGGCTGCGCGATCGTCATCGCTACCACCTGCCGGCTTCGACCGAGGCAGCACTCGCGTGCAGGCTGCGGGAGCTCCAAGCCACGCTCCTTCACGCGCACTACGGCCCCGTCGGCCTTCGGATCCTCCCCGTCGCGCGCAGGCTGGGACTCCCCCTGGTCACGACCTTTCACGGATTCGACATAAGCAGCCTTCCCGCCGTCGACCCGTCCTACCGGCGGGCGTTGCAGAGCCTCTTCGCCGCGGCGTGGAGGGTCATCGCGGTCTCGCACACCATGCGAGACCGGCTCGCCGACTTGGGCTGTCCGGCCGACCGGATCGCCGTGATCTCGATGGGCGTACCGGTCGCTGCCCCTCGGCCGCCGCATCCGGGAGCGCCGGTCGTCCGCGTTGTCACGGTGGCCCGGCTGCATCCGAAGAAGGGCGTGCCCGACCTCGTGGATGCGGTCGCGAGGGCGCGGGCCGCAGGCGCGCCCATCGAGCTGGACATCGTCGGCGAGGGACCGGAGCGGGCCGCCGTAGAGCAGCGGATCGAGGCGGCGGGGCTCCGGGCAGCCGTGCGCCTGCATGGCGCCCTGCCGCCCGCCCAGGTCAGCCGGCTCCTCGCGGTCGCGGATCTCTTCGCGCTCAACAGCCGGACCGCCCCCGACGGCGACACGGAGGGTCTGCCCGTGAGCATCCTCGAGGCGATGGAGGCCTCGCTCTGTGTGATCGCAACCCGACACGGCGGGATCCAGGAGGCCGTCGCGGACGGCGACTCCGGGATCCTCGTGCCCGAGCGGGACACCGACGCACTGGCACAGGCGCTGCTCCGGATGTCGCGGGATCCGGCGGCAAGGGCGGCGATGGGCAGGGCTGGCCGCGCACGGGTCGAGCGCGACTACGACGAGCGGAGAAGCATCGAGCGCTTGAAAGAGCTCTATGCGGCAAGCTCCTGAGTTCGGCTCGCTCAAGAGGCGCGTCGTCTCCGGCGTCTTTGTCACTGGTGCCGCGCAGGTGATGCGCCAGGTTGTCCAGCTCGGCGCCGTGGCGGTGCTCGCCCGGCTGCTTGGCCCCGGACCCTACGGCCTCGTTGCGCTGGCTACCGTCGTGGTGGGGCTCCTGCAGCTGCTCGTCGATCTGGGACTCGGCGCCACCGCGGTCCGCGAGGGCGGCCTGACGTCGCAGCAGGAGTCGACTCTCTTGCGGCTGAACCTGGGCGCGGCGCTTGCCGTCGGTCTGGCCGTGCAGGTCGCGGCGCCGTGGATCGCCGCCCTCCTGCGCGAACGCGAGCTGGCTTGGGTGCTCCGCGGCATCTCCCCGGGCTTCCTCCTCGCGGGCGCGTTGCAGACGCGGCGCGCCGTCCTCCAGCGTGCGATGAGATTCCGTCTTCTCGCCGCGATCGAGCTGCTCTCCGTCGCGTCCGGTGCGGCGGTCGCCATCGCTCTTGCCCTGCTCGGCACCGGCGATGCCTCCCTGGTGATCGGCTCCGCCGCGCAGCAGGGGACATGGTGCCTCGCGGTGCTCCTCGCCGCCGGGCTGCCCCCCCGCGCGCCCCTGAACCTGGCCTCCGTGAGGCCGCTGCTCGGCTTCGGAGGCCACGTCACCGCCTTCAGCGTCGTGAACTACGTCTCGCGCACGTTGGACAACGCCCTGGTCGGCTCGCTCATGGGCCGCGACGCGTTGGGCCTCTACGAGAAGGCCTACGCGCTGATGATGCTCCCCATCACGCAGATCTCCGCCGTCATCTCGCAGGTGATGTTCCCGGCCCTCTCCGCGGTGCGCGAAGACCGCGAGCGATTCCGGTTCCTTTACCTCGGGGCGATACGGAAGGTCGCGGGGCTCGCGGCGCCGCTCAGCGCGCTCTGCGTTGTCGCCTCGGGGCCGGTCGTGCGGCTCCTCCTCGGTCCGCGTTTCGTGGGCGCGATCCCGATCTTCTCCGTCCTGAGCCTCGTCATGGGATTGCAGGCGCTCCTCAGCAGCACGGGCTGGCTCTACATGGCGGGCGGCAGGATGCGCCTCATGTTGCGCATGGGCGTGTTCAACACGGCCGTCGTCTGCGCCGCGATCATTGCCGGCGCGCTCCAGGGGACGCCGCTCGCCGTCGCCCGCTGGTACGCAGGCTCCGTGGCACTGCTGTTCCTGCCGACGATCCTCATCGCCCTGCGTGCGTGCGGCATCCCGGTGCGGCTCTTTTTCGGACGCGTCGGCCCGCCCGCCGTTTCCGCCATCGCCGCCTGCTTGGTCATCGCGGCGCTCCCGTCGCTCCCCGTTCCCGGCCGGCTCCTGCTGACAGCCGGGACCTACTGCGCCGTGCACGCCGCGATCGACTGGCGCGCCCTCCTCGACCTCTTTCGCTTCCTGGATCCGCGCCGCGCGCTCGGGATCTGATCTCCCTCCGGCGCCCCCGGGCCTCGCCGGGACTACTTCCCGCCGAGGAACCCCTCGAGCGCCTTCTTCGCGTCGTCGCCGAGGCGCTTCTTGGCCTCGTCGGCGAGCTTCGAGGCGAGCTCCTTCTGCCCCGCCGCCACGAGCGCCTTCGTGAGGTCCTCGTCGCGGAAGAGCACGCGCGGGTCGTCGAGCGTGCCCCTGACCGCGAGCGGCAGCTCGAGCTTGTCGATCCTCTTCTCGCCCTTCACGCCGGGCAGCGCGAGCGTCGTCCCGAGGAGCGTCGCGTCGAGCTTCAGATCCACCCCTCCGGCTCCCGCGCCCTCCCACCTCCCCTTGAGCGAAAGGTCGACCTTGCCGCCCTTCACCGGCGACGCCTTGAGCGCCCGCCCGATCGCGTCGCCGTCGACGCCCTTCCAATCGAACGCGAGCGCGCGGCCCGTCTCCCTGGAACCGACCTCGAAGAGGATCGAGCCGTCCTCCGACTTGACCACGAGGTGAGGGGGCCCGGGGGAGAGGGACGGGTGCGTCGAGAGGTTCGTGCCGACGATGTTCAACTGCTTGCCGCCGATCTGGAGCGCCTCCAGCCGTTCGATCCGGAGCTCCGAGATGAGCAGCGTCGGCGCGCCGCGCACGAGGTGCTCGGCCACGGTCCACGCGTAGCCCTGCTCGCGGATCTGCCGCCGGAGGCGCTCCTCGAGCTTCTCGGGCTTTTCCGGCTTGTCCGAGCCCGCGAACTTCTCGAGCCAGCGCTGGAGCTGCGCCAGCCGGTCGCGCCACTCCTCCGCCTCCCTCACGTAGTCGTCGATCGTCTTGTACGCCTCCTCCGGCGGCGTGTCGCCGGGCGGCGCCTCCTGCGGCACGGGCGCGGTGTCCGTGCGGCGGCCGGGCGTGTCGCGCTTCGCGCCGCTCTGCGCGAGGTCGACCACGATCCGGTCGAAGCGGAGCCGGCGGCGGAGGAGGTCCTCCCCGGAGACGTTCGCCTCGACCTTGATCGTGCGGAAGAGATCGGTCGGGAGGTCGTTCGCGTCCGCCATCGCGAGGCCGTCGAGCGACATGCTGCCGCCCGCGAGGTCGATCGCCGCGCCCTTGAGGTCGACGGTCGCGCCGTTCACGCGCTCGAGGCCCGCGCGTAGCTTCGACGCGAGGAAGGGGCCCGCGAGGAACGTCGTCAGCAGCACGACCGCGACGACGATCGCGGCCGCGAGGCCCGCGCCCCAGATCCGCACGGGGTTGCCGACGCGCTTCTTCGCGAGCTTCTCGTACGCCTCGCGCGACGGGGTCGCCCCGAGCACGAGCCAGCTCGCGACCCTGACGCGGCGCTTGCTCGCGATCGCGCGGAACTTCTCGGAGCCCGCGTCGAGGCTCAGGAACGCCTCGCGGGTCTTCCGGACGAGGCGGGTCAGCAGCGCGCCGAGGAGCCACCCGAAGAGGAGGCCGAGGAGCAGGCCCCCCGTGATCGCGTAGTACTGAAACCCGCAGAGTGCCGTGACCGGCGCGTTGATGAGCGCGGCGAAGAGCCCCTGCAAGGGGCCGTCGAGGAGGAGCCGCCCTGCGTGGAAGCTCACGGGCAGGAGGAGCACGTTGAGCGCGGATCCCCCGAGCGCGGCCAACGTCGCGAGCCAGATGTTCGTGTTGAGCACGAGCAGGACGACGACGAGGACGATCGTCAGCGCGGGCGCGCGCTGGAGGTCGGCCGTGAACCCGAGCGCGCCGCCGAGGACGGCGCTCGCGCGGATCTGGAACGTCGTCGCCTTGCCGAGGAGCGCCTTGCCGATGCTGCGCAGGATCATGCGCCCACTGTAAACGACGCGGCACGGATGGACGCAGAGGCGCGAAGGCACATCGCCGGCGCGCGCGTCCCGCGGGCCTGGGCTCTGTCTGAAAGGTCGCCTGGATTCGACCGGCTGCGGCTGCGCCGGCCTGCGTCGCGCCTCCTCGCAGTACTTCTCCCGTCAGTACAGCTTCGTCGGCGCTCCTTGTCCGGCTTGTCCTCGCTCGGTCTCGGTCCTGACGGCGACTTCTCAGACAAAGCCTAGAAGTGCGGGAGGAACGTGTCCAGGTCGATCGTGAACGCCACGGGGATCCCGCCGAACGTCGCGATGATCACCGCGGTGGCCGACCCGTCGAAGGTCATCGTGCCGTCGATCGGCCCGGTGGTGGTCGTCGCGTTGAAGTCGAACGACCCGACCGGCCCGAGCCCCGACAGGAGGTCGAGCACGAGGTCGGTATCCGTCGCGTTGAAGATGCACGTGCCGTCGGTGATCGAGCCGTTGCCCGTGATGCCGAACACGCTCGCCGCCGTGCGCGCCAGGTTGAAGACGCCCGAGCCCGTGATCGTGGCGCCGCCGCCGGGGTTGATGCTCCACGTCGCGCTCGCCGCCTCGCCAGCGTCGATGCCGTCGCTGATGTCGTCGGCCGACGTGACGTTGCCGTCGATCGTGCCGAAGCTCGCCGTGATCGAGAAGTCGCCGCTCGCGTCGTCGTAGGTCACGTTGGCCGGGAGCGTGCCGCCGATCGACGCGAGGAACTCGCTCACGTCCCCGAAGACCTCGTCGAGGTCCTCGAGGCCCGTCGCCGTGCACTGCGCCGCGGTCACGAGGTTGGGGTCGGTGCTCGAGCCGCCGCCGCAGGCGCCGAGGAGGATCGCGGGAAGAAGGAGAAGCCGCCTCATGGACGGATCCTATTCCTCGCCGGGGACGGGAGGGGGTCCGGGGGAGGGCGTGCGCCTCTTGCTGAGACGATGTCGCGCGCGCAGCCATGCGCGCCCCCGGACCCCCTCCCGATCGCCGCCGGGGGCCGGGCGGCCGGCCCCCGAGGCGGTGTTTTCGGGCTGACTAGAACGTGATCTCGTACGTGATGAGGTCGATGTAGAACGCGTACGTCTTGCCGTCGAAATCGGCGATGACGCGCGCGACCGTCGACCCGTTGAACGTGATCGTCCCGTCGAGCGTGCCCTCCGGCGCGGTGGCGACGAAGTTGATCGTCCCGACCGGGCCCGCCCCGACCGTCGTCGAGAGGTTCAGGCCGGAGAAGTCGAACGAGCACGTGCCGTCGACCGTCTGGCCGGTCCCGCTGGTGTTGAACGTCGTCGACGTCGGCCGCGCGACCGTGAAGCTGCCCTCGCCGGTCACCGTCGGCGCGCCGGCGAGCCCGCCGTTCAGCGCCCAGGTCGCCGTCGCCGTCTCGCCGACGCCGAGGCCGTCGACCAGGTTGTTCGGCGACGACACCACGCCCGCGAGGGTTCCGAAGGAGAGCGCGATCGTGTAGTCGCCGTTCGCGATGTCGTACGTGGCGTTCGGGGGGATCACGCCGCCGAGCGAATCGAGGAGATCGAGGACCTCGCCGTAGATCTCGCCGAGCTCCTCGAGCGAGAGGCCGGTGCAGTCCGCAAGCGCCTGCTGCTCGGGAGTGGGCGTGAAGCTGTCGCCGCTGCCGCACGAGACGAGCACGAGCGCCGAGAGAAGGAGGGGCAGGATTCGTTTCATAGCCGGGCAATGCTACCCGCGCGTGTCACGGTTGCGTAATTCCGTCGGGAACGTGCGAGGGAGGCGAGGGGCCCGGAGGGGATGGGGGCGGCGCCTTAGGAACCGCTTGGGAAGCGGGACACCTCGCTCAGCGTGGCGCAAGCGACGGGGGTTAGGGTTCGCCGGAAAGGAGACTTCCCGATGAGATCCGGATTCCTGGCGACCCTGGTCCTCCTCGCCGCGTGCGGCGGCAGCGGCGGCGGGCTCGTGCTCACCGACCTGCCGCAGTTCGACGCCGCCAATTTCCCCGGCGGGCCCGTGGACAACCCCTACTTCCCGCTGCCGGTCGGGCGCATCCTCACCTACAACGCCGACACCGAGGACGGCTTCGAGGTCAACACGGTCGAGGTGACGTCCGACACCAAGGTGATCCTCGGCGTCACGTGCGTCGTCGTGCACGACACGGTCGAGCTCGACGGCGAACTCGTCGAGGAGACGTTCGACTGGTACGCCCAGGACGCGGACGGCAACGTCTGGTACATGGGCGAGGACTCCACCGAGTACGAGGGCGGCGTGCCCGTGAGCACCGCGGGCTCGTGGGAGGCCGGAGTGGGCGGCGCGACGGCGGGCATCATCATGTGGGGTTCGACCCCGCCCGTCGGCACGAGCTACCGGCAGGAGTTCAAGGAGGGCGAGGCGGAGGACGTGGGCACGATCCTCGCGACGGACGCGATGGCGGACGTGCCGTGGGGCACGTTCGTCGACTGCGTGAAGACCGCGGACACGACGCCGCTCGAGCCGGACGTGTACGAGGAGAAGTTCTACGCGCCTGGCGTCGGGCCCGTGCTCGAGGTGGACGACGACGACGTCCGGACCGAACTGGTCGACGTGCAGGACGTGCCGTAGCCCCCGGCGCGGCCCCATGCGTCGCGAGGCGAGGGGGTTCCGGGGGCCGCCCCCGGAACCCCCTCCCATCCTCCCGTATCAGAATAGGCCACGCCCATCCGCGGCGCGTTTGCCCCCGGTGACCGGAGTGTTACGGTTGCGGCGTAGCCCGGAAAAAGGCTAAACCGGCGAAAGTCGGCGACGCAAAGCTAGTAGGGCCTAAATCGGGGAGTCCTCCCCCGACACGGCAGCCAGCCGCCCGGAAACGCTCGCAACCATGATGAGCACCGGGCACAACACCTCCCCCTCCGTCCGTCGCCGCGAGGCCGCGTTCTCGATCATCGAGACGCTTTGCGGCATGACCCTCATGTTCGTCGGGCTCCTCTCCCTCGCCAGCTCCACGGTGACGGGGATGACGACGAACGAGACCAACCGCGAGAGCGCGCGCGCGACGTGCGCCGCGCGGCAGTTCCTCGAGAGCATGCAGGTCGGCCTCGCGTTCGAGGACCTCTTCGCCGCGTACACCGCCACGCCCGTCGACCTGTCCGGGGGCGGGAGCCTGCTGGACCCGATCACGCGGCCGCTCGTCGAGACCGCGACGAACGTGTTCCGGAGCGCGTCGGGCGAGCTGAAGCCGATCCTCTCCCGCGAGTTCGAGGTCGTGGGCCTCAAGCCGACGAACGAGGCGAACCGGGCCTCCATGGGCGAGGTCCTGTTCCCCACCGCGCAGGGCGAGGCGGGCCTCGAGCTGCGCGAGGACGTCGCGGGTCGCGACCTCAACGGCGACGGCGTGATCGACAGCGAGAACCACGCTGGCGACTACAAGATCCTCCCGGTCACGGTGAGGGTGACGTGGCGGGGCACGCGCGGCGCGCGCGAGCTCGAGCTCCAGACGATCCTCATCCGGAGGTGATCATGCGGCGATCCGGCTTCACCCTCATCGAGCTGGCGGTCGCCGCGGGCGTCCTGAGCCTCGCGATCGTCTCGACCGCAGACCTCGTGTCCACGACCGGCGACACCCTCGCGCGCGGCGCCTCCATGGCGACCCTCGACGCGAAGGCCAACGCGCTGCTCGCGAGGATCGAGCGCGAGCTCGTCCAGGCGGGGCGGGACACGCTCCTGCCCGCCTCCCCGGCGGGCGACGCGTCGCTCTCCTACCGCCAGGCGTTCGGCTACGAGGACGGCTTCGTGCAGTGGGGCTCCCCGCTCCGCATCGAGTTCCGTCCCGACGAGGCGCAGGACGGCCTCGACAACGATGCCGACCGCTTCGTCGACGAGGGGCGGATCGTGCTCGTGCGCAACGCCGGCACCGCGGCCGAGACCGAGGTCCCCTGGGAGGGCGGCATCCGCTCCTACCTCGAGGGCGAGGTCCCGAACGGCCTCGACGACAACGGCAACGGCCTCGTCGACGAGCGCGGGCTCTGCTTCGCGCTCGACGGGGAATCGATCGTGATCCGGCTCTCCGTCGAGGGCCGCGACTCCAAGGGCCGCGTGCTGGTGCGGACGGTGACGACCGCCGTCCGCCCCAGGAACTGAGAGAGGTGACCATGCGCGACCGCGACTCGCAGAAGGGGACGGTGCTCGTCGTCTGCCTGAGCGCCTCCCTGCTGATCGCCGGGCTCTCCTACTGCTTCCTGTCGAGCGTCGTGCTCGAGAGCAACACGCAGCGGGCGCGGACGGAGCTTGCGAAGTGCACCTACATCGCGGAGAGCGGCGCGGCCGACGCGGTGGCGAACATCGTGCCCACGCTCGACGTCGGGGCGACGGCGAGCCTCGGTCTCAGGAACCAGCCGATCGGATTCGGCGGCGGCGGGTACTGGGCGACGGTCACCGCCGAGTCCGACCGGACCTTCACGGTCGTCTCGAACGCCACGTACGGCCGGGCGTCGGTCGCGATCGAGACCCGCTGGGGCCGCGAGTTCCACCCGCTGCGCGACTACGCGATCTTCTCGGGCAACCGCTCGGGGAACGCGGGCAGCGCCTTCAGCCTCGGCGGGAACGGCAGCGGCAGGGACGTCGTGAACGGCAAGGTGTACGTGGACGGCGACCTCTCCCTCGGGGGCCAGTCCGAGCTCCACGGCGACGCGGTGGCGACGGGCTCGATCACGGGCAACGCCTTCGACGGCACGGCGCGCGACCACGCGCCCGCGGTCGCGCCGCCCGACCTCAGGGTCATGCGGTACGACGAGATCGCGGACTTCAAGGTGGACGCGTCGGCGCCGTTCAACGCGAGCGGGCAGCTGCCGCTCTCCGACCCGCGGCACATCTTCGTCAAGGAATACCGGGCCGACCTCGCGAAGTCGGTCGGCTTCCGGTTCGACAACACGAACTACTTCCTCGGCGACCCGTATGAGGGCGGCAACATCGACAGGGTCTCCGTCTCCTACGACGGCAACGAGAAGGTCTACTTCATCGACGGCAACCTCTGGGTCGAGCCGATGGGGGACACGTCGCGCATCGTCCGGAGCCCGGTGGACGGCACGCGGATCACGGTCGTGGTGCGGGGCAACATCTACTTCTGCGACGGCCTCCAGTACGAGGATCCCGAGCACGACGCGCTCCTCTTCATCGCGATGACGGACGGGGAGAGCTACACGGACGCCAACGGCAACAACCAGTACGACGCCGGCGAGCCGATCCTGCACGACGACGGCGACGGCGTCTACGAGGGGCCCCGCGAGGGAAGCGGCAATATCCACTTCGGCGACCCGAACGGCGGCGGGCTCGGCGACGTGCACGGGTTCATGTACGCGGACAACTACTTCCAGGACCACGTGCTCGACGGGACCAACGGGCAGCCGATCCCGTTCGCGGTGACGGGCTTCATGTCCGCCGGCGAACAGGTGCGGATCAAGCGCGACTTCAACGGCAAGCACGCGAAGATGACCGTGAACTTCGACCCGCGCGTCGTGAACGGCGACATCGTCCTGCCCGGCTTCCCCGAGCGCGAGGTCTCGGGCGAGATGGGCATGCTCTCCTGGCGCTTCCTCGGCGACGCGAGGTAGCTCCGTCCGGGAAAGCCGCCTCGCGAATCCGGGCGGCCTTTCCGGACGGGTGTCGAAGCGGGGGGGCTCCGGGGGCCGGCGGCGCCCGGACCCCCCGGGAAGGCCCGCGGATGCCATGCTCGCCGTCATCTGTCATGGCATAGGGTCGTCAAGTGGCACGGACGCGTCGCTGGAAGGCGGCGACGTGCGGGCCCAGGCGAGGGTCGCGGAGCGCGTGCCACGCGATCAAGGAGGCCCGGGAGCTGCCCCCGGACCCCCTCGGAATTCGTCGCGTTAGCGGCGGCGGCGGCGGCCGCGGTAGACCACGCGCGGCGGCGCGATCGGGCGCTGCGGCACCGTCGCCAGAACCTCCTCCGGCGTCGCCTCGACCGCGGCCTTCGCGCCCGTCCACGGGGCGCGTGCGATCCGCCGCCCCGCGCCCTTCTCGAGGTCGCGCCACTTCGGGCTGTCGCCCGGCGCGAGCAGCGTGATCGCCTGCCCCTTCCGCCCCATGCGGCCCGTGCGGCCGATGCGGTGGGTGAGGAGCGCCGACGACTCCGGCAGCTCGTAGTTGATCACCTGCGTGATCGAGGTCACGTCGATCCCGCGCGCCGCGACGTTCGTCGCGACGAGGATCTTCACGCGGCCCTCGCGGAACATCTGCATCACGCGGTCGCGCTTCGGCTGCGACAGGTTGCCCTGCAGCGCCTCGACCGGGTAGCCGGCCTGCAGCAGGTTCCTCGCGAGCTTCTTCACGCCGTGCTTCGTGCGGCCGAACACGAGGATCGAGTCGTCGCCGCGGAGGTCGAGCAGGTCGCAGAGCGCCTGCCACTTCCCGCCCTCGGGGACGTCGTACGCGACGTGCTCGATCGGCGCCGAGTCCTCGGGCCGCGGGTCGACCGAGACGTGCACCGGGTCCTTCAGGTAGTGCTTCGACGTGTTCCGCACCCAGTCGGGCACGGTCGCCGAGAAGAGCGCCGTCTGGCGCGTGCGCGGCGCGGCGTTGAGGATGCGCGTGACGTCGGGCGCGAAGCCCATGTCGAGCATCTCGTCGGCCTCGTCGAGCACGAGCAGCTTGAGCCCCTCGAGCCGGAGCACGCCCTGGCGGATGAAATCGAGCACGCGGCCCGGCGTGCCGACGACGACGGTGGCGCCGCGGCGGAGCCGCTCGCGCTGCGCGCCCATCGGGCGGCCGCCGAAGACCTGCGCGATGCCGATGCCGCGGCGCGCGCCGAGCCCCTCGAGCACGGTGGCGACCTGGACGGCCAGCTCGCGCGTGGGGGTGAGGACGAGCACCTGCACCGCGCGGCTCTGCGGGTCGAGCCGCTCGAGCGCGGGAATGCCGAACGCGAGCGTCTTGCCGGAGCCCGTGCGGGCCTGGCCGATGACGTCCTTGCCGGCGAGGAGCGGGGGCATCGCCGCCGCCTGGATGGGCGTCGGCTCGGTGATGTTCATCCGCTTGAGCGCGTCGAGCGTGTGCGGATGGAGGGGGAACTCGTGGAACGAGCCCGCCCCGGCGGGATGGACTGCGGCCGTAGCCGCGGGTGAAATGGAAATAGCGGTCCCTCAAACTTTGCGCAGCGTTTTTTCGGATCGGGTCAGCAAGCCGGTCAGTACGGTCGAGCCAACCCTGCTGCGCAGGAGGTTATGCGGGACGCACTGTCGCGCGGACGATCCGCGCACCCAAGAATCTATGGAAGAACGATACCAGAGATATCGGACCGCGCCCGGATTTGAGTGAGGCGGGCGTCGGGGGCCGCCTGCCGGGCCGGATCCCGGGCAGCGAAAAGGGGCGCGCCGGGTTGATACCGGGACCGGCGCGCCCAGGCTCAGGAGGTGCTGCTGAGTTGCTCCTCGGACGGTCCGCGGCCGGCCCTACCTGACCGGATCGAGGGTCTTCAGGAACGCGTCGATCTCCCTCTCCGCCTCCCTGTGCGTGAGTTCGTACTCGCTCTCGAGGCTCCTCGCGAGGAAGACCCGGTGACCGTCGATCCTGTCGAGCTCGGTGAGCCTCGGCCACTGGGCACGGAACTTCGGCTTGAACCGGGTCCAGTTCCTCTCGACCTCCTGCCAGGTGGTCATCGCACCTCCTCTGCAATGGTCGTGTTGCGCGGCCGCGCGCGTCGCGGGCGCTCCTTGGGTGGAGCAATCGACGTTCCGGAACGGGGTGATCGCGATGGGGACGCGGCGGCCCGGATCGCCCGCGCAAGGAGGCGCGCTGGTGCAGATCCCGCAGCAACGGAACCGCTGCGCGGGGCTACGCGGAGGGGGTCCGGGGGCCGCGGGTGTGGCGCACGCCTTGCAAGGAGGCTTTGAAACGGCCGTTTCGCGTGGGGGCAGACGGCGCTCGCGCGCAGGATCGCGCGGGGCGCGGCGCTGCCACGCGAGGCGTTGGCATGGCGAACCCTACGCTCGTCGCCTTGCGAGGCACGAAGCGCGCGGCGCGGCGCGCGCGGGGCGCGCGTGGGCCGGCCCCCGGAACCCCCCCTCTTCCGTGGGACAACGCCACAACGGCCGTGGCATTGCTCGACGGCGTCCTAACCCGTTGTCAGCGCGACGGATGGGGCCGCCGCACGAGCCGAAGGTCGCAGGCGCCGTGGAGTCCCTCCACAGCGGCGCTGTCCCCTTCGACGCCGCGCGCGGAATGCGCAAGTCGTTCGCGGGACCGAGGTTGCGGCGCGCACGGGCGCGCGCGTTCGCCTGCGGGAACGGGCATTGCGCTCGGGACGGCTGACACAGAAAGGAGTTCAGGTCCCATGGCCGTCCTTCTCGCGCTCGCAACCTTCATCCTCTTCTGCGCGCTGGACTTCATCGTCCACCGCCTGCGCGCGGCGAAGACCGTTGCCGCGCCGGCGAAAGCAGCCGCGCCCGCGCCCGTGCCGGAGCTCATCGAGGAGCCCGTTTGGGTCGCCGGGTACGAGCTGCCGGAACGCCTCTACTACCACCCGGGCCACATGTGGGCCCGCGTCGTCGCGCCGGACACCGTGGTCGTCGGCATGGACGACTTCGCGCGGCGGCTTACCGGTCCCGCGACCGGCGTGAATCTGCCCGCGGTCGGCGCGTGGCTGCGCCAGGGCGCGCGGGCCGTCGGCCTCGAGGCGGACGGGAGGCGCGCCGGGCTGCTCGCGCCGGTCGAGGGCGAGGTCGTCGAGGTCAACCGCGACCTCCGCCGCGATCCCGCGGCCCTCACCGCCGACCCGTACGGCGGCGGGTGGCTCTTCAAGCTGCGCTCCGGCAACCTCGCCGCGAACCTCAGGAACCTGCTCTCCGGCACGCTCGCGCGCCGCTGGGCCGAGGACGCGCGCGAGCAGCTCACCTGCCGGCTCATGGCGCTCTCGGGGTCGGTCGTCGCCGACGGCGGCGAGCCCGCCCGCGACTTCGCCCGCCACCTGGACCCGGCAGCGTGGCACGACCTCACCAGCCGCTTCTTCCTCACGGGCACGCCCGACGGCCAGGGGGACCTGCGATGAGCAGCAAGGAACCGATGGGCCTCCTCTTCGACATGGTCGAGTGCATCGGCTGCCGGAGCTGCGTCAAGGCCTGCATGGGGATCCACGGCTTCGCCGGCGACCCCGAGCAGGCAACGACGCTCTCCGCGACCTGCTACACGACGCTGAACATCGAGGACGACTACCCGATCCGCAACATGTGCCGGCACTGCCAGAAGCCCTCGTGCGCGAGCGTCTGCCCGGTCGGCGCGCTGCAGAAGACCGAGGAGGGGCCGGTCGTGTACGACGCCTCCCGGTGCATCGGCTGCCGCTACTGCATGGTGGCCTGCCCGTTCAACATCCCGCGCTACGAGTGGCGAAACCCCGTCCCCGCGGTCCGGAAGTGCGACATGTGCATCGACCGGCAGCGCGAGGGCAAGCCGCCGGCCTGCGCCGAGGCGTGCCCCAAGGGCGCGACGCTCTTCGGCCCGCGCAAGGACCTCGTCGCGGAGGCCTGGAAGCGCATCAGGAAGAGCCCGCGGGACTACTACCCGCACGTCTACGGCGAGAACGAGCTCGGCGGGACGTCCGTGCTCTTCCTCGCGCCGTACGAGGTGAAGACGCTCGGCTACAAGGCGGCGCTCGGCGACCAGCCGCTGCCCGAGCTCACGTGGCAGGTCCTCTCGAAGCTCCCGGGCATCGGCGTCGTGTCCGGCGCCGCGCTCATGGCCATCTGGTGGATCACCAAGCGTCGCGACGAGGTCGCGCTCGCGGAGGCGCGGCCCGGCACCAACGGCCGCGCGCGTCCCGAGGAAGGGAGGCAGCCGTGACGAACCAACCGGCGAACCGCTTCGGCTTCTGGCGCGGCGTGTTCTACCTGCTGCTCGGCGTCGGCCTCGTGCTGACGGTGCTGCGGTTCACGCAGGGCCTCGGCGCGGTGACCAACCTCTCGGACCGGTACCCGTGGGGGCTGTGGGTCGGCTTCGACCTCCTCTGCGGCGTCGGCCTCGCGGCCGGCGGCTTCGTGCTCACGGCGACGGTCTACATCTTCCACATCGAGCGGTTCCGGCCGATCGTGCGGCCGGCGGTGCTCACCGCGTTCCTCGGCTACGTCATGGTCGTGACCGCGCTGCTCTTCGACCTCGGGCGCCCGTGGAACATCTGGCACCCGATCGTCATGGGCAACAAGACCTCGGTGATGTTCGAGGTGGCGCTGTGCGTCATGTCCTACACCGCCGTCCTCGGGCTCGAGTTCTCGGGCATGGTCTTCGAGCGGGTCGGCTGGAAACGGGCGTGGAAGGTGCAGAAGGCCGTGACCGTGCCGCTCGTGATCCTCGGCGTCGTGCTCTCCACGTTCCACCAGTCCTCGCTCGGGACGCTCTACCTGATCGTGCCGGGCAAGCTGCACGCGCTCTGGTACACGCCCGTGATGCCCGTCATCTTCTTCTTCTCGTCGGCGATGGTGGGGCTCGCGATGGTGATCGTCGAGTCGCACCTGTCGGCGCGCGCCTTCGGCCGGCAGCTCGAGATGCCGCTGCTCTCGGATCTCGGGCGCGTCCTCGCCGCCGTCCTGGGCGTCTATCTCGTGCTGCGCGTGTTCGACCTCGCCTACCGCGGCGTGATCGGGCAGGCCTTCGGCTTCACCTACGAGGCGCTGCTCTTCCAGCTCGAGTTCGCGGTGGGGCTGCTGCTGCCGCTGGTGCTGCTCCTGATCCCCAGGGTGCGGATGAACACGCACGGGCTCTACGGCTCGGCGCTGCTGGTGGTGCTGGGCTTCATCGTGCACCGGCTGAACGTCAGCATCACGGGATTCGAGGGGGCGCAGGGGGGCAGGTACATCCCCTCGCTCGGCGAGGCGCTCATCACCCTGATGATGATCGCGGTCGGCTTCGCCGCGTTCCGCTTCTGCGTGCGCACGTTCAACGTCTATCCGGAGGAGCCGCACGACCCGGCGATCGCGCCCTTCGTCCCGCGGCTCTCCGGGGAGGTGCCCCCCGCCATGCTTCGGAGGGCCCAGCGCTAGTGGCGGATCCCGCCCGCACCAAGGCCAAGAGGCGGAGCCTGGCCGTGCGCTACGGCCTCGCGCTCTGCCTCTTGGCCGCCGTCATCCTGCTCGCCGCGGGCGCGTGGAACATGTCGCTCCAGCGCGCGCACCTGACCGACCTCGTCCATCTCTCCGCGGACCGCATCGCCGACACGATCCTCCGCTCCACGCGCGACGCGATGATGGACGACGCCCCGGAGGACCTCCAGCGCATCATCCGTGCGATCGGCGCCCAGCCCGGCATCGAGCGGCTTCGCATCTTCGACAAGGCGGGGCGGATCCAGACCTCGACGCGCGCGGAGGAGGTCGCCTCGATGGTCGACAAGAGCGCGGAGCAGTGCTACGTCTGCCACGCCGCGGACCGGCCGCTCGAGCGCCTCGAGCGTCCCGACCGCCTGCGCGTGTTCGAGAGGGTCCCGGGGGAGCGGGTGATGGCGATCATCCAGCCGATCCGCAACGAGCCGGACTGCTCGACCGCCGCGTGCCACGCCCACCCGCCCGGGCAGCAGGTCCTCGGCGTCCTCGACGTGCAGCTCTCCCTCGCCCAGGTGGACGCGCAGCTCGCGCACTCGGAGCGGCAGCTGGGCCTCGGGCTGCTCGCGACCACGGTGGCCCTTCTCGTGCTCGCGGGCGCGCTCACGTGGCGCATGGTGCTGCGGCCGGTCCGGAGCATCAGCGCCGCCTCCCGCAGGGTCGGGGCGGGCGATCTCTCGGTGCGCGCGCCCGTGATGTCGTCCGACGAGATCGGCGAGATGACCGAGTCGTGGAACCGGATGGTCGACGAGCTCGCGCGGGCGCGCGCGGAGCGCGAGGAGTGGAACCGCACGCTCGAGCGGCGCGTCGCGGAGAAGACGCGCGAGCTCGAGCGCACGCACGAGCAGATGATGCTCGTCGAGAAGATGGCGTCGCTCGGCAAGCTCGCCGCGGTCGTCGCCCACGAGATCAACAACCCGCTCGCGGGCATCCACACCTACGCGAAGCTGCTGCGCAGGAAGGCGGGCAACGGGGGACCCCCGTGGGACGCCGACGCGACGCGGGCGCTCGAGCTCGTCGAGGGCGAGTCGGCGCGGTGCGGCGAGATCGTCCGCAACCTGCTGCTCTTCAGCCGCGCGCCCGGCGCCCGCTTCGCCCCCGAACCCCTCGCGCCTCTCGTCGGGAGATGCGCCCTCCTGCTCCGCCACAAGGCCGAGCTTTCAGGGATCGAGATCAAGGTCGGCGTCGCGCCGGACCTGCCGCCGGTCACGTGCGACGCCTCGCAGGTGCAGCAGCTGATCCTCGCCCTCTCGATGAACGCGATCGAGGCCATGTCGCGCGGCGGCGTGCTCACGATCCGCGCGGCGCGGAAGGGCGGGGCCGCGATCCTCGAGGTGCAGGACACCGGGAGCGGGATCCCGAGGGACCACCTGCCGCACATCTTCGAGCCCTTCTTCACGACCAAGGAGGAGGGGAAGGGCGTGGGGCTCGGCCTCGCCGTCGTGTACGGCATCGTGCAGGGCCACGGCGGCACGATCGACGTCGCGCCGGTGCCCGGGAAGGGCACCACGTTCACCGTGGAGCTTCCGCTCGAGCCGCCCTCCAAAGGGCGGCCGCAAGGAGGGATGTCATGAGGACCGTCGCAACCGAATCCAGGAAGCTCACGATCCTCGTCGTGGACGACGAGATGATCGTCCGCGACTCCCTCGGCGCGTGGTTCCGCGAGGACGGCTACAGGGTCGAGACCGCCGAGAACGCGCGCGAGGCCCTGCGCCTCGCGGCCGAGGGGCGCCACGACGTCGCCTTCCTGGACATCAAGATGCCCGGCGTCGACGGGCTCGAGCTCCAGGCGCGGCTCAAGGAAGTCGCGCCCGACCTCGCGGTCGTCGTGATGACGGCGTACGCGTCGGTCGACTCCGCGGTGCGCGCGCTCAAGGCCGGCGCCCAGGATTACATCGTGAAGCCCTTCGACCCGGAGCAGCTCTCCGCGCTGCTGCGGCGGATCGAGGAGACGCGCGCGCTCCGGAGCGAGAACGTGCGGCTGAAGAGCGCGCTCGACGGCGCCGCGGCGCCGCCGATCGTCGGCCGGTCGCCGGCGATGCGCCGGCTGCTCGAGGTGGTCGAGTCGGTGGCGAAGACCGACGCGACCGTGCTCATCCGCGGCGAGTCGGGCACCGGGAAGGAGCTCGTGGCCCGCGCGATCCACCAGCAGTCGGCGCGCCGCTACAACCCGCTCGTGGCGGTCCACTGCGGCGCTCTCGCGGAGGGCGTGCTCGAGAGCGAGCTCTTCGGCCACGAGAAGGGCGCGTTCACCGGCGCCGCCTACCACCACAAGGGCAAGTTCGAGCAGGCGGACGGCGGGACGATCTTCCTCGACGAGATCGGCGAGATCAGCCCGAAGGTGCAGGTGGAGCTCTTGCGCGTGCTCGAGGAGAAGCGGGTGACGCGCGTGGGCGGCAAGGTGGCGATCCCGGTCGACTTCCGCGTGGTCGCGGCGACGAACCGCGACCTGCGCGCGATGGCCAAGGCGGGGGAGTTCCGCGAGGACCTCTTCTGGCGGCTCGACGTCGTCTCGGTCGAGATCCCGCCGCTGCGCGACCGCCGCGAGGACGTCCCGCTGCTCGCGCAGCACTTCGCGGGATGTCTCGGCCGGTCGATGAACCGCCGGAACCTCCGGCTCACGCCGGCGGCGCTCGAGGCGCTCACGGAGTGCGACTGGCCGGGCAACGTGCGCGAGCTGCAGAACGCGATCGAGCGCGCGATCGTGCTCGGCCGGAAGGACGAGATCGACGCGAAGGACCTGCCGACGCGGCCCGGCGGCGGCGCGCCCACGGCGAACGCGCGGAGCCTCGAGGAGCTGGAGCGCGCCCACATCGCGAGGATCCTCGACGAGACCGGCTGGAACATCACGCACGCGGCGGCGGTCCTCGAGATCGACCGGGGCACGCTCTACAACAAGATCCGGAAGTACGAGCTGACGAAGCCGGATCATGCCGCATGACGGCCCGGTGCTCGCGGTCCGGCTGCTGCGGGTCGGCGCGGTGCCGCAGGCGCTGCTCCGCGACCTCGCGGCGCGGGTGAGCATGGTCGCGTCGCTGCCGTGCCGGGTGGGGGTCGCGGCGGGGGTCGAGCCGGTGGCGCTTCCGGGCCGCGCGCAGGTGGACGCGGACCGGCTGCTCCTTGGCCTCGAGGGGCTGCCGCGCGAGCCGGGCGCGGTGACGGCGGGCGTCACGGACGCGGACATGGGTAGCGCGATCTTCACGCACCACTTCGGGCGCGCGCGGCATGGCGGTCGCGCGCTCGTGATCTCGCTCGCGCGGCTGAAGCCGGAGTTCTACGGGCTGCCGCAGGATCGCGGGCTGCTGCTGCGGCGGGCGTCGCTCGAGTTCCTGCACGAGCTCGGCCACGTGTGGGGGCTCGGCCATTGCAGGGACAACGGCTGCATCATGCGTTTCGTGCCGACGGTCGAGGGCATCGACAACCGCGGCACGGCGTTCTGCGCCGCGTGCGCGTCCGCGGTCGCGCTCCCGCCCGCCCTCGCGCCGCGATGAGAAGGGGTTCCGGGGACACGGACCGGACTCTACGATGGAGGGGCATGCGGCAGGCATGCCTGCTCCTCGCAGTCTGCGCTTCCGCGGCGGCGGACGATCTCGCCGAGGAGGTGCGCGCGTTCATCGACCGGCACCGAGCCCCCGCGTCGCTCGCGTCTTACGAAACGGTCGTCGCCGATGCCCCCGCACCCCCTGCCGATCGCCTCCGCCTCGAGTACCGGGTCGGCAACTACGTCTACTCCTGCGGTCTCCTTTCGCTGACGCGTCGCGGCGACGTCGTCGACCTGCTTCGCGTCGACGTGCGGGTCGCGGACCCCGCGACCCCGCTGCCGCCGGGTTTCGAGCCCGGCGTGAGGATCGCCCGCGCCACGGTGCCGCACGCGGAGTTCGACCGGATGCTCAAGAAGGTGGCGCTCGTCCGCGGGGCCCGGCTGCGTCAACGCGAGGATACGGAGGTCGAGACGGAGGGCACGGTCTCCTTCGCGATCTCGGGAGCGGGTCGGCTCCGCCTGGAGGTCGGTGACGGAACGCCCCTCGAGGTGGTGCTGGAGCCGGCCGGCGCCGAGGTGGTGATCCAGGACACGATCGACGATCGCGGGCGAGCGCTGCTCCTGCTGGATCTGATCGAGGACGAGGCCGACCGCTGGCCCGTCGAGGAGGCCGACGCGAAGGGGGTCAGCGAGCGGCTCGCGGGGGACCTCGGCGAGGTCGACGACTGGCGCCGACGGCTGCGCGTCGTCGCGCTCGGATATCTCGGCCGCGCCGAGGCGATGCCCGCGCTCAGAAGGCTCGAGCGCGACGCGTACGTCGATGCCGCGCTCGCGCAGATCCGGATCTCCTCGCAATGCGAAGGGGCCGGGGCGGCTCCCGCCGCGCTGCTCGACCTCGTCGCGAAGGGCCACCCGCTCCTCGACTCGTGGGCACGACACCTCCTCGCGGCGCGGTTCCCGGACGGGTACATCGCAGCGATCCGCGCGCGGCTCGAGGCCGAGGATCCGTCGGTTCGCGCGGACGCGCTGACCGAGCTCGAGCGCCTCGCTCCGGACGACCTCGAGCCCGCCCGTCGCGCGCGGGAGGACCCGCACGCGTGCGTGCGCGCCGAGGCGGCTCGCATTCTCGGCGACGCAAACGCGCTCCTTCTGATCGCACGCGACAAGACGCTCGCGGGCGAGGAGTCGATGGCCCGCGGCAGCGCGATCATCTACCTCACGTGGCTCGACCAGCCGAGGGATGGGCGCGAGTGGGTCGAGCCGCCTGGCGACTGCGACGTGACCGGGAAGGCGCTGGTCGCGATCCTCCGCGACGAGTCGGAGGGATTCGACGTGCGCGCCAAGGCCGCGAGGGGGCTCGGCGACCTCGGATACCGGCCAGCGATCCCCGACCTCCTCGCGACGTTCGGCGCAGGGCCGACGCGGCACTGGAGGAGGTGGGAGCTCGCCAGCGAGGCCGCGTACGCGCTCGGACAAGTCCGGGCGAAGGAGGCTGTCATGCCTTTCGTGCGAGCGCTCCACGGCGGCCAGGGCGACCCGGCCTACCGGAGCACGGTGGGGATCGCGCTCGCCGAGATAGGTGCGCGGCGCGGGATGCCTGCGCTGCGTCGCCAGCGGGAGATCGGCCGCGCCGACCCCACCCAGATTGCGTGGTGGGATGCCAGCATCGCGCTCCTCGATGCGATCCAGCGCCGCGACGCGATGGCGATCCTCGAACGCGTCCGAGGATCGCCGCGGTTCCCGTCGACGCTCCTCGCCGACGTGTTCACAGGCGAGGAGCTCCGTGCGCTCGCGGCGCGCGACGACCTCGGCTCCATGCGCCGGTTCGTGGAGCGGGCGGTCGTGATCCAGGCGATGCGCTGACGCGCCGGGCCCCGGGACCCCCTCTGCGTCCCCGGCGCGCATGCTCGAGGGCACGCGGGGACGCTCACTTGCCGCCGGACGGCAGGATGCCGGACGGGGCGACCGTGAACCGGACCGGCCCCCGCTCCTCGCCGTCCTTCAGCGGGATGACGATGGGATAGTTCACGGACGGGTACGCGCCGCACAGGTCGTCCAGCTCGCAGAACTGCCCGTCGCCGTCGACATCCGTTCCCGCCTGCACGATGTAGTCGCCCGCGACGAGGCCGTCGAGCCGGAAGCTCAGATCGAGCGCTGCCGGGTTCACGACGACCTCCTTCGCGACCGTGCCGTCCGCCGCGTTGATCGCGCGCACGATGATCTCGACCGAGGGGGGCGGGGGGGGCACGGCCTGGACGCGCATGAGCACCTGGATGAGCTGCGCCCCGCCGTTGGACTCGATGTAGACGCGGCCGAAGTAGACGCCGTCGGCGAGGTCCGTGCGGTCCACGGCCACGTCGATCGCGGAGGCGTCGGACGCCGGGCTCGTGCCCGCGACGAGCGTCGCATCGAGCCACGACTCGCCGTCAGGGAGGATCACGGCGGGCGGGTCCACGTTCAGCGTGCCGCCGCCCACGTTGGAGATGCGGATCTGTTTCGTCACCTCGTTGCGGTCGAAGACGAGGGAAGCGGTGGAGAGGGAAAGCGCGGGGGGCATCGGGGGCGGCGGCGCGCCGGCGGCCTGCGCCGCGGAGACGGCCGCGTAGGCGTCGATGAGCCCGTATCCGTACTCCGCGTCGACGCCCGCCGCGCCGAGGTCGACGGCGGTGGACTTGAGGATCTGCTCGACCTCCGCGGGCGTGAGGTCCGGGTTGATGGCGAGCATGAGCGCCGCCACTCCGGCCGCGTGCGGGCACGCCATCGAGGTGCCCTGGTAGAAGACGTACCCGGGGACGGGCGGGAAGATGCTGTCGTCCACCCACGTCGACAGGACGCCGTCCACATATCCGTCCGCGTTGTCGTCGCGCGACACGTCGCCGCCGGGGGCGACGATGTCCAGCGTCGTGCCGTAGTTGGAGTAGGGGGCCCGGGTTGCGCTGAGGCCCACCGAGCCCACCGAGATGGCCCCGTCGTAGGCGGCGGGGTACGAGGGCTCGGTCGTGTTCTCGTTGCCGCTAGCGGCGAAGATGACGACCCCCGCGTCCCGCGCGGCCGCCACGGCATCGGCGAGGGTCTGGCTGACCCCCGGCCCGCCGATGCTCATGTTGATGACGTCGGCCCGCTGGGCCGGCACAAGCCCCGAACCGTTGGCCAAGCCGGCCGCGTAGCGGATCGCATTCGCGATGTCCGCGTCGGTGCCGCCGTGGATCCCGAGGGCCCGGAGGTGCATGATCCCTCCCGCCCAGGTCACGCCGGCAACGCCCTTGCCGTTGTCCGTGCTCGCGCCGATCGTGCCGGCGACGTGCGTGCCGTGGAAGCCGCTGGACCCTCCGGGCTCCCCGGTGTCGGTGGGATCCGGGTCGGGGCCGTTGCCGTCCCCGGCGCTGGAGGGACTCGACACGAAGTCATAGCCGGCAACCTCGCGGCCCGAAAGGTCCGGATGCGGCCTGCTGCCGGTGTCGATCACAGCGACGATGACGCTCGGATCCCCCGTCGTGATGTCCCACGCCTGCGGAAGGTTGATCAACTCGTAGTGCCACTGGAGGTTGTAGTACGTGTCATCGGGCTCGGCGAACGGCTGCCGGACGAAGTTGGGCTCCGCGTACTCGATGCCCGGCTG
>DASUGR010000120.1:0-8271 GCA_036273915.1 Planctomycetota bacterium | reverse complement strand
TTCACTCGAAGACCTGGGCTGGTCCGCCTCGTTCGAGGCGCACTATGCCCCTTACCGTGATCTCGGCGAGCCGGCGCGCGTGTGCGCGCAGCATCGCGACGGCTACCGGGTGTTGACCGTTCATGGAGAGGTGCGCGCGGATGCGGCCGGCCGCCTCTACCACCAGGGCGAGTTGCCCGCGGTGGGCGATTGGGTGGTGTACGCGGAGGGGGCGATCCGCGCGCTCCTGCCGCGTCGCGGTGCCCTCGCGCGGCGGCAGTCCGTCGGCCGGAAGAGCGAGGAGCGCGCGGCGGCGGCGCAGGTGATCGCCGCCAACGTGGACGTCGTGTTCGTGGTGACGTCCTTGAACCGCGACTTCTCGCCGCGGCGGCTCGAGCGCTACCTCGCGTTCGCGTGGGAGGGGGGCGCGAAGCCCGTCGTCGTGCTCAGCAAGGCGGACCTCTGCGAGGACGTCCCCGGCCGCCTGCGCGAGACGGAGCGGATCGCGCCGCCGTTCGTGCCGGTCGCGGCGGTCAGCGCGCTCGCGGGCGACGTCCTTGCGCTCCAGCCGTTCCTCGCCCCGCGGACGACCGTCGCGCTCGTCGGCTCGTCGGGCGTCGGGAAATCGACGCTCGCGAACCGGCTGCTGGGCGCGGAGCGCATGGAGGTGCAGCAGATCCGCACGGCGGACGACAAGGGCCGGCACACGACGCGGCACCGGGAGCTCTTCGTGATCCCCGGCGGCGCGCTGCTCGTGGACACGCCCGGGCTCCGCGAGCTCGGATTCGTGGAGGCGGAGGAGGGGCTGGATGCGGCGTTCCACGACGTGCAGGAGCTTTCGGCGCGGTGCCGGTTCCGCGACTGCTCGCACGAGAGCGAGCCGGGCTGTGGGGTGAAGGGCGCCGTGGAGGAGGGGAGCCTCGCGGAGGATCGCTACGAGGCCTACCTGCGCTTGAAGCGCGAGCTGGCGTTCGAGCAGAGAAAGACGGACGCGCGCGCGGCGCTGGCCGAGAAGCAGCGCAACAAGAAGCTCAGCCGCGCGATCCGGCGGATCAAGGAGGAGTAGGCGGCGCGGAGGGCCGGGGCGACACGCGGCCGCCCCGGCGGGAAACGCGATCTTGCTAGGACGGGCTCGCGGGCAGGTAGGGCTTGCCCTCGGGGTCGTCCATCCAGCCCGCGCCGGTCGCGTCCGACACGAGCACGGGCTTCTTGTCCGGCGACTTCTTCTTCGCGTACGAGCCGAGCTTCGCGGCCCCGGGCGTCGGTGTCGTGTCGAACGTCACCTTGAAGGAGACGAAGTGCGCGACCGGCGTCATCTTGCACGCCTCGCCCACCATGAAGAGGTGGAGCTCGTACTCCACCTCGCCCGACTCCGCGACGGCCGCCGCGGCGGGCGAGTCCACGTCCTTCTCGATCTTGAGCGACGAGCCGCCCTTGAGCTGGCCGAGCGCCACCTCCTGGTTCGGGAGCTCGAGGTGCTCCCACTTCCCCCCCGCCTTCTTCCAGAGGAGGAACGCCTTGATGTTCGCGACCGGGGAGAGCGTCTCGTCGCTCTTCGGGGCACTCGCGAGCGTGCCCGACAACTTCAGCTCGACGGCGACCTTGCCGTCGGCGACCTTGACCTTGCCGACCTTCACCTGCGGCTTTGCAGTGCAGATGGAAGGCTTGGGCGACTTGTCGGGTTCGCCTGCGCGGATCGTCCCGCCGAGACCGGCGAGCACGACGCAGGCCGCCACCCATGTGTTGGTGCGCATGGGTGTCAAATGCTAGCGCGTGCAATCGGCGCGCAAGCCCGCGCACGCCTCAACGACCCCCGGGCAGCACGGACCCCGCCTGCCCGGCCGTTTCCCGGTTGCCCCGGGCAGCTACTTCGCCGCCGCTTCCCTCATGTAGCCGTCGAGCTTCGCCTGGAGATCCGCGATCTCCTTCTGCAGCTTGTCGGCCTCGGTCTTGTAGCTCGCGGCGTTCATCGGGTCGGTCTTCGCCTTGTCGAGCAGCGCCTTCGCGTCCGCCTGCTTCTTCTCGAGCAGCGCCTTCGTGTCGGCGATCGACTTGTCAAGCGCCGCCTTCGCCGCGTCTGCGTCCGGCACGGTCAGCGGGGGCGTCTCCGCCTTGGGCGTCTCCACCCTGGTGCCCGGCACCGTCGGCATCGTCTTCTGCGCGGGCGCCTCCTCCTTGCCGCACGCCACGACAAGCCCGAGCGCGAGAATCCATGCGTACTTCATGCGTTTCCTCCCTACCGGTTCACGAACTGCGCCTTCGCGCGCGGTCCGTTCTTGATGAAGTTCTCCATGCCGATCTTCATGTCCTCGAGGCCGCACACCTCGCCGAAGCACTTCGACTCGAACTCGAGGCCCTTGTCGAGGCCCATCTTCGCACCCTCGAGGATCGCCTTCCGCATCACCTTGTCCACCGCCTGCGAGAGGTGGCCGAGGTCGATCTCCGGGGGAGTCGGGGGCACGGCGAGCGGGCCCTTGTCGATGCGCTTCACGTTCCCCTCGCGCGCGATCGCGGCCGCGCGGTCGAGGAGCCGGTCGGCCTCCACCTCCTCCGAGATGAGCCCGAGCTGCTTCCCCTCCGCCGAGGAGATCGTCTTGCCGGTCCGCAGCATCTCCCACGCCTTCGCGAACGGGATCACGCGCGGCAGCCGCTGCGTGCCGCCGGCGCCCGGGATGATGCCGAGGTTCGGCTCCGGCTGGCCCGCGAGCACCTTCAACCCCTTCGCCGCGATGCGCGCGTGGCACGCGAGCGCGAGCTCGTTGCCGCCGCCGAACGCCATGCCGTTGTAGGCGCACACGAACGTCTTCTTCGAGTTCTCGATCCGGTTCAGGACCGCGTGGCTGTGCCTCGACGTCGCCTCGCCGTCCGCGGGCGTCTTGACCGCCGCGAGCATCGAGACGTCCGCCCCGCTCACGAACGCCTTCCGGCCGTAGCCGGTGATGACCGCGCCCTTCAGGGACGGGTCCTTCTCGATCGCCTGCACGTGCCGGTCGAGCTGCTCGTAGACCTCGCGGTTGAGCGCGTTGAGGACGGCCGGGCGGCGGATCGTGAGCACCGCGACCCCGTCCCTGTCCTCGCGCAGCACGACCGGGATCTCGAAGGGCTTCTTGGCGGCCGCCTGCCTCTCGATGCACTTCGGCACCGGGAACCCCTTGAAATCCTTCGCGTAGCGCTTCACGAGGTCGAGCGCGTGCGCGACCCCGACCTCGTTCATGAGGCCGAACGGCGGCGCCATCACGAGGCCGGTCTGCACGCCCAGCTCGAGGTCGGCGACGGTGCTGATCCCCGCGTCGAGGATCTCGCCGACGATCCCGAAGTAGGCGCCGAGGATCCGGTCCCTGATCCTCCCTTCCGCCTCCGCGGGCACCTCCACCTTCTCTCCCCGCTGGACGCCGTCCCACGGCTTTCCGCTCTCGATCTGCGCCTCCATCAGCTTCGTCGGGGCGTACCAGCCGTAGAGCTTGTCCTTGTAGTGCTGGAGCCCGACGTGCGTGAGCGGGTTGCCGCCGGTCAGGTTCATCGCCGTGAATGGGCCGACGCCCTGGCGAAGCGCGCGGCGGACGATTTCGTCCACCTGCTTCACGGTGCCGAGGCCCTCCTCGACGATCCTGCACGCGGCGTGGAAGACGCCCTCGAAGATCGGGTCCATCGCGTAGCCGTAGCGGCTGCCCACGCGGATCGGGATCTTGCCGATCTCCTCGTAGAGCCCCATGAGCCAGGTCGCGAGCGCGGGTTCGGTGTCGCGGCCGGGCACGATCTCGACGAGCGGGTTCCGCTCGGCCGGGAAGAAGTAGTGGATGACCGCGGTGCGCCCCTTCTTCGCGGTCTCGCCGAAGATCGTCTCCGGCTCCATGTGCGACGAGTTCGAGGCGAGGATCGCGTCCGGGGCGAGCGTCGCCTCGAGCTGCTTGAAGATCTTCCGCTTGATCGGGAGGTCCTCGGAAGCTGCCTCGATCACGAGGTCCGCGCCCTTCAGCTGGCCGTAGTCGCTCGTGAAGAGCGTGTTCGCCTTCATCGCGGCGCCGAACTCGGGCTTGAACGCCTGCGTCTCGACGCCCTTGTCGATCTTCTTCTCGAGCTTGCTCCTGCCGGCGGCGAGCGCTTTCTCGGAGACGTCCACGACGACGACGGGGACGCCCGCGGGCTGCATCGCCTTCGTCATGTGGAGCGCGATGTCGGGGCCGATCTGCCCCGAGCCGATGATGCCGACCTTCGTGACCGTGCGCGTGCCGAGGGTGAATGCCATGGAGGCAAATTCTAGGCCGCGGGGCACGAAATGGCCCTCAGCGGCGCTTCCGGAACACGTAGACGTGGAGCGGCCCGATGTCGGTTACGGCGCGCAGCTCGAGCAGGCCCGCGAGGTCGCGGACGCCCTGCTTCCGCGGGTCGGGCGGGCTGTGCGCGTCGCAGTAGACGACGACCACCGGGCCGCCGGCCTCCGCCACGAGCGTGACCGCGTGCACGAGGTCGTCCTTGTTGGTCACGACGGAGGCCGGGCCCTTGTAATACCAGCGGAACGGCGATGCGAGGAACGGCGGGCCGATCAGATAGACCGGCGAGCCGGGGGGCACGCTCTCCCGGACGACGCGGGCCGCCTCGCGCCACGGCGTGCGACCGAACCGTCGCTTCTCCGCGACGGTCCCCGGCACGAGGAGCGCGATCGCGAGCGCGACGATCGTGATGCGCGCCGCCTTCCCCCGGAACGCGACGAGCACGGCGGCGAGTCCGCCGAGGAAGAGGGGCAGGTAGACGAACACGTAGCGCACGTGCCAGATCGGCTTCGCGAGCGCGATGAGGAGGAAGATGCCGACGCCGCCGTAGAGCGCGCCCAGATGGAAGAGGACGGGAGGGGGCCGGGGGGAGGGGGCGTCGCTCGCGCGCGGGCGAGCCCACGAGAGGGCCAAGGCGCCCGCCGGCAGCAGGAGCGTGAGCGGCAGCCACGCGTGCCAGGGCACGACGGGGCGGTTCGGGGTGAAGACGCGCGCGTCGGGCACCAGCGACGCGCCGGGCGTCCAGACGGCGGCGCACTCGGCGAGCCCCTGCCACGAGACGCGGGGCTGCCAGAACCCGTAGCCCGATCCGCCGCGTAGGTAGAGGATGAGGCTCGGCACCGCCGCCGCGAGGACGATCGCGTCCGCGAGCGCGAGGCCCTTGAGCGCGCCCTTGCGCGGGCACGCGAGCGCGGCGCCCGCGGCGAGGCCCGCAAGCACGACGTAGGCCTGGTGATGCGTGTAGACCAGGAGCAGCGCGACGACGACGTAGGCGGTCCACCTCCCCCGGCCCCCCTCCGACAACGCCCGCCAGAGCGCCCACGCCGAGGCGAGCGCGAGCGCCCCGAAGAGCGCGTAGTTGCGCGCCTCCTGGCTGAACACGATGTGGTGGAACGAGAGCGCGAGGAGCAGCGCCGCCGCGAGCCCGGCGGCCCGCCCGTGCAGCGCGCGGAAGAGCGCGTAGGCGAGCGCCACGGCGGCCGTGCCGCAAAGTGCGGAGAGCGTGCGCACGGCAACCTCGGAGACTCCGAACGCGGCGATCCATGCCTTGAGCACGAGGTAGAAGAGCGGCGGATGGCCCGGCCGCCCCTTCCCGGCGAGGATGCCGCCGACCGTGCGCGCCGCGTCGTGGAGGCTCGTCACCTCGTCGAGCCAGAAGCTGTCGTCGTTGATCCCCTGCACGCGGAGGCCGAGCGCGACGACGACGATCGCGAGGAGGGGAAGATCCACCCGGCGCCAGCCCCGCCCGCCGAGAATCTCCCGGCCCCGGAGCCGGGGACCCGCGGGCTCGGGCGAGGTCGCCATCGGCGGCAGATCGTACCGCCCTTGCCGGGCGAGTAGGATGCCGCCGTGACCGGAGCGATCCTCACGTTCCTCGCCGCCGGCACCGCGATCGTGGTCGCGGGCAGCGTGCTCACCCGCTGCGGCGACGCGATCGCGGAGCTGACCGGGCTCGGCCGGCTGCTCGTCGGCGCGGTCCTCGTGGCGGGCGCGACGTCGCTGCCCGAGGTGCTCGTCGACATCAACGCGGTCGCGCGCGAGGGGCTGCCCGACCTCGCGGTCGGCGACCTCCTCGGCAGCTCGCTCATGAACCTGCTGATCCTCGCGACGATCGACTTCATGGTGCGGAGCCCGAGGCGGATGCTCTCGCGCATGTCCGCGGCGCACGCGCTCTCGGCGACGATGGCGATCCTTCTGACCGCGATGGTGGCCGCGGCGATCCTCGTCCCGTTCAAGCACGAGATCCTCGGGATCGGGACCGGCGTGTGGGCGATCGGGATCGTCTACTTCCTCGGTCTCCGCATGACGTACTTCGACCAGCGGTTCGCCGCGGACGTGGCGGGCGAGAAGGCGCCGGCGCCGGAGGTGGGGGGGAGGAAGCTCTCGCTCAAGGCGGCGACGACGGGGTTCGTCGCGGCGGGCGCGGTGATCTTCCTCGCCGCGCCCTACCTCGCGCACGCGGCCGGCCGGATCGCGGAGCTGACGGGTGCCGGGAGCACGTTCATCGGCTCGACGCTCGTCGCGCTCTCGACGTCGCTGCCCGAGCTCGTCGCGACGATCGCGGCCGTGCGGATGGGGGCGAGCGACCTCGCGGTGGGCAACATCTTCGGCTCGAACGCGTTCAACATGGTGATCCTCCTGCCGGTGGACCTCGCGCACCCGGGCGCCGTCCTCGCGGACGTGTCGCCGGCGCACGCGATCACGGCGCTCGCCGTGATCATCGTGACGGCGGTGGCGGTGCTCGGCATCCTCTACCGGGCGGAGAAGAGGATCTGGCTGATCGAGCCGGACGCGGCGCTGGTCGTCCTGCTGGTGCTGGGCGCGCTGGGCCTGCTCTACGCGCTCCGGCCGGCGAATTGAGGGGGTTCCGGGGGCAGGCCCGCCCTCGCGGCTCGGCCGCCTCCGGTCACGCGATCCGGGCCAGCTTCTCGGGGTTGCGGACGGCGCGGATGGTCCGAGCCTTGCCGTCCAGCGACTCGACAACGAACACCGTCTCCAGCTTGCCCTTCGCCCGGATCAGCAGGCCGAGATGCCCGTTCACCGGGGCGAACTCGAAGCTGAACTCGGGCGTGCGGCGCTTGGCGATGCCGTGGAGGAAGTTCGCCACCTCCTGCCGGCCGACGAGCACCCGCCGCGCGGCCGCGACCTTGCCGCCGCCGTCGGAGACCAGCTCGACGTCCTCGCGCAGGATGCCCTCGATCCGCGACAGGTCGCCGCTGCCGAGCGCGTCCAGGAAGCCCTGCAGCATGCGTTGCTGCGCCTCGGGCGCGGTCTCGAAGCGTGGGCGGGCGTCCGCCACGTGCTTCTGCGCGCGGCTGAGCTGCTGGCGGCAGTTGGCCTCCGTCTTGCCGACGATCGCGGCGATCTCCCCGTACTCGTAGTCGAACACCTGCCGCAGCAGGAACACCGCCCGTTCGACGGGCGTGAGCCGCTCCAGCAGGGCGAGGAATGCGAGCGAGAGGCTCTCCGCGAGCTCGCCGCCGTCGGGCGGCGCGGCGGTGAGCAGCGGCTCGGGCAGCCAGGGGCCGACGTACTCCTCGCGCTGGCGCTTGAGCTCGCGCAGCCGGTCGATGCAGAGGCGCGTGACGACCCTGGCGAGGTACGCCTTGGGGTCGTCGACGGCGCCGCGCTCGGACGACTGCCAGCGCAGCCATGCCTCCTGCACCATGTCGTCCGCGTCGGCGGCGCTGCCGAGCATGCGGTAGGCGATGGCGAAGAGGTACGCCCGCTGGTCGTCGAAGTACGTCTCGGCCTCTTTCACGCCGGCTGTTCCTGCGGCAGCATGCACACGGCACCCTCATGATAGTGCTCGGATTGCGCGTCGAACACGCGGTTCGTGCGCGCGCGCAGGTTCTCCCAGCCGATGACGGTGGTCAGCTCGACCAGCCGCTCGGCGCCGAGCGCGGCCAGCAGCCGGTCGAAGAGGCCCTGGTCCACGTTCGACGGCGTGTCGCACATGGCGTCGGCGAGCGCGAGCACGTCGCGCTCGAGCGGGGTGAACAGGTCGCTCTTGCGCCAGTCGGCCAATTCGGCGAGCTTCGATTCGTCCACTCCCTGTTTGCTGCTCACGGCAGCACCGATGTCCACTCAGAACGGGCAGCCGATCCGCGTGGCGGCGCGGACCCCCGCGAGCGACGCGAGCTCGAAGGGCACGGTCAGTTTCTGGAGCGCCTGCTCCATGCCCATGCGGGCCTTGAACAGGCGCTTCGCGTACGCCGCGATGCGCACGGGCTCGGGCACGCGGCCCAGCAAGCGCTTCATGAACCAGTAGACGGCGCGCTGGTAGAGACCGCGCGCCTTG
>DASUGR010000119.1:0-3285 GCA_036273915.1 Planctomycetota bacterium | reverse complement strand
TCCGGTCGCGAGCACCTTCGCGTTGGTCCCGTGCATCGTCGCGCCGCGGAACCCCATCTCCTTCGCGAGCGCGGTCGCCGGCGCGGTCGCGGAGTAGCGCCCCATGAAGAGCGAGATCGTGTGGCGCGCGAGCGCGTCGCGCAGCGGGAGCGTCTTCCCGTCGGGGGTCGCCACGTCGTCCGGGAGGTCGAGGTTGCTGCCGCCCGTCTCCTGGTAGGCGTAGAACGACGGGTCGCCGAGGCTCGACGAGAGGAGCCCCGAGTAGAGGACCGTGAACGCGAGCTTCTGCGGCTCGAGCCCGGGATGGTCGAGGTAGGAGAACCCCTTCACCGCGTGCGGGTCGGGGAGGTCGGTGAAGACGCCGAAGCTCTCGTGGGGCTCGACGCGGAAGACCGTGCGCAGGAGCCGCACGAGGTCGAAGGGCGGGAACTCGTATCCGTCGATGGCGATCATGATTGCCTCCGGAAGGCCTGGATGTGCGCGCGCCCGAGCTGGCCCGAGCGAGGGTGATGCGGGATGAAGAAGAGGAGGTCCGTCTCCGCCTCGCGGGCGAACGCGCGCCCGAGGCGCTCGCGCACCTCGGCGCCGCCGTCGCCGATCCGGCCGAGCCAGCGCGCGCGGGGCGTGAACTCCTCCTTCCACGTGTACGGCGAGCCGACGAGGAGGAGGCCCCTGGGCGCGGTCACGCGCGCCGCCTCGGCGAGCGCGCGCGCCGGGTCGGGCACGCGGTCGATGAGGTTCAGCGCGACCACGGTGTCGAACGCGCCGTCGGGGAACGGGAGCGCGAGCGCGTCGGCGACGGCGAAGCGCGCGGCGCCCCGACCCCTCCCGGCCTCGATCAGCTCGCGCGAGAGGTCGATGCCGACCGCGAGCTCGTGGTCGCGCGAGAGGTCGGAGGCGATCCGGCCGACGGCGCAGCCGATGTCGAGCGCGCGCCGTGCGGGCTTCCACAGGTTGCGGACGGCGAACGGGTAGCGCTCGGAAAGGGGGGGGCTCCGGGGGCCGAGGAAATCGGGCAGGGGATCGCGCTCCGGGTAGTGGAACGCGAGGTACTCGTCCCGCGTCGCCTTGCTCCGGTAGTACGGCGTCGCCGCCGGCCCGGCGGGTTTTCCGATGCCCTTCGCCATCCGGGGAGAAAGCCTAACCCCGTTCTACCGAAACGTACCTGGTTCGTTCCGGCAAATAAACCAGCCGCCGACGCGCCCGAGAGGCCGGATCCCGGTCCCGGGCGCGCGTTTGGCGAGGAAGTCCGCGACCGCCTTGTCCGCGCCCGCGTAGAGGTTCCAGTCGTTGAGGATCACGACGCCGCCCGGCGACATGCGGTCGTACCAGCGATCGAGGCAGAGGCGCACGGAATCGTGCCAGTCCGCGTCGATGTGGAGCACCGCGATCGCCCGCACGTCCGCACGCGGGAAGGTCTCCTCGAACCACCCCGGCACGACGTGCAGGCGATGGGGATCGAGGCCGCACCGCGCCCACGCCTCCGCGACGCGCGCGGGGCTGCCGGCGTTCCACCCGCGGAAGAAGTTCGCGCGCACGATTTCGGGGTCCTTCTCCGTCGGCGGCGGGAGCCCCTCGAAGGAGTCGAACGCCCACGCGTCGCGCGTCCCCCCCATCGCGCGCGCGAGGAGGGCCAGCGATCCGCCGTTCCACACCCCGCACTCGACGACGTCGCCAAGGACGCCCCGGCGCGCGACGTCCGCCGCGAGGTCGTGCATCGCGAAGAGGAGCCTCGGCGCGATCATCGTGTGCCTCGGCACCACGCGGAGGCAGAGGCGCGCCGTGGACGTCGAGCGGACGGCGAGGCCCGCGAGCTGGACGTAGGCGCGCGCCCGGATCGCGAGGCGGCCGAGGAAGCGCTCCTCGCGGAACGCGGGAAAGCGCCTGCGGAGCCGGAACAGGAGCCTGCTGGACCACCTCACGGCGCGCAGCCTAACAGCTGCCCCTTCGGCCCCCGAAGCCCCCCCATTACAATCCTGCCGTGGCCAAGACCGTCGTCCTGGGCGTCACGGGCTCCATCGCCGCGTTCCGCGCCGCGGAGATCGCTTCCGCCCTGCGGAAGGAGAAGATCGACTGCCGCGTCGTCATGTCGCGGTGGGCGCTGCAGTTCGTGGGCGAGCTCACCTTCACCACGCTCACGGGCAAGCCCGTCATCACGGACGACAACATCGGCGACCTCGCGGGCCGGCCCGAGCACCTGGCGCTCGGCGACGAGGCCGACCTCTTCCTCGTCGCGCCCGCGACCGCGAACGCGATCGGGAAGATGGCGCACGGGATCGCGGACGACATCGTGTCGACGACCTACCTGTCCGTGACGTGCCCGGTGCTCGTCGCGCCGGCGATGAACGTGCGGATGTGGGAGCACGCGGTCGTGCGCGAGAACATCGCCATCCTGCGGAAGCGCGGCGTGCGCGTGATCGAGCCCGACGAGGGGATCCTCGCGTGCGGCGACTACGGCAAGGGCCGGCTCGCCGCGACCGAGACGATCCTCGCCGCCGCGCGCGAGCTGCTGTGAGGATCCTCATCACCGCGGGCCCGACCCGCGAGCCCCTGGACCCGGTCCGGTTCCTCTCGAACCGGTCGACCGGCATCATGGGCTTCGCCCTCTGCCGCGAGGCGCTGAGGCGCGGGCACGAGGTCGTGCTCGTGCTCGGCCCGGTGCCGGAGGCGCCGCCGAAGGGCGTGCTGCTCGCGCGCGTGGAGACGGCGCTCGAGATGCGGCAGGCGGTGCTCGACCTGCTGCCCCGCGCGGACGTCTTCATCTGCGCGGCGGCGGTGTCGGACTACCGGCCGGTCGCGATCTCGGACCGGAAGATGAAGCGGGGCGGCCGGATGGTGCTGGAGCTCGCCGAGAACCCGGACATCGCGGCGGAGGTCGGCGCGCGGCGCGGGACGAAGCCGTGCGTGATCTTCGCGCTCGAGACGGACGAGGGCGAGAAGAACGCGCGGAAGAAGCTCGTGACGAAGAACGCGGACCTGTGCGTGCTCAACGCGCCGGCGGCGCAGGCCGCGCCGGAGGCGGAGTTCACGCTCGTGCGCCGCGAGGGCCCGGCGCGCGCGCTCGGCCGCATCACGAAGGACGCGCTCGCCGCCGCGGTGTTCGACGAGCTGAAGCTGTAGGAGCCGCACGGTGCGGCCTACCGGCGTCGCTCCTCCTCGCAGGCTCCTTTGGAGCCAGCTTCGGGCTAGCCCGGCGGCCGGGAGTGCCGGGAGGTGCGGACGTAGCTCGCGACGAAGAGCGCGCCGAGCGCGAGGTCGACGAAGAACGGGCCGGCGGCCACCGCG
>DASUGR010000118.1:0-6718 GCA_036273915.1 Planctomycetota bacterium | reverse complement strand
CGGTGACCGTCACGGTCGACGACGCCGCGCTCTCGCTCAACTACGCCGGCGGCTTCCCGTCGGATCTCGTCGTCGACGGCGTGGGCAGGCTCTACACGGTCCCCGACGCCACGATCCCGGCAAACCTCGTCGTCTACGACGTGACCACGGCCGCCCCCGGAGCCCCCCTGGTTTCGGTCCCCGTGCAGGCCCAGGACCTGATCGACCACGACGGGATGAGCCCCGCGCGCTCCCCGACGACCTTCGGCAACGGCCTCTTCGGCGCCTTCACGGGCGACATCGAGGTCTTCGGCGGCCGGTTCGTGCTCATGACCGTCGGCGCCGGGAACTCGGCGAGCTCGGACGCGTACGGGCCGCTGCGGCTCGCGAACCTCGTCGTCATCGACACCGTGATCGGGAAGGTCATCCAGACCGTCAACCTCGGCTGGACGTTCACCTCCTCGGGCCACACGAGCGGCGGCGTGGCCTACACGTCGATCCCGCAGAGCCTGCCGTCCATGATCACGATCGTGCCCGCCGCGGACGGCACCCTCACGTCGCGCGTCTACGTCGCCCTGTCGAACGGCGCGGGGTCGACCGCGGGCCTCGGCGAGTTCTTCCACGGCACCGTGCAGTCGTGGGTCGCCGACTTCACGCAGCTGAAGCCGATCTCGCCGGACACGGCCGGCAAGGCGCCGGCGGACGTCACGCGCACGTACGTGTCGGCCTACTACAACCCGGTCGGGTTCACGCGGCACTCGACCGCGGACGGGAAGCACTACCTGATCCTCAGCAGCGCGGGCGCGTCGCGGATCAACGCGAGCTTCGTCGCGGAGCCGACCACCGACGCGGTGCTCGAGTTCCTGGACGTGAACGACGGCGCGTGGCGGGACAATTGGACCGTGAACCTCGGCGCGATCCTCCCCGAGGTGGGGGCGCTGCCGCTGGCGAGGGACGCGAGCGGGGCGCTCTTCGGCGCGCTCGCGAGCCAGACCTACGCCGCCGCGTACTTCGTGGACCTCTCGGGGCTGGACGAGAGCCCGGTGGACCCGCTGAAGATGCGGCTGATGCGCGCGGTCGACCTCCTGCCGGGGGGGGCGACGACCGTCGGGAGCGGCTACGCGCCGGGGATCGCGATCTCTCCGGACGGGACGCGCTGCTACGTCTCCTCGTTCAACGAGGGGGCGCTGCACGTGCTCACGCTGCCGGACGACATCGCGCTCGGCGAGATCGGCGTGGACGTGGCGCCGTTCGACGCGCTGCCGCCGCTGGCGTCGTCGCCGGGCGCGGTCGCGGCCCCCTTCGGCGCGGCGGCGGACCTCTACTTCGTCGTGAACGGGACGTTCGATGCGGGCTTCAACCCGCTGGGCTCCTCCTTCGTGGGCACGCTCACGATCCACTGACCTGACCGACACGCAGGTGGTTCGGAAGCAGCCGGCCGGGAAGCCCGTCGTCGCGGGCTTTCCGGCCGCGCCGGGGCGGGCGTAGACTGCGGCGGATGAGATTCGCCAGGAGGATGGGGCGGCTCGGCACCGAGACCGCCTTCCAGGTGCTCGCGCGGGCGCGCGAGCTCGAGGCGCAGGGGCGCTCCGTCTGCCACCTCGAGATCGGCGCGCCCGACTTCGCGACGCCGCCGCACATCGTCGCCGCCGCCAAGGAGGCGCTCGACCAGGGGTACACGAAGTACGGCCCCGCCAACGGCGACCCCGAGCTGCGCCGGGAGATCGCGGCGTACGCCGGGCGGCTCCGCGGCGTCCCCCTGGACCCCGAGGGGGTCGTGGTCGTGCCCGGCGCGAAGCCGATCCTCTTCTTCGCGCTCATGGCGCTCGTCGAGGAGGGCGACGAGATCCTCGTCCCGGACCCCGGCTTCCCGATCTACGCCTCGGTCGTCGAGATGCTCGGCGGCAAGGTCGTGCCCTACCGCTTCGACGAGGCGAAGGGCTTCTCGCTCGACCGGACCACCCTCCGGCGCGCGAAGGGGGGGATCTTCAACACCCCGCACAACCCGACCGGCGGCATCCTCACGCGCGACGATTGGGACGCGATCGGCGCCCTCGACCTCGAGTGGATCCTGTCCGACGAGGTCTACGCGGAGATCCTCTACGGCGCGGAGCACTTCTCCCCCCTCGCGCTCCCCTCTCTTCGGGACCGGATCGTCCTCTGCGACGCCTTCTCGAAGACCTGGTCCATGACCGGGTGGCGTCTCGGCTACGGCATCATGCCCCGGCCGCTCGCCGAGCAGGTCACGCGGCTGCAGATCAACTGCACGTCGTGCGCCGCCACGTTCAGCCAGCGCGCGGCGCTCGCGGCGCTCAAGGGGCGGCGATCCGAGGTCGACGGGATGGTCCGCACGTTCCGGCGCCGCCGCGACGTCATCGTCGAGGGGCTGAACGCGCTCCCGGGGTTCCGGTGCGCGGAGCCGAAGGGCGCCTTCTACGCGTTCCCGCACGTCGGCCGGGACGGGGACGCGCTGGCGCGCCGGCTCCTCGAGGAGGCGGGGGTCGCCTGCGTGGCCGGCTCGTCGTTCGGCCACGCCGGGAGGGAGCACGTGCGGTTCAGCTATGCCGCCTCCGAGGAGACGATTCGCGAGGCCCTGCGCCGGATCCGCGCGTTTCTTGGGTAACCTGTTCGGAAGGTCCCAGGAGGGCCCGCTGATGCGCCGCCTCATCGTGCTCGCGCTCGTTCTCGCCGCGCCCGCCGTGCGCGCGGCGCCGGAGGCCCCGCCGGAGCTCTCGGCGCTCGTGCCCGCGGACACGTTCCTGCTCGTCGAGGGCAACGATCTCGACGGCAACGGGTACGGCCCGGACACCGCGATCGGGAAGCTCCTCGCGGAGCCGGAGGTCCGGCGGTTCGTGACGAAGCTCGCGGAGTCCCTCCGCGCCGCGTACGGCGGCAACGCGCGCGGGCCGCTCGCGATGTTCGGGCTCGCGCCGGAGGACCTCGACGGGATCAAGCTGCGCCGGTTCGGCCTCGCCGTGGTCACCGTGGCGATCGAGACCCGGCAGGTCGACGCGATCGTCTACCTCGACGTGCGCGAGGGGCAGGACAAGGTCGCGCGCATCCTCCGGGGCCTGCGCCAGGCGGCGGAGACGTTCCTCGCGGCCCAGTTCAAGGAGGAGGTGGTGCGTGGCCGGACCGTCATCTCCACCGAGGCGGAGGGGCACGAGCTCTGCGTCGCCGCCCAGGGAGGCCAGTTCGTGCTGACGACGCGCCGCGCGCGGATGGACGACGTGCTTCGGGCCATGGACGAGGGGCACCAAGCGGCGCTCTCCTCCTCCACGCGGGTGACGCGGCTCAAGGAGCGCATGGGAGCCGAGCGGAACGCGATCTTCGCCTACGCCGACGCGCCCGCGCTCGGTCGCCTCGCGCTCGATGCGCTCCGCTACGAGGGGGGCGGGGACCCGGAGAACCTCGAGACCGTCGCCCGGGCCCTCGGGCTCGATGCCGTCGAGGCGCTCGGGTTCGCGGACATTCCCCTGGAAGCGGGCTACCGCATCGAGGGCGCGATCCTGCTCAAGGAACGCCGCGGCCTCTTCGCGCTCGCGTCCAACGCCCCCCCGACGCACCGGTTCGCCGCGATGACGCCGCAAGACGCGCTCGCCTACGGCGGCGAGACCTGCGATCTCGTGGCCCTCTGGGACGGGATCCTCGCGATCGCCGGCGGCATCGGCGCCGACCTCCGCGCGAAGCTCGAGCGCGGGGTGCGCGAGGGCGGCGCCGTGCTCGGCATCGACGTCCGGAACGACCTCCTGGCGGCCCTCGGCACCGAGTGGGCGGGCTACGTCGCGTGGCCGCCGGGCGGGGGCCTCCTCCCGGACGTCGCGCTCTTCGCCACGGTGCGCGACCGCGCGCGCCTCGAGAAGACGCTCGACGCGCTCGCCGCCAAGGTGCGCGAGCTCCGGGGAAGGGGCGCGACGGTGACCTCCGGGAGCACGGAGTTCCGGGGGCACGTGATCCGCTTCCTCGAGATCACGGACAAGCGGGGGGAGCCGCGGCCCTACGCACCCGCCTGGGCCTTCGGCGAGGACTTCGTCGTCTTCGGCCTCTGTCCGCAAACGGTGAAGCACGCGCTGATGGAGAAGGAGTACTACGTGGGCGACAGCGGCGGAGCCCCCGGCGCGGGCCCGCCGCGTGGTCTGTCGGGCCGCACGGACTTCCAGCGGCTCCTCGCCGCGGTGCCGAAGAGCACGGTGAGCGCGACGTACCTCGACCTCGGCCGCGTTCTCACGTGCCTCTACGGCACGGGCGTGCCGCTCCTCCAGGTGACCCAGGGCGCGGCCAACCGGCAGCTCCAGGTGGTCGGCCTGCGGCTCAACTTCGAGGACCTGCCGACGGCCGACGTCCTCGCGCGCCACCTCTCCGGGATGGTCTGCTACACGGCGGTCGAGGACGACTGCCTCCGCTTCGGCTGCGTCTCGCAGATCGGCGCGCCGCTCGCGGTCGCGCCGGTCGCATTCCTCGCCGGCCTCGCCGTGGTCCTGATCCCGAGGAGCCAGGCGGCGCACGCGATCGAGGAGGCCCGGGAGCGGGAGGAGGCGCGAAGGGCCGCGGCCGAGGCGGCCGCGAAGGCGCGCCGCGAGCAGGAGGCGCAGGCCCTGCGCGCCGAGAACGAGGCGCTCAAGAAGCGGCTCGAGGAGCTGGAGGCGAAGGTCGCGGAGCTGCTTCGCGAGACGGAGGAGAAGGACAAGTGACGCCCGCCGACTTCCGGTCCGACACGGTCACCCGGCCCACGCCGGACATGCGCCGCGCGATGGCGGAGGCGGAGGTGGGCGACGACGTCTTCGAGGACGACCCCACCGTCCGCAAGCTCGAGGAACGGGTCGCCGCGCTCTTCCGGCGTCCGGCGGCGCTCTTCGTGCCCACCGGCACGATGGGAAACCAGGTCGCGATCGGGCTCGCCGTCCGCCCCGGCGACGAGATCCTCATGGAGGAGAAGTCGCACACGTACCACTTCGAGGTGGGGGGCGCGTCGCGGCTCTGGGGCGCGCAGCCGCGGCTCTACCCGAGCGACCGCGGCATCCCCGACCCCGCCGCGGTGGCGGCGCTCGTGCGCGCGGACAACGTCCACGTGCCCCGCACGCGGCTCTGCCTCCTCGAGAACACGCACAACTTCCACGGCGGCCGCGTCGTGCCGAAGGAGGCGATCACCGCGCTGCGCCGCGCGCTGCCCGGCACCGTGCGGCTCCACCTCGACGGCGCGCGCCTCTGGCACGCGCACGTGCGCACGGGCACGCCGCTCGCCGAGTACGCCGCTCACGCCGACACGCTGACCGTCGCGTTCTCGAAGGGGCTGGGCTGCCCCGCCGGGTCGGTGGTCGTCGGCGACGAGGAGGAGATGCGCGAGGCGCGGCGCCTGCGCAAGCTCCTCGGCGGGGGCATGCGCCAGGTGGGCGTGTTGGCCGCGCCCTGCCTCGTCGCGCTCGACGAGGGGTTCGACCGGCTCGCGGAGGACCACCGCCGCGCGCGCCGGCTGGCCGAGGCGCTCGGCGTCGACCCGACGACGGTCGAGTCGAACATCGTCTTCGTGCCGGTCGGCGACGCGAAGGCGGCGGAGGCCGCGTTCCGCGCGGAGGACATCCTGGTCATCGCGGCGTCGCCGACGGAGATCCGTCTGGTGACGCACCGCGACGTCTCGGACGCGGACGTGGAGCGGGCATGCTCGGCGGGTGCGCGCCTCCTCGGCCGCGGAAGCGAGGGGGCTCCGGGGGCCGGACCTTAAGATCAAGGAGTCGTGCAAGAGCAACTGCTACATTCGGCCGGCTGCGGCGACGCGATGCCGCGTCGCTCCTCCTCCGCGGATACGCGTCGTCGTCGCTCCTTGCCTCGCGCCGCCTCGCTCGGCCTCGGTGTCTGACGCATTTCTTCTCGCACGACTCCTAATCCTGGATCCGGATCCCCTTCCAGAACGCGTCGATGTCCTTCTTGAACGCGCGGCCCGCGGCGCCGTAGCAGACGACCTCGAACTCGTACAGCCGGCCGTTCTCGTGGTCGAGGATCAGCCACTTCTCGTCGACCACCTGGCCGTGCTCCGACCGGCCGACCTGCTCGAAGCGGAACGCCGCGTTCGAGCCCGGCATCCGGCTGCGCGGCGCGCGGAGGGGGCCCTTCACCGACCCGTTCCGGCCCCGGAAGTCGTCGATCCGCCGCTGCGCCTTCGCCTCGACGCCCTCCTTCAGCGATTTGGCGAGGAACACGCGCACCCGGATGTCGCAGCGGTTCCTCTGGTCGTCCTCGCGCCTGAGGTGGAGGTAGATCCCCTTGTCGCTCTCGGGATCGACCTCCTGCTGGAGGAACCCCTCCGGCTTCAGGAGCTTCAGCCGGTAGTAGGCGTGCTCGATCGTCCCCGCCTTCGCGTCGCCGAGCAGCGGCGCCCCCTCCGGGGCCCCCTTCGGGTCGAGGATCGTGAAACCCTCGGCGACGGCCGCGAGCTCCTCCCCGGCCCCCGGAGCCCCCTCGCAGAAGAGCTCATACCGCCTCACGCCGTCGAACACGACGAGCACGATCCGAAGGGAGTCCTTCCCCTCGACGGCGGCGGTCCGCCGCCCGCGGCCGCTCGTGATCCCGGGGGCCCCGGTGAACCCCGCGCCGTACTCGGGCTCGTGCGCTTTCACGAAGGCGTCGATGCCGGCGCGCGCCTCCGACGCGCCGAGATCGGCGATGCGGAGGCGGATCGACGCCTTGTCGTCGTCCCCCGCGAGCGCGAGGGCGAACCCCTCCGGGGGGTCGGACCTCCGGAAGC
>DASUGR010000117.1:0-4384 GCA_036273915.1 Planctomycetota bacterium | reverse complement strand
CGTTCTCCTCGCGGCGCCCGCGGATGCGCGCGATCTCGGCGCCGAGGCGGCTCGCGCCGGCGCCGTGGCGCGCGAGCACCTGGGCCACGACCTCCACCGCGGCCTCGAGCTCCGCGGGCACGACGTGGCTCGCGCCGGCGGCGAGGAGCGGCGCGATGTCGCCCACGTAGCGGGAGCGCACCACGATGTGCAGGGAGGGCGCGAGCGTCCGCGCCGCCTTCACCGCGCGCTCCGCGGCCGTCGGGTCGTTGATGAGCACGACCAGCTCCCGCGCCCTGTGCGCGCCCACCGCCTCGAGGATCTCGGGGCCCGTGACGTCGCCGAAGAACGCCGGCTCGCCGCGCGACGCGGCGCGGTGCACGTTCTGCGGGTTCAGGTCGACGATCACGTAGGGCACCCCGCACGTCTTGAGCGCCTGGCACAGCTCCTCGCCCGCGACCCCGTAGCCGGCCACGATCACGTGGCTCTCGCACTTCTCCGCCGCGCTCGCGTCGGCCGCGGGCCGCACCTCGAGCAGCCGCGTGAGCCACCGGATGCGCCCCGCGCCTGCCGCCAGCCGCGGCCCCGCGGCCATGAGCAGCGGCGCGAACAGCATCGAGAGGGCCGACGCGGAGAGGAGGTCCGCGCCGAGGTCGCCCGCGAGGATCCCGGTGCCCTTCGCCTCGCGCGCGAGCACGAAGGAGAACTCCCCCACGTGCGCGAGCGCGGCGCCCGAGCGCACCGCGGTGCGGAGGCCGAGGCGCAGGAGGATCGCGGTCTCGAGCACGGCGAGGAACTTCCCGACGAGGATCGCGACGAGCAGGAGGAGCACGGCGTCGGGGCGCGCGAGCAGGCGGTGCGGGTCGAGCAGCATGCCGACGGAGACGAAGAAGAGGCTCGCGAACAGCTCGCGGAACGGGATCACGTCGGAGAGCGCCTGGTGTCGGTACTCGCTCCCCGCCACGACGAGCCCGCCGAGGAAGGCGCCGAGCGCGAGCGAGAGCCCGGCGCTCGTCGTCGCCCACGCGGTGCCGAGGCAGACGAGCAGCACGGCGAGCACGAAGAGGTCGCGCTGGCGGGTGCGCGCGACGACCTCGAGGATGCGCGGCACGACGAGGCGCGCCGCGACGAGGATGCCCGCGAGCACGAGCGCGGCCACGCCGATCGGTTTGAGCACGGCCCAGAACGAGGCCTCCGCGCCGGCGAAGACGGGGAGCAGGAGCATCATCGGGATGACGCACAGGTCCTGGAAGATCAGGATCCCGACGGTCAGGCGCCCGTAGGGCGAATCGATCTCGCCGCGCGCGGCGAGCCCGCGCAGGACGATGGCCGTGCTCGATGCCGCCGCGAAGCACCCGAGGAAGAGCGCGGGTCGCATCTCGACGCCGCCGAGGCGCGCGAGGCCGGCGGCGAGCAGGATCGTGAGGCCGACCTGCAGCGTGCCCCCGAACGCGACGGCGCGCCAGAGCCGGCGCACGCGGTCGAAGGAGAGCTCGAGGCCGACGCCGAAGAGCAGGAGGACGACGCCGAGCTCGGCGACCGCCTCGACGCGGTGGGCATCCTTGACGAAGCCGAGCGCGTTGGGGCCGACGAGCGCGCCCGCGAAGATGAAGCCCGCGATGGACGGGAGGCCGGCCTTGCGCAGGAGGAGGACGACCACGACCCCGATGCCGACGATGACGAGCAGATCGGGAAGGAACTCGGCGCCCACGGCGGAGAGCGTACCGTTCGCGTCGTGATTTGACCTTCCCTCCCCCCAGCCCCCCTCCCATCCCGGGTCAGCGGGGAGCTTCCGCGCCAGCGCCCCTGAGCACGATCGCCTGCACGCGCTCGTACTTCGCCGCGCCTTGGCGCACCTGCACGTCGATCAGGTAGACGCCCTTCCTGAGGATGCCGAGCGGCACCTTCGCGGTGCGTGCGGTGACGACCTGCGGGAACATGCCATCCCCGCGGGTGGCCGTGATCTCGACGACGCGGCGAAGGGTCTCGTCGGGATCGGCAACGCGGTCGACGTTGAGGCTCCAGCCGGGGTCGGGCATGTCCGCGGTGAGCTCGAGGTCGAACGAGGGCGGGCAGCTCGGCCGCTCCACGACGCGGACACGGAACATGGGCTCCACGGGCTTCAGCGTGAGGGCGGTGTCGGGGCCGGGCTTCGCGCCCGCGAGGGCGACGAGGAGGGCGATGATCGCGAGGGGGCGCATGCGGGGTTGGACGGGTTTCCGGCGCGGCGGTTCCCTGCGCCAGCCGTGGCGCGCTCCGGAGGACCTAAGCCATTGCCCGAAGGCGAGTTGCGGCGGCCTTCCAGGTCAACCGTTGACCTGCCGGGCGACCGAGGCGAGGTGGTCGACGTGGGCGAGGAAGGCCCGGCGGCCCGCCTCCGTGATGCGCGCGGTCGTCCGCGGCTTCCGCTCCACGAACTCCTTTCGGACCGCGACGTAGCCCGCCTCCTCGAGCTTGTTGAGGTGGATCCCGAGGTTGCCCTGCGTGAGGCCGAGGATCTCCTTCAGGTCGGAGAACGTGGCCTCGGGCCGCGTGACGAGGACGGTCACGATCCCGAGGCGGGCCTGCGAGAGGAGGATCGAATCGAAGCTAGGGTTCAAGCTGGCCGCGGAGGCGGGCGACGCGACGTTCGGCGATGAGTCCGGGCACGATCGCGCCGAGGCCCATGAAGGGCCCGAGGATCATGCCGGCGTGCTCGACGTCAAAGAGGGCGATCACGGTGCCGAGGAGGATCGCGAAGCCGGCGATCGTGTACTCCCGCGTGTAGACGACGCCGATCGTGTACATCATGCTCGCATACGCGAAGCCCCAGAGGTGCGGGACGAACGGGCCCTCGATGAAGCCGGTGACGGGTCCCACGACGGTCAGGAGCGACGCGACGCCGATGTGGTAGAAGACGAGCAGCACGACCTGGCGCGAGACGAATGTGTTCTCGCCCTCGAGCCGCGGCCGCGCCTTGAGCCGCATCTCGAGGAGGCAACTCCCGAGCACGCCGAGGCCGAGCATCACCCCGCCCGTCCAGTTGCCCAGATCTCCGCGTCCCGCGAGCTCGGCCCAGTTCGCGAGCGGGTAGGCGATAAGGACGAGCGCCCCCCAGAGCACGAAGTGGAACGCATGCGGGTCGATCCGCGCCTGCGTGCGCTCCATCACCTGCCGGATGAACTGGAGATCGCCGTGCGAGCCGGCTGTTTCCTTGTCCATGTCACCTCTCCTCCGTGAGCGCGATCGCCTCGGCGAACCGCTTGTCGTCGGGGAAACGCTCGCGCCCCCGCTGCCAGGTCTCCCGCGCCTTCTTCACGTTGCCCGCGTCCTTGTAGAGCGTGCCGAGCCGCACGTAGACCTCCGCATGCTCCGGCGCGAGCGGCTTTCGCTCCTGGATCTCCACGAGCTCCTCGAACTCGCGGATCGCGCGGGGGCGCAGCCCCACGAACTCCGGCGCCATGCTGTCGCCGAACGCCTGGCCGTAGCGCGCCTGCCAGTGCTCCGGGTCGAGCCGGATCGCCTCGTCGAACGCCTTCTCCGCCTTCGCCCACACGACCCCCTGCTCGGGACCCGGCGGCGTGGCGTAGGCGGTCTTTGCGGAGTACGCGGTCGCGAGCGTCGCGTAGAGATCGGCGCTCGGGTTCTTCGCGATCTCCGCCTCAAGCCGGTCGATCGTGCCCTGGATCGCGTCGTGGTCGAGCGAAAGGCGGTGGAAGAGCGACCGCGCGTCCTCGTACCCGTACTTGTGGCCGAGGATCCCCGCGAGCGCGTCCTTGGCCGCGGCGGAATCGGAGGGGGTTCCGGGGGCCGGCTCCTCGACGCGGGATGCCGCGACCGCCCCCGCGCGCGGGTCGGGCTCCGGGGCACCGGTCGTCGCTCCGGGGGATGCCGCGACCGTATCCGGACCGCGCGCGCGAATGCGCGTGAGCTCCTCGACGCGCGCCTCGAGAGCCGAGACCTCGCGCCGAAGCTCCGCGACCTCGGGGGAGGGGACGTTGACCCGCTCGGCCGACGCGGGGCTTCCGCCCTCGAGCGCATGCTCGAGCAATCCGCCGGCAGCGCCCGCGGCCCCGGCCAGGAGGAGAAGGGAGAGGTGGGAGAGTTTCGTCATGTCGATCGCCGGCTCGGGCGCGCGTTGGTCCGCCACGCGCCCCAGCGCCACATGGTCTGCATATTAGACCTGTCTATGCACCACGTCAAGTGCGGAACGAGTTCCGCACTTCGATTCACATAAGACATGTATTTACAACGACTTACGGCAGCTACGCACCCTAACGGTTGACCTTCAGGACGGCGATGTAGGGGAGGGTGCGGTAGGCCTCGGCGTAGTCGAGGCCGTAGCCCACGACCCACTCGTCCTCGATCTCGAAGCCGACGTAGTCGACCGGCGGGCCGCCCTTCTCCTTCCGCAGGAACGCGCACG
>DASUGR010000116.1:0-11921 GCA_036273915.1 Planctomycetota bacterium | reverse complement strand
CGAGGCGCACCTGCAGCGCTCCCGACACCGCCACGAGCGCCGCCGACCACGCGTACGGCGCGGTCCCCCACCCCGTCCACGACTGCAGCGCGCCGCCGAGCAGCGGGATCGCGAAGTTCGACGCGCCGGTGAACGCCTCGTGCAGCCCCGCCCGCGCGCCGCGGCCAACGTCCGTGTGCACCGAGTAGTAGATGCTCGCCGCGTACGCGAGCCCGAGCCCCGCGCCGCCGAGCACCGCCAGCGGCACCGCCGCCGCGACCGGCGCCCCGAGCCCCACCGCGAGCAGGGCGAGTGCGCTCGCCGCCTGCCACGACACGAACGCCTTCCACCGGTACCGCCACCCGCTGAACCGCCCGAACACATAGAACGCCGCCGCCTGCGAGAAGAAGAGCGTCCCCGTCACGAGCGCGTACTCCGTGCCGCCCCACCCCTTCTTCTTCACGAGGTCGGGATAGAGGAACGAGAGCGTCGAGCCGAGGCCGTAGCTCGCGAAGTTGGCGAGCCACGCCGCGTGGAGGTACGCCTGCCGCACGCGCGGGAGCGGCGCGTCATGGGGAACGAGGGGGGCGCGGGGGGAGGAAGGGGGAGGCGTCCGGCCCGGCACGACCGGCACCAGCGCGAGCGACAAGAGCCCGAACCACGGCAGCGCGGAGAGGCCGTACCGCTCCTGCACGACGCCCGACACGAAGAACCCGATCGCCTTGCCCATGCACCAGGAGACCGAGAAGAGGCCGAGGTTCCGGTCGAGGTCGTGGGGTCCCGACTCGTCGCCCATCTTCGCCTGGAGCGCTGGCCAGATGAGCCCGTTGGAAAGCCCGGCGAGCGGCGACGCGAGGAAGAGCTGGCCGACGGTCGCGACCCGCGACGCGAGGAGGCAGAAGAGCGCGAAGAGCGCGAGGCCGATCCGCGCGAGCGTCGTTCTCGACACGCGGTCGGAGAAGCGCCCGGCGAAGAGCGCGGTGACGACGTACGGAAGCCCGCCGAAGACCGGCAGCGCGCCGAGCTGGAGCGGCGTGGCGTTGGCGTCGAGCTTCGCCCAGAGCGGCAGGATCGCCCAGACCGCGAAGAGCGACAGGTCCTGCCCGAGGGCCACGGCCGGGTACCGGGCGGAGATGCGCGCCATGAGGCGCGGAGTCTACCGCCGCCCCCCAGCCCCCCCTTGTTCCCGTCAGCCCGCCGTTAGGTGGCTAACGGGCGCTCGTCTCCATGAGCCGGCCGCACGCAGCCGAGAGGTGGGCATGGACTGCCGCGACTTCCTCCACCTTGCCGCGGGCTACCGCGACGGGAGTCTCTCGCGCTACGCGCGGGCGGTGTTCGACTGGCACCGCGCCACGTGCCCGCGCTGCGCCGCGGCCACGGCGCGCCCGGCGCCCGCCCGGCCGAGGGGCCAGGCGCAGAGGCGCGCCCCGCAGCACGCCCGCGTGTCCTGAGGCTACGGGTACGACCAGGCGATCCGCTCGCCGTACTGGGCGAAGAGGTCCTCGATCCACTGCGCCTTCGTCGTGCTGCGCTCCGTGAGCAGCGTCTCGAGGTCCTGAAACGGCGCGTCCTCGAGCGGCTCGTCGGGGCGGAACGGCCCCTTCCTCGGCGTCACGTGGAGCGAGCCCTGGCCGTCGCTGTACTCGAACCACACGTAGATCGCCGGGTCCTCCCCCACCTGGAACTTGTACACGCTGGTGGGGCCCCGGTCGGCGGAGAGGAAGTGCGTCTGGTCGAGCGCCATGGTTCCATTCGTTGAAAGGTGTCAGGCTCCGTACGACGAACTACATCGATCTCCGGTACTTGCCGCCGACGTCGTAGAGCGTGCGGGTGATCTGGCCGAGGCTCGCCACCCGCACGGTCTCCATCAGCTCCTCGAAGATGTTTCTCCCGGCGAGCGCCGCCTCGCGCAGCCCGGCCAGCGCCTTCGGGGCCTCCTTCGCGTGCTCTTTCTGGAAGGCGCGCAGGTTGAGGAGCTGCGCCTGCTTCTCCTCGGGCGTCGCGCGCGTGATCTCGCGGACCGGCGGCGCGACCTGCTCCGGGTCCGGGTTCACGAAGGTGTTGACGCCGATGATCGGCAGCTCGCCCGAGTTCTTCCGCGTCTCGTAGAGGAGCGACTCCTCCTGGATCCGCGAGCGCTGGTACCCGCGCTCCATCGCGCCCAGCACGCCGCCGCGCTCGTCGAGCCGCTCGAACTCGCGCAGCACCGCCTCCTCGACGAGGTCGGTCAGCTCCTCGACCACGAACGAGCCCTGCAGCGTGTTCTCGTTCTTCATGACGCCCAGCTCGCGGTTGATGATCATCTGGATCGCCATCGCGCGGCGGACCGACTCCTCGGTCGGCGTCGTGATCGCCTCGTCGTACGCGTTCGTGTGGAGCGAGTTGCAGTTGTCGTTGAGCGCGAGCAGCGCCTGGAGCGTGGTGCGGATGTCGTTGAAGGCGACCTCCTGCGCGTGGAGCGAGCGCCCGGAGGTCTGGATGTGGTACTTGAGCTTCTGGCTCCGCTCGCCGCCGCCGTACCGCTCGCGCATGAGCACGGCCCACACGCGCCGCGCGGCGCGGCCGATGACCGTGTACTCCGGGTCGAGCCCGTTGCTGAAGAAGAACGAGAGGTTCGGCGCGAAGTCGTCGACCGCCATCCCGCGCGAGAGGTAGTACTCGACGTAGGTGAGGCCGTTCGCGAGCGTGAAGGCGACCTGCGTGATCGGGTTCGCGCCGGCCTCGGCGATGTGGTAGCCCGAGATCGACACCGAGTAGTAGTTCCGCACGCGGTGGCGCACGAAGTACTCCTGGATGTCGCCCATCAGCTTCAGGCTGAACTCCGTGCCGAAGATGCAGGTGTTCTGGGCCTGGTCCTCCTTGAGGATGTCCGCCTGCACGGTGCCGCGCACCTGCTCGAGCGTGCGCGCCTTCAGCGCCTCGGATTCGGGGGGGGCCGGGGGGCGGCCCCGCTCCTCGCGGAACCGCCCGACCTGCTGGTCGATCGCGGCGTTGAGGAACATCGCGAGGATCGTCGGCGCGGGGCCGTTGATCGTCATCGACACGCTGGTCGAGGGCGCGCAGAGGTCGAAGCCATGGAAGAGCTTCCGCATGTCCTCGAGCGTGCAGATGGAGACGCCGCTCTCGCCGATCTTGCCGTAGATGTCCGGCCGCTCGTCGGGGTCCTCGCCGTAGAGCGTCACCGAGTCGAACGCGACCGAGAGCCGGTGCGCCTTCTGCCCCTTGCAGAGGTAGTGGTAGCGGCGGTTCGTGCGCTCGGGCGGCCCCTCGCCCGAGAACATCCGCTTCGGATCCTCGTCGGTGCGCCGCAGGTGGAAGACGCCCGCGGTGTAGGGGAACTCGCCCGGCACGTTCTCGAGCATCAGCCAGCGCAGCCGGTCACCCCAGTCGCTGAAGCGCGGCAGCGCGATCTTCGGGATGCGGGTGCCCGCGAGCGACTCCGTGAAGAGCGGCTGCCGGAGCTCCCGGTCCCGCACGCGCGTGACGAGCTCGTCCGCGCGGTAGCGTGCGACCAGCTCGTCCCACCCGCGGAGCCGCGCGAGCGCCTCCGCGCCGAGCTCGCGCCTCAGGTCCTCGATCCGCCCCCGGAGCCCCCCCGGCGCGGCGTCGCCGAGCGCCTCCGCGGCCCCCTCGAGGCGGTAGAGCTCCCGCGCGGCCGCCGCCTTCTTCCCGACGAGCGCGTGGTAGCCGCGCACGGACTCCGCGATCTCGCCCAGGTAGTGCTCGCGGTCGGGCGGGACGATCACGACGTCGTGGTACGCGGGCGGCAGCTTCGCCGCGCGCTCGGCGCCGAACGCGCTGCCCGTCTTCCCGTCGACGAGATCCACGAGCCGCTCGAACAGGCGGTTCACGCCGCGGTCGTTGAACCGGCTCGCGATCGTCGCGAACACCGGGAGCTCGTCGTCCTTGACGGACGGCCCGATCTCGCGGTTCCTCCGCAGCTGCTTCCTCGCGTCGCGCAGCGCGTCGCCGGCGCCTCGCCGGTCGGACTTGTTGACCGCGATCAGGTCGGCGAAGTCGAGCATGTCGATCTTCTCGAGCTGCGTCGGCGCCCCGTACTCGGGGGTCATCACGTAGATCGAGACGTCCGCGACCTCCGTGACGCCCGTGTCGGCCTGGCCGATGCCCGAGCTCTCGACGAAGATCAGGTCGTACGCGGCCGCCCGGCACACGTCGAGCGCCCGGCCCATCGCGTCGCCGAGCTCGCTCACGCTCCCGCGCGTCGCGAAGCTGCGCATGAAGACGCGATCCGGGTCGATCGAGTTCATGCGGATCCGGTCGCCGAGGAGCGCGCCGCCGCCCCGCTTCCGGCTCGGGTCGACGGAGAGCACGGCGACCCGCCTGCCCGGGAACTCGTGGAGGAAGCGGCGCAGGAGCTCGTCGGTGAGGACGGACTTCCCGGCGCCGCCGGGCCCGGTGACGCCCACCACGGGGATCGTCTTCGCGGGCTTTCCCAGCCCGTTCGTCCTCCCGAGCTCCGCCTGCGTGAGCGCCGAGGCGACCTGTCGGGGGCTCGCCCCGGAGAGCGCGCCGTTGACGTGCGGCGGCTCGAAATCCGAGGCGTGGAGCAGGTGTTCGATCATGCCCTGGAGCCCCATGCGCCGGCCGTCCTCGGGGCTGTAGATCTTCGTGACGCCGTAGGCCTCGAGCTCCTTGATCTCCTCGGGGATGATCACGCCGCCGCCGCCCCCGAACACCTTCACGTGCGCCGCGCCGCGCTCCTTGAGCAGGTCGACGACGTACTTGAAGAACTCGACGTGGCCGCCCTGGTAGGAGGTGATCGCGATCGCCTGCGCGTCCTCCATGACGGCCGCGTCGACGATCTCGGTCGCGCTCCGGTTGTGGCCGAGGTGGATGACCTCGGCGCCCGCACGCTGCATCAGGCGGCGCATGACGTTGATCGCGGCGTCGTGCCCGTCGAACAGGGCCGCCGCGGTCACGACCCGGATGCGGTGCTTCGGGGAGAAGCCGTCGGCCATGCGTTAGCCCTTGGCGCGGTCGCGGTGCTCCTCGTATGCCTTCGTCACGCGCTCGGGGAGGTCGTCCTCCCGCTTGACGCGGGCGCGCGCCTTCTCGAAGCCCGGCTTCATCTTGGTGAGGTCGAACGTCCGCTTCGCGCCGTAGATCTGCCTCCGGTCCCAGTGGGTCAGGAACTCCTCGAGCGCCCACGCGAAGTCCGGCGTCCAGCCCTCGACCTTCGCGCGCTTCTTCCGCATGCGGTAGACCTCGTCGCCCACGGCCGGGTCGTCGTGGGGATTCGGGTAGTCCGGCGCGGTCTCGGGGTCCACGAGGTCCTGGTACGGGACGTCGTTGATGAAGAGGTTGAACTCCTTGCCGGGCTCGACCAGGTCCTCGTTGAAGTAGAGCGTGAAGCCCGAGACTTCGTTCGCGAGGATGTAGAGCGTGCACTCCTTCTCCTTCTTCTCCCAGCGCCCGTCGACGCGCGACGACTTGACCGGGACCCAGCGCACGGTGAGCCCCGTGTCCGCCTGGAAGGAGCCGTCGGAGTTGGGCCGGCGGATCGTGAACTCGATGAAGTTCTCGCCGTCGGGCTCCTCCTCGAAACGGAAGGGCTTCTCGCCATCGTCGATCGTATTGAGCGCGTCCTCGACGTCGTGGAACTTGCGCACGGCCTTGCCGCCCACGGCGACGATCAGGTCGCCGTCCTTGAAGCCCGAGCGCGCCGCGAGGCTGCCCGGGTAGACGCTGGCGATCCGGAGGCCCTCGGTCTTCCGGTAGCTCGGATCCCACTGCGCGCCGAAGTCCTCGCGGACGAGCACGCCGCCAGGCCGCCGGATCTTCACCCAGCGCTCGACGATCCGGACCACCTTCTTCACGTCCTTCGCCTTGACGCCGCCGTGCGCGCCGTCCGGCTTCTCGCTGTCGTCGCTGATGCTGATGCCGCCGGTCTCCTCCCCGTCGCCCGACGCCTCCTCCTCCCCGGACCCCTCCTCCACCACCTCGTCCCAGAGGTCGTCCGGCACGGGCTTGCCCGCGTCCTTCAGCTCCTTCATCTTCGCGCGGTAGCGCCGGTAGCGGTTCTCGGTGCGCTCGTGCTGCGGGAGGTCATCCTCCTTGATGTCGCGCGCGATGAGCAGGTGCACCTCGCTCTCCCATTCGACCTTGTCCAGCGCCGCGCGCACGTCCTCGAGCTTGCCGATCGGGCTCCCGTCGATCTCGAGGAGCACGTCTCCGGGGTAGACCTGCGACCGGCCGGCCTCGCCGGAGGCCGAACGGAGGACGATGCCGGGCATCCCCTCGCGCGGGCCCTCGATCTCCACGCCGAGCTTCTTCTCCGCGCTCTTGCGGTCGGGGGGCGTCCAGCGGAGGTAGGTCGTGTTGAAGCTGTTCGCCTGCGGGGCCTTGATCCCGTCGGCCGAGTACCCTTCGTTGCGGAGCCAGAGCGAGCGGAGCCCGGGGCCGCCCGCCTCGGTCTCGACGTCGACCTCGTCGGCGTACGCGCTGCGCTTGCGGTCGCAGGCGAACGAGCCGATCTGGGCCGCGATCTTGTCCAGGTAGCTGAAGTCGCCCTGCGCGGTGGGCCAGATGGCGGTGGTGATCCGCATGCGCTGGTCGAACATCGGCTTCAGGTCGGCGAGGTAGCGCTCGGCGTTCTTCTCCCCCACGAGGGAAATCGTCCGGCCCGGGATGCCCATCAGGATGTCCATGCGGTCGAGCGTCGCGAGGAAGAGCGGGCGCACGACCGCGGTGATCTCGTAGGGGTCGCCGGTCATCGGCATCAGCGACGACCACGTGCCCGGCATCTCCTGGCCGAGGTACCAGACGGCGTCGCCGCCGCCGAGCGCCCCGATGAGCGCGATCCGGTCGTCGTCGACGCTGTAGCGACGCCGCACCTCCTTGAGCGTCCACTCGACGAGGTGCTTCCCCTCCGGCGTCCACCATTCCGCGCCCCGCGAGGTGTACGGCGCGACGACGAACATGCCGCGCTCCTCGGCGATGTCCTTGAACCGCGCGAGCGCCGAGGATGCCTTCTCGCCGCCCGCCTGGAGGTGCTCCGCCTGGGGATCGTGATGCAGGTAGAACAGGACCGGGAGCTTCTCCTTCGCGTCGTACTTCTTCGGCACCCACATGAGGAAGCCGCGCGGCTTTCCGTCCGGCCCCGAGCAGACGATGTCGAAGTTGCCCTTCGACGAGCGCTCGCCGAACGCGGTCTCGAGCGGCTTCTGGAGGTAGGGCCCCGCCTCCAGCCCCGCCCGGAACGACCTCCAATCGAGGTCCGGCCGCTTCAGCAGCTCGGCCTTCATCGCGTCCCGCTCGTCCTCCTTCTTCGTGTCGAGCATCGCCCGGATGGCCTTGACGACGTCCGGGTTCGGCTCCTCGGGGCGCGCCGCGGGGGCGAGCGCGCAAAGCGCAGCGATGAGGAGGGGGCGGGAGGGGATTCTCACAGGCGGTTCTCCTGGCTGAAGCCCCAAATAGTATAGGAGCGGGGGCGAGAGCGCCCGTCCGGGAGGCTAGGGGGGGTCCGGGGGCCGGCCCGGCACGCGGCAACACCCCTTGAGGCGGGGCCCCCTGCCCGATAGGTTCTCGGCATGCCGGTCGTCGAGGCCAAGGGCCTCATCCGCGAGTTCCGGGCGCCGTTCCGGAGGACGACCGTGCTCGCGGTCCGGGGCCTGGACCTCGCCGTGGAGAAGGGCCGCGTGTTCGGGCTCTTGGGCCCGAACGGCTCCGGCAAGACGACGACGATCCTCATGCTCCTCGGGCTCCTGAAGCCGACGGCCGGGCACGCGACAGTCCTCGGCTGGGCCGCCGGCCACAAGGACGCCCGGCGGCGAACCGGCTTCCTGCCGGAGGAGACGCGCCTCTACGAGTTCCTCACCGGCCTCGAGACGCTCCTCTTCGCGGGCCGGCTCTTCGGGATCCCGAGGCGCGAGCGGCGGGCGCGCGCCGAGGAGCTGGTCAGGCGGACGGGGATGTGGGAGGGGCGGGACCGCCGCCTCTCCACCTATTCGAAGGGCATGGCGCGCCGGATCGGGCTCGCGCAGGCGCTCATGGCCCGCCCGGAGCTCCTCGTCCTCGACGAGCCCACCTCCGGCCTCGACCCGGTCGGGAACCGTGAGGTGCGCGACCTCCTGCGGGAGGTCGCCGCGGAGGGCACGACGGTCCTGCTCACGTCGCACATCCTCTCGGACGTGGCCGAGGTGTGCGACGAGATCGCGATCCTCCATCGGGGCCGGAAGATCCTCGCCGGCGCGGTGAAGGACCTGCTCTCCGACGCGAAGAAGCTCGCGTGGGAGACCGACGCCGTCGATCCCGCGCGCCGCAGGAAGCTCGAGGCATGGCTGCGCGAGGAGGGGATCCGCCTCCACGGCGTCGCGCCGCCGAGGACCACCCTCGAGGAGCTCTTCCTCGACACGCTGGCGAAGGATGAGGGCGGCGGCGCTGCTTAGGCTCCGGGAGCTCCGCCGGCGCGGCGGGCTCCTTCTCCTCGCCGTCGCGTGCGTCGCGGTCTTCCTCGTCGGCCTAGGGAGCTACGGGCTCGCGAGCGACCTCGCCGCGACGGTCGGCTACGCCGCGGCGGTGCTCGTCGGCGCGTTCCCGCTGGCGATCGACCGCGAGCGCCGCCGCTCGCACCTCGCGCTTGCGTCCCCCGTGTCGCCGTGGGCCTGGGCGCTCGGCAGCGCGCTGGGCGTCGGCGCCGGCGCGGGACTCGCGATGTTTCTCCTCTTCGCCGCCGCCGCGTGCGGCGGCGCGGCGGCAGGCGGCGTCCCGACCCACGAGGCCTACCCGCTGAACGCGAGCACGACGATCTGGATCCTCCCGGAGAGGCGGATCACGCTGCCCCCCGACGCGCGCGCGTTCCGCACGGAGGTCCGCGCCTACGTCGCGGGCGAGGCCCAGGCGGATCCGCCCTCGACCGTGCCGCTCCTCGTGGATGGCGCCGAGCGCTACGTCGCGACGGACCAGCCGGTGGTACTCCCCGCCGCGCCGCCCTCGATCCTCCTCGGGAACCCCGGGACGACGTTCCTCCTCGGGATCGCGGGCAACCGCACCGCGGCGCTCGGCGCGGAGCGGTCGTTCCTCGGGAACGCGCTCCTCGCGGGCGTCGGGCCGGCGCTTGCCGCGATGGGCATCGCGGCCCTGGGCATCGCGGCGGGCGCCGGCCTGTCGGCGCCGGTGGCGGCGCTGCTCGTCGCCACGCTCCTCCTCGCGGCGTCGCTCCGCGGCTTCCTGCTCGAGGCGTGGGAGCACGAGGGCAAGGTCGCGGCGGCGGTCACGGAGGAGGAGCGCGAGGACCCGGAGGGGCACGGCCACAGGCACCGGACGATCGCCGAGGTGCCCTCCGGCGTCCGTACGGCCATGCGCGCGGTCCTCGGGATCCTGCCCGACCTCCCGGCGTTCGACGCCTCGGATCGGGTGGCGCGCGGCGAGTGGGCCGGATCGCGCCTGAAGCGGTTCCTCGGCGCGGCGCAGCTCCTGGGGATGGGTCTCCTCCTCGCCGCGGCCCTCGGCGGTCTCGGCGTGCGCAAGCGGAGGGCGCCGTGAGGCGCGTCGTCGCGGCATGCGCGATCCTCGTCCTCGCGCTCGCGGGGGTCGGGCCCGCACGCGATGCGCTCCTCGCGGACGCCCCCCGGACCCCCCTCTCCTCCGCCGCCGGAACGGAGGGCCTCGCCGGGACCGTGCTCGCCGGCTCGTTCCGCCCGCTCCTGCTCACCTACCTCTGGCTCCGTGGCGACGTCCTCTACGGCGAGGGCCGCGACGAGGAGTGCTTCGAGCTCTATCGCCTGCTCTACCGCCTCTATCCCGAGAACGAGCGTGCGCGCGAGTTCGTGGGCTGGTTCCTCGCGTTCAACCTCAAGCGGAAGGCGCCGGATCCGGCGATCGGCTGGCAGTGGGCGCAGGCGGGGCTCGACATGCTGGTCGGCTGCCCGGACGGGCCGAGCGTGACCGCCGACTGGATCCGGAAGCAGTGCGGGCAGAACTCGCTCGTGCTGCAGCGATACGCCGGGCCGGAATGGCGGGAGGAGCGGCTCTACCGTGCCGGGCTCCGGCGGTTCGGCGTGCGCCGATTCGGCGAGGATCTGTCGCGCTTCGCGCTGGGGGTGAGGGTGCTCGAGGGCAGGGGGAAGTTCTCGGACCGGATCCGGCGCGCGCTGCTCCTTTGGAACCTCGCGTACGAGGAGCTTCTCCGATACGGCGAGGCGGCCCATGCGGAGGAGGCGGTCGCGGAGCTGCGCGCGCTCGCCAAAGAGCTCACGGACGACGAAGGGCTCGCCTCGTACTTTGAGGAGCGCGCGCGCTGCCTTGCGACGGCCGCCGGGGGCGGGGTCCCGGACCCGCTGCCGGTTCCGCAGACCTATCCGGTCGCGATGGCCCTCCTCGGCAGGGGGATCAAGGAAGGGAACGAGGAACCGCTCGGAAAGGCCGAAGCCCTGCTCGCGGCCTTGGGGCCGGAGTTCGGCGAGGAGATCGGCCTCGTGCGGCGCTGGCGGGCGCACGTCCGGGCCCCCGACGCCTCGGAACGGCCGCCGTTTCCCTTCGATGGGATGCCGTGACCCCAGGCGTCCCCACGCCCGCACCGGCCGCCGGCAACTTGGTTGCACATAACAACGTTTGCGGCTGCTGTTGTGCGCATATATAGTTGTCAACCGTGTAGTGAGGCATCTCACAGATCCAGTTTCCGCTGTTTTTTTGTTCCCAATACCGCGGACCGGTGGCAAGATAAGAGTGGTTGGCTGCTCAGTAAGGTCTGGTCGAGGGAGGACCACCGTTATGAAGTTGCGTTGGGCATGGCTGCTCGCAGCCGCCGTAGCCGCATCGTGCGGCGGGGGCAGCGGGGGTGGCCAAAGCGGGACGTTCCGCCTGATCGAGTTCCTCGAGCAGGGCCAGAACGGGATCCCGCGAAACCGGGTTCTCACGTTCCTGTTCTCCGCGCCGGTCGAGCCGGTGCAGGACTTCGCCGAGCGGCTGAAGATCCAGAACACCCAGGGGAACCCCGGTTCGAACTTCTCGCTCGCGATCGGCACGTACGACGTGACGGCCGACCGGGTGAGCTTCAATCCGCGCCTTCCGGACGCGCAGGACCGGAGCGATGCGGGCTTCCGCGAGAACGGCGAGTACTCCGTGTTCCTGAAGGCGGGGCCGGATGCGCTGCGCTCCGCGGAGGGCGACCTGATCTCCGTCCCGAGGGAGATGCTCTTCGACACGAGCGAGTACTTCGAGGACCCGTTCCCGGCGCAGCCGCCCCGCGTGAAGGGGCTCTTCGCACGGGACACGACCCAGCTCCCCACGGCGCCGCGCGCGGACCTCTCGCGCCTCGACCCGCGCCCCAATGAGCTCGCGCTCCTCGACAACGCCGGGCTGATCGACGGCGCGCGCTACGTCGATCCGGGCGCCGGCGGCGGCCCCAACTACGGCACGCCCTGGCGCTTCGAGCTCGAGTTGAGCGAGCCGGTCGATCCCTCGACCGTGACGAAGGACGCCGTCCGCATGTTCGAGATCTACGGCGACGCGACGACGTCGGGCGATGCGGCCCCGCCGTTCGCCCCCGACGCGTACTTCGGCACGCCGGTCAGCTTCAAGGTGCCCATCAACGTGGGCGTGCAGCAGACGATCCTCGACACGGGCGAGTACAGCGTGAAGATCTGGGTGCAGCCGCTCGGCACGCTCGTGGACAACACGCGCTACCGGCTCACGTTCGACGGCACGATCCTCGGCATCGACTTCCGCGACCAGTTCATCGGCGTGAACGGCCTCACGGGCGACGGCCAGACGGTCGTCTCGGGCACGACCCCGTACCCGGAACCGGGCGGCCTCGGCTACACGGCGGAGTTCATCGTGCGCGACCGGCCGGCGATCACGTCGACCCGCACGCTCACGTACGACCCGCTCGCGGACGGCATCCACGCCGAGCTCGGCCAGACGGCCAACGACCCGGCGCTCTTCAACACCGCGCTCTATAACCCCGCCGCGAGCCCGAGCAC
>DASUGR010000115.1:0-17836 GCA_036273915.1 Planctomycetota bacterium | reverse complement strand
ATTGGGGGGGCTTCGGGGGGGTGGTTCCCCCGAAGCCCCTTCCACATCCTCACGCGAGCGCGCGCGGGAAGAGGATGTTGTTCTCGAGGTGGATGTGGTCGTGCATGTCCTCCTCGAGCGCCTTGAGCCCGTGCCAGAGCGCGCGCCAGGTGTTGCACGCCTCGGCCGGCACGTCGTAGTCGCCCGTCAGCTCGCGCAGCCGCCGCAGCAGCGACCCCGCCACGTCGTGCTCGTGTTCCATCACGGCGACCGGGCCGCCCGCCAGCCTGCCCTGCCCGCGCTGGATCATCGGGAAGAGGATCTGCTCCTCCTTCGCCATGTGGCCATCGAGCTCGGCCTTGAGCTGCAGGTAGGTCGAGAGCAGCTCGGGCAGGCGCTCCGGATCCCTGTCGCGGTGGACGGCGACGACCTTTCTCGCCATCGCCTCGAGGCGGGGAAGCTCCTCGTGGAGGGGGCCGTGGTACCTCGCGAGGATGTGGTCGACCAGCTCGCCGAGCGGCGCCTCATGCCAGCGATCGGAGGGGGCTCCGGGGGCCGGGGCCTCCTCGCGGATCTCGTTCCGGATCTCGTCGATCACGCGGACGGCGTCGACGCCCTTCTCGCGGCAGGCCTCGCGGAGCGGGCGGCCGCCGCCGCAGCAGTAGTCGATCCCGTGCCTGGCGAAGACGCGCGTGGCGAGCGGATGCTCCGCGGCGATCTGGCCGACCTTCGTCTCGATGGTGACGGTCATGTTCTATCTCCTCTTCTTCGGGGTGGTGGCGGTGGGGGAGAGCAGGAGCCGGAGCGCCTCGAGGACCCGGTCCGCGGCCCGGCCGGCGCCCTTGTGGATGCCGCGCATCGGGACGAGCGCGTGGATCGCGCCCTTGACGATGACGAGCAGGGCCTCGGGCTCGACGTCGTCGCGGACCACGCCCTGACCGGCGCCGTCGCGCAGCGCGTCGAGCAGGTACTTGGCCGAGCGCTCGGCGACGCCGCGCAGCCGGTCGACGGCCTCCGGGGGCAGCGTCAGGAACGCCTGCTCCGAGAGCAGGAGCCATGCGAGCCCGGGCTCGGAGGCGAGGAGCCGCGCGCGGTTCCTCGCGAGGCCCAGGAGCCGGTCGAGGGGGGGCAGCGACGGCTCCGGGAAGGTCGCTTCGATCCGCGCCGCGGCGTGGCGGACCGCCTCCTCGAGCATCGCCTCGCGCGACGCCACGTGACGGAAGATCGCGCCCGAGGTGACCCCGATCTCCTCGGCGACGGCGGCCGTCGTGAGCGCCGTGAGCCCGCGTTCGCCGACGATCTTGAGGACCGCCCGCGCGATCTCCTGGCGCCGCTCCGTGCCGGGTTTCCTGGTCGTCGTCATGGGAGCAATTGTAAGTAAGTACTTACTTCCTGTCAAGGTCCGGGAACGGCTGCCGCGGTGGCCTTCAGGCCAGCCCGATCGCCAAGCCCCGGCCCCGCGGACACGCCCTTCTCCGCGTTTGCGCGTGAACGCCGCCGCCGTGATGACGGCCCCCGGGCCCCCTTCACTTCCGAGGTCTCGATCTTCAGGCCAGCGATCCCAACGTGCGGATCACTGCGCTCGCGCGGGTCTCGAGAGGGCGCGGATCTTCCAGGCCAAGACCGCGCAGCAAAGGGCGGCCAGGAGCAGCGGCGAAAGCACCGCTGCCCAGAAACCGAAGCGCTCGTAGATCGGGACAAGCGGCGCCCAGAGGGTGGCGCGGCCTGTCTGGCCGGACTCGAGCCGATTGAGTTCGTACGCGACGGCGGCGGAAAGCAGCGGGAAGGACACGAACGACACCCAAAGGAGCCCGCGGTACATGCGGAGCTGCTCGCCGGGCGGGGCGGCTGCGGGGAACGCGTAGGCGACCTCGCCCTTCCGCGTGCGTCGCGCTCGCCGGATGCAGACGAGCGCGGCGATCGCGCAGCCGACGGTGAAGCCGTAGCATGCGACCAGCCCCATCGTGTCGAGCCGGACGAGGATGGGGACGAGGGCGAAGGCGACGGCGAGCACGAAGAGCCCGCCCGCGCGCACGAGGTGGAGCCGGCGCACCGGCGTCTCGTAGAAACCCATCGGCCAGGAGCGTACACCGGCGGTGGGAAGTGGGGGGCTCGGGGGCCCCGAGGCGAAGAGGATCGCCCGGGTGGTTCGCCGGCGATCTCGCTCGCGCGATCGGTCGCGCGAAGTTCAGGGAACTGCTCTCGGATCGCCGGTCCGACTCCCAAGTGCGGACCCCAATGCCGCACTCGGCCGCCACAACCCGTTGGCCCGCAACAACTTGCGGAGCCGTCAGGGCTTATGGGACAACCCCTAATCCAACGTGTAGGCGACGGCTTGCTCTTCGCGGGTCGACTGCTGCTGGCGACGCTCCCAGAGCACGTAGTCCGAACGCACCCCCATCACGTGGGCGAAGCGGATCGAGTAGTGGGGGACGTTCATCTTGAGCAGCTTCTCGGAGAGCTCGCGGTCGCGCTGGATCAGCTCCGCGCGGCGCCGGCGGAAGGTCTCGCGGTCCATCGCCTCGACCTCCTCCACCATCTCCGCGTACGTCTTCGCGCACGGCCAGTCGGTCAGCGCGTTCACGTACCACGTGCACAGCGCGCCGAGCTTCTCGATGAAGAGGTCGTGCTCCGGGCCGAACTTCAGGCAGCTCGCGTCGAAGTAGTTGCCCATGTTCGCCCACTTGTCCCAGTCGATGACGCCGAGATCCTTCGCGATCGTGTACCCCGCCGTGCCCGGGAAGGGGTAGAAGATCGCCCAGCGGAAGCGGCCCATCTTCACCTTCGCGCAGAGCCTGAGCGTCTCGTAGACCTCCTCGCGCGACTCGTTCGGCAGGCCGAACATGATGAACGCGCTCGTGTGGAGGTCGTACTTGTGCGCGATCGCGGTGGTCTGCTCGATCTGCTGGTTCGTCATGTACCGCCACAGGACGTCGCGGCGCACGCGCTCCGAGCCCGACTCGAGGCCGTACTTCACGATGATGCAGCCGCTCTCGGAGAGCGCCTTGCCCATCGCGTCGTCGAAGCACTGCACGTGGGCGTTCACGACGTACGGCAGGCCGATCCCGCTCGCCTTGTACGCCTTCGTGAACTCCATCACGTATTTCTTGTTCAGCGTGAAGAGGTCGTCGTCGATGATGAGCGTCCGGATCCCGGGGTGGTTCGCCTTGAGCGTCCGGATCTCCTCGATCATCCGGTCCGTCGGATAGGCCCGGAGGTACTCCTTCATCGACTTCGCGCCGCCCTCGTCCTTGTAGAGATCCACGATCTCCTTGTTGAAGCAGTAGGTGCACTTGTAGGGGCACCCGCGCGACGTGATGAGCCCCATCCAGCCGTTCTTCGTCTCGACGATGTGCTTGATGTCGAAGAGCTCGTAGTCGGTCTCGGGCAGCGCCGCGAGGTCGGGGAACGGCCCGACCGGGTTCCGGAGGATCTCGCCGGTCGGCGAGAAGCGCTTCGGGACCCGCGTGTTCGGGACGTCGTGCCGGTTCCCGCCCGAGCCGAGCCGGTCGACGAGCTCCGGGAACGCGTCGTCGCACTCGCCGACGAAGACCCACTCGAAGAGGTCGTCCTCGGTCACCTCCTCGGGCACCATCGTGCAGTGCACGCCGCCGATCGCCTGCGGGAGCCCGGGGTGGCGCTCGCGCAGCGCCTTGCTGATCCCCTTCACCCACGGGTACTGCTGGCTCATCGCCGAGAACCCGACGATGTCCGGGCGGAAGTCGTCGATGCGTTCGAGCACCTGCTCGGTCGTCGGCAGCTCCCAGAGGTTGTCGCAGACGTGGATCAGCCCGACATCGTGGCCGCGGTGCTTCAGGACGCCCGACATCGCGGCGATGCCGTGGTTGATGCCCGGCGGGCAGTCGATGTTGGGATAGACGAAGAGTACTCTCATCCAGGGGGCTCCAGGGATTCTACACGGTGTCCTCAGGGGTGGCCAAAGCGGGGGGGGCCGGGGGGCCGGAAAATCCGCCTGCGAGGCCCCGCCACGCCCAAGAGGGCGGGGCAGGGCAGGGCCTTTGCGTGTACGCTCAGCGCCATGCGCAGAATCGGCCTCCTCTGCCTGCTTTCCTCGGTGAGCCTCGCCGATCCCCTCGTCGAGGTCTCCTCTACTCAATTTGTCGGCTCGCAGGTCGATCTTGCCGCGATCGCCGTCGCGGACGGGTACCTGCCCTCCGTCATCAGCCAGCGGGAGGCCAACCGGGGCCACTGGCGCTCCGTGAGCCTCGGGCTCGCGACCGCCGACCAGACGAAATTCGACGGCGTGGCGGCGGGTATGGACCGGTACGGCGGCGGCGTCCTCCTCGCCATCCGCCAGGCGGACGAGATCCTCGCCGTCCTCTTCCGCTACGAGGGCCGCTACACGCAGTCGACCGAGCAGGGCCGGTTCCCCGTGACGGGGCTCACCAACACCCGCCTCCTCCGGATCGCGGGGGTCCGCGAGGGCCCGCTCCTCGTGGTAGCGCACGACGGCGGTCTTGCGCTGGGCGTCGCGAAGCCCCGCGGACGCGCGCGCGTCGACTCGATCGCGGTCGGGGCGGGCGTCGCCGCCGCGACGGAGCCCTTCGCGCCGGCGCGCGAGAACGTCCTGTTCGCCGTCGCGCCCGGGAGGCTGTTCCAGCTCGTGCAGGACGGCGACGCGTGGAAGCTCGCCGGGGAGCACCGGCTGCTCCTCGACGGGTTCGTCCCGCACGCGATCGCGGGAGAGGGCAAGGACCTCTGGATCGCGGGCGAGCGCGGCGGGCACGCGATGCTCCTTCGGCTCGACGCGCGAAACCCGGCTGGCCCCGGCTTCCCGATCGACCTCGGCGCCGGCTCGGCGGAGAAGCTCGCGCTCCTCGAGGGTCGCGATCTCGCGGTCGCGGGCGCGAAGGACGGCCGCGCGTGGGTCGGCGTGCTGTCGCAGGGCCCGCGTCCCGCGATCGCGTACGAGTCGTTCGTGAAGGGGACCGTCGTCACCGCGCTCGGCCTGAACCCCGCGCGCAAGGGGTGGTCGCTCGCGGTCACGACGCCCGACGGGACGATGACGCTGCTCCGCCTGCCGAAGGACCCCGCGCTGCCGCGCGACTGGGACCCCTTCACCGTGCCGCCGCCCCCGGAGCCCCCTCCCGTCCCGGCCCCGCAGCCCGGTCCGGAGCCCGAAGAGGCGCAGCCGGAGCTTCCCGTGAACGCCGGCGGGGCGCGACGGGCGTTCGCCGTGCTGCCGCGCGCGCAGGCGCAGCGCGGCGGCGCCGTCGACACCGAGATCGTCCTCGTGAACCTCGGCCAGCAGCGCATGCAGGTCGTGCTGCGGTACGTCCCGGACGAGGGGCGCGGCGGTTTCACGCGCGTGACGATCGAGCCGGGGAAGCGCGCGAAGGTGTCGCTGGCCGACACGCTGCTGCGCCGGCGCTGGGGCGCGAACGACTTCGACGGCTACGTCCGCATCGACGGCGGCGACCGCGACGACCTCGTGGTGGACGCCGTGATCCGTCGGCAGGGCCAACCCCCCGAGGACGTCCGCCCCCACTGGCGTTGACGTACGGCGCCTGACACGGTTCGACTCTCCACTCTCCCCGCGGTGGTGGGAGATATTAGGCGATCGGTGCCTGGCTCCGTACGGCTAACATGGGGGTCATGTCGAAGTCGCTGCTGATCGGGATCGTCGTGGGCATCGCCGCCGGCGCCGGCGCCACGCTCTACTGGAAAAGCCTCGAGTCGCCGGCCATCAAGGAGGCGCCGAACCTGCCGCCGCTCCCGTCCGTGAACCCGCACGGCGGGAGCCCCCCGGGAGTCACGAGCCCGCACGGCGCGGCGAACCCTCACGGCGGCGCGACGCCGCCGGCGCAGGCCGGCCCGCACGGCAGCGAAGGCATCGAGAAGAGCATCGCGACCATCCACTTCATGCGGGAGTTCGTCGCGGCGCTCACGGACAGGCCCGACAACCTCTTGCCCAACCCCGGCTACGAGCCGCTCCTCAAGACGGGCGCCGCGATGATCCGGTGCGCCGACTGCCACACCGACCCGAGCCTCAACATGGAGGGCATGATCGCGAGCGACCCCGGCGACGAGGCCGTCGAGCCGTTCCGGATGCGCCGCCGCGGCTTCATGATCCCGCTCATGGAGAAGTGGGTGGCGCGGCTCAACAAGATGCACGCGGACCGGCTCCGCGGCGAGGTCACCTGCCTCGACTGCCACGCGCAGGACCCGCGCGACGACGCGATGATGCCGCCCCTGATGATCCGCTTCGTGAAGGCGCTCACGGCGAAGCCGCAGAACAAGAACCCCGCGCAGGGCTGGAAGCCCCTCCTGAAGGAGTCCGCGGCCGTCTCCTGCGGGACCTGCCACGGCCAGACCGGCGCGGCCATGGAGAAGAACCTCGCGTCGCTCGACGGGCCGGCCCCCGAGGCGGCGGAGAACCACGGGTTCATGGTCAAGCTCATGGAGCGGTGGGTCCGGGAGCTCAACAAGCGGGCGAAGGACCAGCTCACGAAGGCGGTCGTCTGCACCGACTGCCACGACGTCGACCCGCGGAAATAGGACGCGCAGGGGGTTCGGGGGCGCCTCCCTCCCCCCGTGCCCCCCTCCTTCCGGGAGCCATCCGGGCTGGCATGCGTAGCCGAGCGCGCTACGATTCCGGCACATTGCGCCCGCTCGCCGCCCTCCTCCTCCTCGCCACGGCCGCTCTCGCCCAGGAGCTCGGCGGGGATGCCGACAAGCCCGAGACCGACGCCGCGGTCATCGAGCAGAAGGTCAAGTCCATCCTCGAGGAGTACGACGCGATCGCGCGCAACCAGGACCTCGTGCAGACCCGCCGCCGCCGCGAGCTGGCGAAGCGCCTCGGCCTGCTGCCGCATCCGGATTCCGTGAAGGCGCTCCTCCGCATGGTCGAGGACGACGCCGACCTCCGCACGCGCGTCGTCGCCATGTACTCGATCGCGCGGATCGGCGACCTGAAGGCGATCAAGCGGATGTACAGGAAGGTGAAGGAGGAGTCCACCGCACGCGACTCGGTCCTCGCCGACTACCTCGGTCCCGCGCTCGCCCGCGCCACCGACCCGGCCATCGGACCCTGGATCGTCGACGAGGTCCTGCCCTCGTCGAACAAGCTCCTGCGCCTGAGCGCGATCGAGGCGGTCGGCAGGCTGCGCACGGCGGAGGCGGCCGATCCCCTCCTGCGGCTCCTCGAGAAGGAACGCAGGAAGTCGCAGCCCGATCCGCACTTCGTCCACGAGACGCTGCGCGCGCTCGGGCAGATCGGCGGGGACGCCGCCAACGCGGTCGTGCTCGCCGCCGCCACCGACCCCGACTGGCGCTACCGCCTGGCCTCCGCGGAGGTGCTGCTCTACCACGTGAAGGACGAGAAGGGGCTCGAGGCGATGCGCAACCTGCTCAAGGACGAGACGCCCATCGTGCGCGAGACGGCCGTGATCGCGGCGGGCCGCGAGAAGGTGGAGCCGCTCTTCGCGGAGATGATCCTCGTCATGCGCGAGGGCAACCTCCGTTCGAAGCGGGCGGCCTACGAGGCGCTGTGCGCGACGAGCGGGCAGGACTACGGCTACGCGCCCGACGTCTGGGACAAGTGGTGGCAGGACAAGAAGAAGGGGAACGTCGGGGAGGCGGGGGAGCTCAAGGACCGCGAGCACATCACCGTCGCGACCTACTACGACTTCAAGATCTTCTCCGACCGCATCCTCTTCGTCGTCGACGTCTCGGGCTCGATGGAGTGGCCGGAGAGCAAGGCGGGCGATCCCAACCGGATCGCCGTGGCGAAGCGCGAGCTCGTGAAGGCGATCAAGGCGCTCGACGAGAAGACGCTCTTCAACGTCGCGACGTTCGCGGGCCACGTGAGCACGTGGAAGAAGGACGGCGAGGTGCCGGCGAACGAGGCGAACAAGAAGGCGGCGCTCGCGTGGATCGAGGGGGCGCTCCTGCCGCGCGGCGCGACGAACACCTACGGCGCGCTGATCGAGGGGTTCGAGCGGAACCCGCTCATCGACACGATCTTCTTCCTCTCGGACGGCATCCCGTCGACCGGCAAGTACGAGGTGCCCGAGGAGATCCTCATCAAGCTCCGGTACGCGAACCGCTTCCGGCGCGTGATCATCAACACGATCGCGCTCGCGATCGGGAAGCCGGCGATCGAGAAGGCGGAGAAGTACGAGGACCCCGAGGAGATGGCGGCGTTCATGCGGCTCCTCGCGGAGTGGAACGGCGGCACCTGCGTCGACATCCGCACGCCCTACCTCAACCTGAAGTGAACTGGGGCCGCGGCGCGGCTGCGGCGGGGGGGGGCCGGGGGGCCGGCGCTACTCGAACCCGACGTGGTCGGAGATCGTCTTGTCGCCGCGGACGAGGCGGGCGAACCGGAACCCGTTGTCCGTCCGGAACACGAGCGTCAGCTCCGCGCCCTCCTCGGTCACCTCGTAGTCGATGTTCACGGGCTCGAGGTACGCGTTCTCCCCGTTGATCCCGATCAGCCGGTGGTCCTTGGGCTCCGGGACGCGCTCCACGCCGGGGTAGAGCACCACGATCGCGACGTAGATGAGATCCTCATCGACGCCGGGCTTCGGCAGCCCCGCGGGGATCTCCGAGTCCTGGAGCTGGTAGCACTCGCGGTATTGGGGCTCGTAGGCCTGCGTCAGCACCTTCTGGCCCTGCTGCACCCGCTCCTTCGCCGGGTTCGCGAAGCGCTGCGCGATAAAGACCGCGCCCACCGCGATCGCGGCGATCCCGAAGATCGTGAGGACCGTGCGCCCCATCCTTTCTTGCGTCGGCCAACCGGGCGTCCGGCTTTACCGCATCCCCGGAATCGCCCCGGCAGGCCCCCGGGCCCCCCCGATCCCGCCGCAGGCCCGCCCGCAGAGGATTACACTTGGCCCCGTGAGACGGATCGCCGCGGTCGCGCTCCTCGCGCTCGTGGCGCGGGCCGATCCGCCGGGGGCCGCGGGGGGGGAGGAGTCCCTCCTCGCGCGCTTCGAGGAGGCGGACGCGGACGCGCGACGAAGCCTCGTGCCGCGGATCGAGGAGCTCGAACGCGCCTGCCGGTACACCGACGCGCGCCCCGTCCTCGTCGATCTCGACGGGCGCACGCTGCCCGTCCCCGACATCTTCGAGGAGATCCTCGAGCCGGCGCTCGAGATGCCCGTCGGGGCGGACGACTCGGAGGAGCCCGGCCTCCGCGAGGTCCACCGGAGGGCGCTCCACGCCCTCGAGGCGCTGCGCGAGGCGTACGCCGCGCCCCGTCCCGTGCGCGCGGGCACGCTCAACCTCTTCCTCGGCTACGGCGCGCGCGCGCTCACCGCGCGGGCGATCCCCGCGAGCCTCCGGATCCGCCTCTTCCGCGACGCGATGCGCAACGTGCGCTCGCTCGAGGGGCGCGTGCAGCCCGACGCCCTTACCGCGTTCCTGCTGCGCCACCGGCTCCTGCCGCCGCTCCTCGCGCTCGGGCGCACCACCAGGGACCCGGCCCTGCGCGAGACCGTGTCGGAGGCCGCCTCGCTCCTGTTCCTCCCCACGCTCCTCGACGAGCGCTCCCTCGCGCAGCTCGCCCCGCTCGCATCGGGGACGCGGTCCCGCGACCTCCTCGAGCGCTACTACCGCGCGGGGACCCTCGACGAGATGGGGAAGGTCTCGCTCGCGCGGAGCGCGGTCGCCGAGGCGACCGACGACGCCGCCTTCGCGGCCGGCGCCGCCCCGCTCTTCCTCGAGCTCCTGTGCGACCGGGACGTGCCCGCGCGGGAGCGCGGCGCCATCTGCGACGTGGTGCTCGGGAAGCTCCTGCCCGTCGAGGCCCTGCGCCCCGCCGCGCTCGACCTCCTCGCCGTCGCCTTCGGCGACCCGCCAAGGACCGCGGAGCAGTGGACGGAGGAGCGCGCGGTGCGCGGCGGAGCGCTCCCGCTGCCCGCGGGCGAGCGCACGTTCCGCTTCCTCTCGATCGTGCTCCTGAAGGAACGCGAGGAGGCGCCGCCCGTCGTCGCGCGGGTGGTCCGCGCCGACCTGCGCCACTACGAGCCGCTCTTCGCGGACGACGGCAAGGGCGGCCGCCGCTTCGTCGGCGCGCTCGTCCCCGACGCGCGCGGCGAACACGCCGATTTCCTCGCGCCGCCGCCGGGCCTCGCCACCGGCCGCGACATCCGCCTCCTGCGCCGGCCGTTGGAGCTCGAGCGGATCGCGGTCCGCTCCTTCGGCGCTCGCGGCGAGGAGATCGAGGTGTCGGTCACGCTCCCCGAGGACGCGTCCGAGCCCGTGCCGGCCGCCGGCGCCGGCCTCGGACACGTCGTGGCACTGCTCGATGCGCGCCTCCGCATCACGACCGACGACGAGGAGCGCTGCGAGCTCGTCCGCCTGCTCGCGACGATCGACACGGACGCCTCGCGCGCGGCGGCGGCGCGCCACGCGAAGGGTTCCGCGGTCGCGGAGCTGATCCCGCTCGCGGAGCGCGGCGACGTGCCGTTCGCGCGGACGGTCCTCGAGAGGCTCCAGGACCTCGCGCCGGCGGATCTCGAGCGCGCGCTCGCGGCCATCGCGGCGAAGCCGGAGCTGCGGAAGGACCTCGCGGCGCGCTGCAGGGACCTGCCGCCCCCGACCGCCGTGGCCGCGGCGGAGGCGCTGCTGTCCGCCGGCGACGCTGCGGGCATCGAGGCGCTCTTCGGACACCCGGACAAGTACGCGCGCGCCTGCGCCGCCGCGCTCGCGCTCCGCCTGACGCCGCTCGCCGGCACGCTGCGCATGGCCCCCGAACCCCCCCCCGATCCGGAGCGCCTCGCCAAGCGCGCCGAGAAGGCGTTCACCAAGGAGGACGGGGTCTCCTTCGTCAAGCTCGGGGCCTGGCTCGCGCTGGCGCTGCGCGACCCCGAGGAGGCGCGGAAGCTGCGCCGCGACCACAAGCCGCTCTACGTCGGCAAGAAGGAGGTCGATGCGTGGCAGTTCGCCGAGGCCTACACCGAGGGCGTGCGCGAGGGGAAGGCGCCGGAGCTATGGCCCCAGCTCATCGTCTTCCTGCTCGACCCGCACGACCCCGGCGCGGGGCTCGCGGAGCGGGACCTCGGCCCGCTCCTCGACGCGCTGGAGGATCGCGCGACGACGCGAGCGCTGAAGCGGCAGTGGATCGACGCGCTCATCGTGCTCGCGTGCGCGCAGCACGGCCTCGAGATGGATGCGCAGTTCGCGGAGATCGCCGACGCACGGCTCGAGAAGATCGCGGGCAAGGACGCGCCCCCGTGCGAGCGTCGCCGGCCCGGCATCCACTGGCCGATCTGGGCGGCGGAGCACCTGAAGTGAACCTGGCGCGGCTCCTGCCGCTGCCGCCCGGGCGCGTGCGCACCGACCCGGCCACGCTGCTCGTCCACGAGTGCGACGCGCTGACGCTCTTCCGCGAACGGCCGCTCGCGGTCGTCTACCCGGAGTCGACGGCGGAGGTCGCCGCCGCCGTGCGCGTGCTCGCGGCGCACGGGATCCCGGCCGTCGCCCGCGGCGCGGGCACGGGGCTCTCGGGCGGCGCGCGGCCGTGCGCGACCGGCGTGCTCATGGACCTCTGCAAGATGGACCGGATCCTCGCGATCGACGCGGCGCATCGCACCGCGCACGTGCAGGCGGGCGCGGTCAACGCGCGCGTCTCCGAGGCCGCCGCGCCCAACGGCCTCTTCTTCGCGCCCGATCCGTCGAGCCAGATGGCGTGCACGATCGGGGGCAACGTCGCGTGCGGCTCCGGCGGCCCGCACTGCCTCCGCTACGGCACGATGACCGACCACGTGCGCGGCCTCACGCTGGTCGACGCGCGCGGCGACGTGCACGAGGTCGCCGACGAGTCGCTGCTCTCGCTGCTCGTCGGGAGCGAAGGGACGCTCGGCATCGTGACCGAGGCGCGGCTCCGGCTCGAGCCGCTGCCGCCCGCGGTCGCGACGCTGCTGCTCGCGTTCCCGGCGATGCGCGGCGCGTGCGACGCGGTGGCCGCGATCCTCGAGGAGGGGTTCGTGCCCGCCGCGCTCGAGATCCTCGACAAGCGCGCGGTCGGGATGGTCGAGGACTCGGTGTTCCGCGCCGGATACCCGCGCGACGCGGCCGCGGTCCTCCTCGTCGAGCTCGACGGCACCGACGCGGAGGTCGAGGAGGCGGCGGCGTGGACCCAAGCGCGGTGGCCGGCGCGCCGCGCGCGTGGCGCGGCGGAGCGCGCGGCCCTCTGGCGCGGCCGGAAGGGCGCGTTCGGCGCGATGGGGCGCGTCGCGGAGGAGTGCTACGTCGTCGACTGCGTCGTGCCGCGCTCGCGGATGGCGGATGCGCTCGAGAAGATCGACGCGATGGCCGCGCGCCGCGGGCTCACGCTCGTGCACGTCTTCCACGCGGGCGACGGCAACCTCCACCCGCTCATCGCCTACCGCCGCGCCGACGCCGCGCGCGTGCAGGAGGCGGGCCGCGAGATCTCGGAGATCTGCCTCGCGCTCGGCGGGTCGCTCACCGGCGAGCACGGCATCGGTGTCGAGAAGCGCGACTTCATGCCGCTGCTCTTCGACGCGGCGTCGCTCGCCGCGATGGAACGCGTGAAGAAGGCGTTCGACCCCGAGGGGATGCTCAACCCCGGCAAGGTGCTGCCGGGGCCGAAGGTGTGCGCGGAGGCGATTCGTCGCGACGACAGCTTCCGCGTCGTGGAAGGAGGGGGGCTTGGGGGGCGTTGAGGACGGCGTCCTCACGGTGCCGGGCGATACCACTTGCGCGGAGGTGGAGGCGGCGGCGCGGCCGTGGCTCTTCGCCTCCGACCGCCCCGACCTGACGGTGGCCGAGTGGATCGACCGCGGCGGCGGCGACCTCCTGTGGGGGCTCCTTGGCCCGACCCGCGCGCAGGTCCTGGGCGTCGCGGTCCAGCTCCGGGACGGGACGCGCGCGCGCTTCGGCGGGCGCGTGGTGAAAAACGTCGCGGGCTACGACCTCGCGCGCGCGTTCGTGGGTGCACGCGGCGAGCTGGGCCGGGTCGTCGAGGCGCACCTGCGCGTGCGCCCGCCGCCGCGCGCCTGGCATGCCGCGGTGCGCCGCGGCACGGAGCCCGACGAGGCGCTCGCGGGCCCCGGCTGCGCGGTCTGGAACGGCGACACGTGGCGGTTCCTCCGGAACGGCGAGGGCGCGCCCGCCGGCTACGACGCGATCGACCCCCTCGCGGCGCGCGAGGAGCTGCGTCGCTCCTGGGCATCGGTGCGCTCCTTCCGTCCGGCGCCCGCGGAGGGCGTCCTGCTCGCCGCGGTGGGGCTGGTGGGGCGCGGGGAGGAGGGGACAAAGGACCGCGGCCCGCTCTGGACGAGGCTCAAGGAGGCGTTCCCATCCGCGACCTAAAGGCCAGGGGCGTCGCGGACCTCGCGCGCGCGTGCGTCCACTGCGGCCTCTGCCTCGAGAGCTGCCCCACCTACCGGGTGCTGCGCGAGGAGGCGGACTCGCCGCGCGGCCGGATCCTCCTGCTGGACGCGCTCGGCAAGGGGCGTGCGGAGGAGCGCGACGTGCGCTTCCACCTCGACCGCTGCGTCGGCTGCCTCGCGTGCGAGGCCGTCTGCCCCTCGGGCGTGCCGTACGGCAGGCTCCTCGAGGAGGGGCGGAGGGAGCTCGGCGGGCCGTCGCTCCTCCCGCGGCTCTTCCTGCGGCACGTCGTGAACCGGCCGTCGCTCCTGCGCGCGGCCGTCGGCCTCGCGCGGATGCTCCGCCGCGTGCCCCCGAAGCCCCCTCCGCTTCCGTGGCCCGCGGCGCCCGACCCCGCGAAGGCGCGCGTCAAGGTCCACCTCGGCTGCGTCACGCCGCACCTGTTCCCCAACCTCGCCGCGGAGGCCGCGCACGTGCTCGCGCGCCTCGGGTACGCCGCCGAGCCGGCCGGGCGCCTGTGCTGCGGCGCGCTCCACCGCCACGCGGGACTGCCGTACGAGGCGCCGGCGCTCGACGCCCTTTCGCTCGCGGCGGGGTGCAGCACGACGCCGGGGCTCACGGACGTCTGCACGTTGCTCCTCGCCGAGCGGCCGTTCCCGGGGGCGCGGCTAGGGCCCGTGCGCGTGGCGTGGGACGCGCCCTGCCACCACGTCCACGCGCAGGGGCTCGATGCGGCGCCGCTGCTCGACGCGATCGAGGGGGTCGAGCGCGTGACGCTCCCCGGGGCCGCGGAGTGCTGCGGGGCCGGGGGGCTCTACATGGGGCTCCAGCCCGCGCTCGCGCGGAGGGTGCGCGCGAAGAAGGTGGCGGAGATCCTCGCGTCGGGCGCGCGGATCGTCGCCACCCCGAACCCGGGGTGCATGCTGTGGATCTGGCAGGGGCTCCGCGAGGCGCGGAGCGACGTCCGCGTCGTGCACCCGGTCACGCTCCTCGCGCGGGCGCTGGCCCGTTGACGCGCCGTACTACCGTGGTATGATCGCGGTATGAAGAATGGCCGGCGCGCGCGGGCGAGGAAGGTGGCGATCAGCCTGCCCGCGGGTCTCCACGACGAGATCGAGCGCGAGCGCAAGGAGAGCGGCCTCTCGCGAAGCGCGATCATCGTGAGGGCGCTCGAGGACTCGCTGGCGCGCCGGCGGAAGGCCGCGCTCGTCGAGCGATATGTCGAGGGCTATCGCAGGATGCCGGAATCCAAGGCCGAGATCGAGGCGGCCCGGAGCGCGGCCGCGGAGCTCCTCGCGCAGGAGCCCTGGGATTGAAGCGCGGCGAGATATGGTGGGCGGAGCTTCCCGCCCCCGCCGGCCGAAGGCCGGTCGTCCTGCTGTCCCGCGACGAGGCGTACTCCGTCCGGGAACTCGTCACCATCGCTCCCGTGACCACGCGCGTCCGGGGCTTGGCCGTCGAGGTTCCGCTGGGCCGCGAAGACGGGATGCCGAAGGCATGCGCCGCGAACCTCGACACGATCACGACCGTTCCCAAGGCGGCGCTCAAGGACCGGATCACGTACCTCCGGGCCGCGAAGCGGAGAGCGCTGGACGACGCGATCCGCTTCGCCCTGGCGCTCGACGAGGCCGGATAGCGCGGCCGGCAGGCACCACGGGACCGGGCTCGCGGGGCGGCCGAGACGGAAGCTAGAGCCGGGCCGGCGCACCGCCTAGAATCCCCGGCGATGTTCGGCGGTTCAGAGCAGACCTCGTCGCGCGGCGCGCCCGCGCTTGTCACCGGCTTCACGATCCTCGCGCTCGGCGCGATGGCGGCCGCGATCCCGCCCGCGCGGCTCGCGCCGACGGTGACCGGCGTGGAGCGCGGCTGCCTCGTGAGCTCCGCGAGCTTCAGCGACATGATGGCGGAGTTCCTGAACGGGCAGGGCTACACCTACATGGCGATCGACTGCACCCGCGTGCCGCTGGGGACGAGCGACGCGTGGCGCCGCCAGTTCGACGCGGCGTCGCGCATCTTCCCGGTGTGGGGCTGGGTGGACATGCGCGGGGGCGTCGAGCAGGCGAGAAAGGTCGCCGCGTCGCTCTCGCTGTCGGGGCTCTTCCTCTACGGCGCGAAGCCGGGCGACGTCGAGGTCGTGCGCGCCGCGAAGCCCGGGCTGCGCGTCGTTCCCGTCGTGCGCGCCGGCGAAACGTGGGCGGGCGAGGGCGAGGCGGCGACGGCGTTCCTGCCGGCGAACCTCGCCGGCGCCGCGAGCGCGAAGCTGCCGGTCCTCTTCGCCGACCAGCTGAGCCCGGCGGAGCGCAGCGCCGCGCGCGCCACGCTCAAGGGCAACTACCTCCTCTCGACGATCTCGGTCCTTGACTGAGTTCTGACCGGGAAGGCGAGCCCGGCGACGCGGCGGAGCGAACCTGCCGCGGGGCCGCGGGGCGCAAAGACCCGGAGAGGACGGAAAACGCCGGTTGCTCCCGGCGACCATCCCGGAACAGCCTCGCACCGCGCCGCTTCGACCCCCCCGGCCCCCCCCGGGAAAGGCCGACCGTCCTTTGGCGCCGTTCTGTGGTTGAATACTCGTGCCATGGGTCCAACCCCGGGACTCCTCGGCGAGCCCACGCTCGTCCTCAACCGCTCGTGGATGGCGATCACCACGACGACGGTGCGGCGTGCGCTGTCGCTGCTCTTCCAGGACTCGGCCCACGCGGTCTGCCCAAGGACCTTCGAGGTCCACGACTTCGCCTCGTGGGCCTCGCTCGGGGTGAACGGCGACCCGTTCATCCGCACCGTCCGCACGCCGGTCCGCCTGCCCGAGGTGATCGTCCTCCGCAGCTACGACGCGCTGCCGCTCCGCACGGTCGCGTTCAGCCGCCGGAACCTCTACCGGCGCGACTCGTTCATGTGCCAGTACTGCGGGCTGCGGCCGGGCGCCGACGAGCTGACGATCGACCACGTGGTCCCGCGGTCGCGCGGCGGCCGCACGAGCTGGGACAACTGCGTGCTCGCGTGCGTCGAGTGCAACAAGCGGAAGGCGAACCGCCCGCCGGAGGAGGCGGGCATGCGGCTGGTGAGGCAGCCGGTGGCGCCACAATGGTCCTGGGACGTCGAGCTCGGCCCGTCGCGCCGCGACTCGTGGGAGGGGTTCCTCCCGCGCCGGAACGGCAACGGCCACCCGCACCACAGCGGCCACCCGCACCACGGGAACGGCCACGCGCCCGGCAACGGCAACGGCAACGGCCACAACGGCGCGAACGGCCACCACTGATCAGGCGGCGTCGCCCTTCGCGTCGACGCGGCCGAGGAGCAGGAAGCCCGTCGCGTAGAAGAGGATCACGAGCAGGATCGCGACGCGGCGGCTGTCCGTCACGTCCGCGATCGTCCCGAACAGGATCGGCCCCATGATCGCGCCCGTCTTGCCGCAGAGCGCGTAGAAGCCGAAGAACTCCGCCTCGCGCCCCTCCGGCACCAGCCGGGACATGAACGCGCGCGACGCCGACTGGATCCCGCCGATCCCGAGCCCCGCGAGCATCGCCGCGGCCCAGAGGAACGGCTTCGACGGCGCGAGGAACGCGGTGACGACCACGAACACCCACCAGAGGAGCAGCGTGCGGACCGCCCAGCGCGGCCCCTTCACGTCGGTCGGCTTCCCCATGAGGACCGATCCGCCGACGGCCGCCACCTGCAGGAACCCGTACATGAGGAGCAGCTCGCCCGCGCCGAAGCCGAAGTCCTTCCGTGCGTAGATCGGCGCGAACCAGATCACGGTGTTCACGCCGTCCTCGTAGATGAAGTACGCGAGGAGGAACCGGCGCAGGTTCTTCCGCGCGAGCACGTCGCGCAGCGTGGCGAACGTCTTCCGGAAGCCGAGCGACGCGGCGGCCGGGATCCCCAGGCCGGAAGCGCGATCCGCGGGGAGCCGCGAGATCGCGAACGCTCCCGCGACGCCCCACTGCGCGGCGCACGCGACCCAGACCGCCGAGACGCCGAGGCCGAGGCGGTCCCACAGGAGGAAGGCCGCGAGCCCGAGAGCCACGAAGGATCCGACGTAGCCGAACGCGAACCCGCGCGCCGACACGCGCCCCTGGTGCGACACGGGCGCGATCTCGAGGAGGTAGGCGTTGTAGAAGACGACGCCGCCCTCGAACGCGAGGTTGGCGACGGCGCCGAGCGCGAACCCGAGCAGCACGGCGCCGGGGCCGACCGTCGCGAACCCGAGGACCGCGGCGATGCCGGCGAGCGTGTAGACGAGCAGCATGCGCTTCCGCACGCCCGCGTGGTCCGCGATGCCGCCCACGAAGGGCGACGAGAGCGCGACGAGGAGCATCGAGCACGAGCCGATGTATCCCCACCAGCGGTCCCCGCGCGTCCCCCCGACGACGGACTCCGCGTAGAACGTCCCGTAGATGACCGGGAAGATGACCGCGAACGCGGAGTTCCCGAAGTCGTAGAAGCACCAGCCGTTGATCGTGCGCTTGTCCATGGCCGGCACGGGCGGCAAGGTAGCATGGGCGGACCCTTGGTCTACGCGGCGCTCTTCCACGTCGCC
>DASUGR010000114.1:0-4978 GCA_036273915.1 Planctomycetota bacterium | reverse complement strand
GAGGCTCACGCGCCCTCGCTTTCGAAGGGCTCCTCCTTGAGCTCTCCCTGCGCGTCGCGGACGAGGATCTTCACCTTCTCCTCGGCCGTTTGGAGCAGCTCGCGGCAGGTCTTTAGCCGCTTCACGCCGTCCTCGAAGCGCTCAAGCGCCTGGTCGAGCGTGAGATCGCCGTGCTCGAGCTCGTCGACGAGCTTCTCGAGCGCCTTAAGGTGCTCCTCGAAGCCTTCCTTCCGGTTCGCCATGCGGGCCGAAGATTGTACGCGAGGGGGTTCCGGGGGCCGACGAACGCTCACGGCGAGCAGGCGTCGGCCGCGCGCGGTCAACCCCCGGTCACGCGCGAGCGGACCTCGCCGTCGGCGAGGATCGTCCGGAGTTCGTCGCCGGGGTGGGCGTCCGCCGCACGCGTCAGCACCTTGCCCCCGCTGAGCGTCACGCTGTAGCCGCGCGCCAGCACCTTGAGCGGCGACAGCGCGTCGAGACGCCCCGCCGCACGCTCCAGCGCCTCCGCACGCGCCCGCATCCGGCCCTCCGCCCCCCTCACCAGCGCCGCGCCGACGCCGTCGAGCGCCTGCGCCAGGTCGTGCACCCGCTCCAGCGGCCGGCGGAACGGCCGCGCCGATGCCGCCTGCTCCACGCGCCGCCGCGCTTCGCCGAGGATCCCGAGCATCGCCCGCGCCAGACGCTTTCCCGTCCCCCGGAGCCCCCCCAGGATCTCGGCGCGATCGGGCGTGATCACCTCCGCCGCCGCGCTCGGCGTCGCGGCACGGACGTCCGCGACCAAGTCGGCGATCGTCACGTCCACCTCGTGGCCCACCGCGCTGACGACCGGCGTCCGGGCCTGAAAGATCGCGCGGGCGACGGGCTCCTCGTTGAACGCCCAGAGGTCCTCGAGCGACCCGCCGCCCCGCCCCACCACGAGCACGTCGAAGCCGCGCGCGTCCGCGAGACGGATCCCCTCCGCGACCTCCTCCGCCGCCCCCGCGCCCTGCACGCGCACGGGCACGACGACGAGTTCGAGCGGCGGCCACCGCCGCGACGCGACGTGGATGAGATCGCGCACCGCCGCGCCCGACGGGCTCGTCACCAACGCGACGCGCCGCGGGAACGCCGGCAGCGGCCTCTTCCGGGCCGGGTCGAAGAGTCCTTCCGCCTCGAGCCGCTTCCGCAATTGCTCGAACGCGACCTGCAGCGGCCCCGCGCCGACCGGCTCGAGCGCGTCCGCCTCCATCTGGTAGCGGCCCTGCGGCGCGTAGACCGTGAGCCGGCCGCGCGCGCGCACCGTGAGCCCGTCCTCCGGCTCGAACTTGAGCCGCACCGCCGACGACCGCCAGAGCACGACGTCGAGCCGCGCCTTCTCGTCCTTGAGCGCGAAGTAGACGTGTCCCGACTGCGCGCGTTTCACGCCGGAGAGCTCTCCCTCGACCCACACCCGCCCGAACTCCTCCTCGAGGAGGTTCCTGACGGCGCTCTGGAGCTCGCCCACGCGGTAGACCCGCGAAGGGGAGGGGCTCCGGGGAGGGGTGGGCACTCAGTCCTCGCGCAGCGTGATGCGCTCGATCGAGCGGGAGCGGCCCGTCGATTCGTCGACGTCGAGGATCACGCCGCAGGCGCGCACGTCGTGCGACGCGACCGTGAACGGCGCGTACATGCGCGTGGTGAAGCTCTTGAGCACGTTGGCCGTGCTGCGGCCGATCACGCTCCGGTAGGGCCCGCTCATCCCGAGGTCGCTGATGTACGCGGTGCCCTGCGGGAGGATCTCCTCGTCGGCCGTGGGCACGTGCGTGTGCGTGCCGACGACCGCCGTCACCTTGCCGTCGAGATACCAGCCCATCGCCCGCTTCTCGCTCGTCGCCTCGGCGTGGAAGTCGAGGATCACGATCTTCGTCTTCAGCCCCGCGAGCAGCTCGGTCGCCGTGCGGAAGGGGTCGTCGGCGGGGTCCATGAAGACGCGGCCCTGGAGGTTCATCACCGAGACCGGGACGCCGCCGTCCGACACGATCGTCGTCACGCCGCGGCCCGCCGCCTCCCTCGGGTAGTTGTGCGGGCGCAGCAGCCGCTCCGGCTCGCGCTCGAAGACCTTGAGCACGTCGGCGCGCTTGTAGACGTGGTCGCCGGTCGTACAGATGTCGATCCCGGCGGCCCGCAGCGCCTTGTAGGAAGCGAGCGAGACCCCGGAGCCATCGGTCGCGTTCTCGACGTTGCCGACGACGAAGTCGATCTTCCGCTCGTGGCGGAAGGCCATGAGGCGCTTCGTGAGGAGCTCCCGGCCGGGGGAGCCCACGACGTCGCCGAGGCAGAGGATCCTCAACGGGCGTACTCGACGACGCGCGTCTCGCGCACGAGCGTGACCTTGACCTCGCCGGGGTAGGTGAGCTCCTTCTCGATCTCCTTGGCGATGTCCCTGGCCACGCGCATGGCGAGCCGGTCGCTCACCTTGGCGTTGTTGACGATCACGCGCACCTCGCGCCCGGCCTGGATCGCGTAGACCTGCTCGACGCCGGGGAACGACGAGGCCACGTCCTCGAGCCGCTGGAGGCGCTCGATGTAGCGGTCGAACGTCTCGCGCCGCGCGCCCGGCCGCCCGGCCGACAGCGCGTCGGAGATCTGGGTGATCACCGCGTAGACGCTCTCCATCGGCACGTCGTCGTGGTGCGCGGCGATCGCGTTCACGATGACCTTGTTCTCGCCGCACCGCCGCGCGACGTCCGCGCCGATCGCGGGGTGGCCGCCCTCGACCTCGTGGTCGATCGCCTTGCCGATGTCGTGGAGGAGCGCGCAGCGCTTCGCCATCTTCACGTCGAGCTTCATCTCGGCCGCCATCGCGCCGGCGAGGTGCGACGTCTCGATCAGGTGGTCGAGGACGTTCTGGCCGTACGAGGTCCGGTAGCGCAGCCGTCCGAGCAGCTCGATCAGCTTCCCGTGGAGGCCGTGGATCCCGACGTCCATGAGGCACTTCTTCCCGGTCTCGCGGAGGAAGACGTCCATCTCCTTCTTGATCTTGCCGACGACCTCCTCGATGCGCGTCGGGTGCACCCGCCCGTCCTGGATGAGCTGGACCATCGTGCGCCGCGCGATCTCGCGCCGGACGCCGTCGAACGCCGAGACGACGATCACCCCCGGGGTGTCGTCGACGATCACGTCCACGCCGGTCGCCTTCTCGAAGGCGCGGATGTTCCTGCCCTCGCGGCCGATGATCCGCCCCTTCATCTCGTCGTTCGGGATGTCGACCGTGGAGACGACCGCGTCGCTCATGTGGCCGGTCCCGAGCCGCTGGATCGAGGTCAGGACGACCTGCCGGGAGCGGGTCTCCGCCTCCTCGCGGGCCTCCTCGACCCGCCGGCGGATGAGCTTGTCGGTCTCGACCGCGAGCTCCTGGTCGAGGCGGTCGAGCACCCGCTTCTCGGCGTCCTCCCGGGTGAGCCCGGAGACCTCGAGCAGCTTGTCCACGATCTCCTTCTCCCGCGCGTCCAGCTCGTCCGCCCGCGTCTTCAGCGATGCCTGCCGGTCGGCGAGCCGCTTCTCCTGCTCGCCGAGGCGGCGGTTGCGCTGGTTCAGCTCCTCGTCCCGGCGGTCGAACGCCTCCTCCTTCTTGGTGACGATGAGCTCGATCTCGCGGATCTCGGCGCGCTGCCGCTCCGCCTCCCGCTCGAACTCCTCGCGCCGCGTGAGGATCTCGTCCTTGGCGCGCACCTGCGCGTCCTTGACGAGGCGGTCCGCCTCCTCCCGCGCCTTCCGCAGGGCGGCCTCGCGCTGCGCGGCGGCCTCCGCCTCGCGCGCCGCGAGCAGGCGGTGATACACGTAGCGGCCGCCCAGGAACCCGAGAAGGATCCCGGGGACGGCCCCGAAAAGCCAATCCATGTCCCAGCCTCCGATTGCGGCCGGGCCCAAGATGTGCGAAACCGGCGCCTTGGCGCTCGCGCGCCACGCGACCGGGTAGGCAATTGGTCCCGATCTATCCGATGATCGCCCGGCACGACATTCGCGCGGGCGTAGTTCGCATACTGTAGTGCGGGACTTCTTCCCCCGTCAACCATCCTGCGCGGGGCCGGAGGGCCCTTCGCGGGGGGGCCCAGGGGGTCCGGGGGGCCCTGGACGGCAGGCGCGCGGCGATCTCAGGGGGTCCGGGGGGCGCTGCCGCGCTCCGCCGGCCAGACGACCGTGCCCGACTCCACGGCCACGCGGTCCCCCTCCCGCCGGAGCCACTCCTTCACCCCCGCCCCCTTGAGGAAGACCGAATGCCCGTCGGCGGGGATCGGCACCCGCTCGGCCGGTCGCTGGGGGCTCGTGATCTCGCCGTCCTTGAGCCGGAGCTCGACCGTGTCGGCCTCGGGGTCGACGAGGATCACCATCTCCTTCGCGGAGAGCGAGTTCACGACCATCCGGTTGAGGGTCCGGGTCAGCATGACGTCGCCGAGCGTCTTGCCGTCGGCCAGCGCCCCCACGTGGACGATGTCGTAGGACTCCTCGGCGTGGTCCGGCAGGAGGCGGTTCACCTGCTGCACGAGGAGGCGTTCCGCGGAGCGCGAGAGGTTCATGACCCCGGGCGCGGGCCTCGCCGCGGGCTCCTGGTAGAGCCCCATCTTGGCCGCGAGCGCCTTGAGCGCGGCGGGGTCGACGCCGTCGCCCAGGTCCACGAGCTTCTCGCCGAAGACCTCGAGGGCGTTGGCCCGCTCCCGCTCGAGGCCCTGGATCCGCTCCTTCAGGTCGCGGCACTCCCGCTCGAGCCCGGCATTCTGGATCTGCAGCGCGCCGGCGAGATCGGCCTGCGCCTTCACGGCGAGGAACTGCTCGAGGCGGGTCTCCTTCTCGCGGAGCTCGCGCTGGAGCTTCTCGATCCTCGCCTGGCTCTCCGCGGCCCCCCGCCCCGCCGCCGCGATGGCCTCCTCCCGCTCCGCGAGCTTTCTCGCCGCGTCGTGGTCCCGCGCGTCGGCGGCCGACGCCTCGGTCTTCATCTCCTCGATCCGCGCCCGGAGCGTAT
>DASUGR010000113.1:0-24797 GCA_036273915.1 Planctomycetota bacterium | reverse complement strand
CGCGGGCGTCGCGCTCGCGCTCTTCTTCACCGGCGAGAGCTCGGACGCCGCGCTCTTCACGCTCGTCTCGCTGCTCGACGAGGAGGCGGGGCCGGAGCTGCGGCTCGAGGCCGTGCAGGCGCTCGGCGCGATCGGGCCTCGCGCGGCGCCGGCGGTCGCGGGGCTGCTCGTCGCGCTCAAGGACAAGGACACGCGCGTCCGCGTCGCGGCGGCCTCCACGCTCGGCCGGATCGGGCCGGGCGCGAAGCGGGCGTCGCGCGCGCTCGGCGACGCGCTGCGCGACGGCGACGCGGACGTGCGGCGGCGGGCGGCGGGGGCGCTGGGCGAGGTCGGGCCGGCGGCCGCGGGCGGCGTGCCCGCGCTCCTCCGCGGGATCGGCGGCGACGACGCCGAGATGACGCGCCTCTGCATCCAGGCGCTCGGCATGATCGGCCCGGAGACGAAGACGATCATGCCCGTGCTCGAGGAGCAGCTGAAGAGCGCGAACCGCGAGGTGCGCGAGGCGGCGATCCGCGCGGTCGGCAGCATGGGGGCCGAGGCCAAGCGCGCCGTGCCGGGGCTCCTGAACGTCGTCGTCGTGGAGCAGCACGAGGAGCTGCGCACGGCGGCGATGGATGCGCTCGTGAACCTCGGCGAGGAGGCGGTGCCGGAAACCGGCAAGGCGCTCAAGGACGAGCGGCTCCCGATGCGGCTTTCTGCGTGCGCGATCCTCGAGCGCATCGGACCTCGCGCCGGGAAGGCGGCGTCGACGCTCGCGGCGACGCTCAAGGACAAGAGCCCGGACGTGCGCGCGGCAGCCGCGGCGGCGATCGGCGCGCTCGGCGCGGAGGGGCGCTCCGCGGTCTCGGCGGTCGCGGGCCTTCTCAAGGACCCGGAGTGGAAGGTGCGTCTCGCGGCGGCGACGGCGCTCGGCCGCATCGGGCCGGAGGCGAAAGGCGCGGTGCGGAACCTCAAGGCGGCGCTCACGGACGAGGAGGCGGAGGTGCGCGCCGCCGCCGCCGCCGCCCTCGGCCGGATCGGGTACTGAGTACGCCCCACGGCTGTCGCAAGTCGTTGGTGGGGCTGGTATTACGGCGTCGGCGTGGGGACCCTGGGGTCCGCACTTCTCGTCGGCGAAGTTCGCGAATGCCCGGCGGCCGGTAGGGGTAGCCGGAGCATCGGCATGGGCCTCTTCGAGTGGTTGGGGGAGTCGTTCAACCCCGGTCCCGTGGGCGACGTCCAGGTGGGGGCCCGGGAACGCCGGAGCAGCCCGCCCGGCGCGGTGATCGTCTGCGCCGTCATCTCGTCCGCACTTCTCGGCGTGTGGATACACGTGCTGTTCGCGACGCGGCACGGCGGCCTCGTCGGCGCCGCCGGGACGCTGGTCTATCTGGCTCTCGCGTACTTCCTGCACCCGGCGCCGGACTGCTCCAACCTCGGCTGGCTCGGCGGGCGGATGGATCACCCGTCCCGCTACTCCGACGACCTGAACCGCTTCCTGCTCTTCCTGGTCGCCTTCCTGTGGCCGGCGCGGTTCATCGCCGAGTCGTTCGTGGCCGCCGCCGGTCTTCTCGCCCGCGACCGGCACCCGTAACGCCGCCAGGGTCGGAGCGTCGGCGCCAGGCACGCCCCTCGGCCACCGGAACGTCTTTGGTGCTGGCGGTGCATGCCGGAACGCGCGGTGACCGACGGCCTGGCCCACGAGGGAGGTGACGTCGAAGAACCGGGCCTGAGCGACGCGCGCCAGACTAGCGGGTCGGATCGGCCGCGGGGCGGGAAGCGCTCCGGCGGGGATTCGGCGTCGGGGCGCGGCGGTCGCGGCGATGCTCGCTCTCGCAGCCGCCGCCGTCATCGTCGTCGTCGCTGCTCAGCACCACGTCGAGCGCCACCTCGCCCGCGATCGCGGCCGCACCCGCGAGCACACGGCAGCCTGGCGCCACGCACAGCAGCAGAAGGCCAAGGAGGATGCTGGGACGGAACCTGCGCATCGATGCCTCCGTGGGCCTTTCTTCCGAAGTCGGCCGGCTGCCGTGACGGCGGACCCCCGTAAAGACCCGAGGGGATTCTACCCCTCGTCCGGGCGGGCGTCCGCCCCTTCCCCGCGCCCCATCCCCTCCCTTTCGGGGGCCGTCTCCGGGCGGGCTCCTATTTGGAGAATCCCAGCCAGGCGGTGTTCAACCGGTTCCAGTCCCCCTCGTCCCAGCCCCCCAAGACCTTGTTCCAGGCGTTCTTCCGGATCTCGATCCGCTTGCTCTCGACCGTGGGCTTCTCCCCCTCCTTCGGCGCCGGCATCGCGAGGATCTCCGCCTCGACCCGGTCGATCTCCGCCGCGACCCCCTGCACCAGGTCCCGGACGACGTTTTTCGTCTTGCCACTGTTGCCCTGCCGCATCAGCCAGAGCACGGCCACGCGCACCTGGCGCTCGCGGTCCTGCTGGTCGAGGTTGCCGGGCTTGCCGAGGTCGGTGAACTCGCGCGAGAGCAGAGCGAGCAGATCCTCGTACCCGCCCCGCTTGATCTGGAGCCGGATCTCGTCGCGATCCCAGTCGTCGTTCGCGAAGCCGATGCGCTTCCCCTTCGTGCGCAGCATCGTCATGTACTTGTTGAGCCCGTCGCGGAACCACTGCGGGAGCGTCGCCTCGAGGCCCGGGTTGCGCATGAGGAGCCATTCCGACCACAGGCTCTTGTTGAGTTCCTCCCACGCGTTGTCCTTCTCCCAGCCGTGGCCCGCGCCGATCGAGACCTCGCGCACGAGGTCCCCCTCGTCCTTCGCCGTGTACGCCGCGCGCTCCTCCGTCGTCGCGAAGATGCGAAGGATCGACGGCGCCACGTACTCCGCCCCCGCGGGTCCGAAGAAGTCGTCGAGGTGGTCGGCGATCGCCTCCGCGTGGTCGATCGCGGCCTTCACGAACTTGTCGTCGGCGTTCGTGACCACGAGGAACTTCTTCGTGCGCCTGCTCTTCCAGCCCGAAGGCAGCCCCTCCGCCTCGCGCCGGAGCCTCGCCTCGACCGCGTCCTTCATCGCGCGCATGCGCTTGTCCGCCGGCAGCTTGAGGATGTCGGCGCGGGTCGTGGGCGTGCCGGCGGCGGCGCCGGTGCCGGCCACCGCCTCGGTCCGGTCGATCCGCTTGAACGACTTGAGGCAGCCGCGGAACGAGGTGTCGTAGTCCTTGTAGTGCCACTCGAAGACCTTGAACTGCACGGCGAAGTCGAAGTCGTCGAAGTGGTAGACCCAGGCGACGACGTGGTGCGGGATCCGCTCGGTCTTCGTCTCCTGGATGTCGTAGGTCGTCACCTTCAGGTCGCCGACCGTCGTCTCCTTCTCCTCCACGATCTCGTAGCCCTCGGAGAAGTTGATGAACTGGTCGTTCTGCGAGAGGAAGTCGCGGTAGCTCGCGTAGGGATTCTCCGTGCCGCCGGCGGCGTGCGGGAAGGCGACGATCCACAGCTCGGGCGCCTCGCGCGACCAGTAGTCGTTGCCGCGCTGCGCCTCGAGCTCGCGCTTGCCGAGGTGCTTGCAGGCGATCCACGTGTGCGGCGCCGGCACCTCACGCCAGTCCTTCGGCACCCGGATCTTGAACCCGAACGCCTTGTTCTCGAAATACTCGCCCGGCGGCTCGCCGCCGAAGACCGTAACCGCGAAGAGGAGCAGCGACCCCGCGATCCGCATCCGGCACCTCCGATCGATCGCAAGTATAGTCCCGACGGACGGGGGGGGTGTACGCGGGGGGGTGTTTTGACAATTCCCTTGCGCGACCGTCATTTCGAGACGATCACGCGCGTCCCGGAGCCCGGCTCCACGGCGAAGAGGGCGCCGCGGCCGGCGTCGGCGACGAGGAGGACGCCGCGGGCGCCGTCGAACGCGGCGCCGTTCGGTGCGGCGTAGCGCGGGCCGTCGCCCGGCAGCGCGGAGAAGAGGCCGCTGGCGAGGTCGAGCGCCAGGAGCAGGTCGGTGGCGTCGTCGGTGACGAAGACCCGGCCGCCGTGGACGTCGAGCGCGAGCCCCTTGCCGTCGACGAGCCCGGGGGCGGGGAGCGGCGTCACGGCGCCGGTCGCGGCGTCGATGGCGACGAGGGGCGCGAGACCGGACTGCAACACGTAGACGCGGCCCGCCGCCTCGTCCGCGACGACCGCGCGCGGGAACGCGAGGCCGGCCGCCACCGTGCTCCGGTCGCCGGTCGCGGGGTCGATCTCGACGAGCTCGCCGGCATCGCTGTCGGTCGCGAGGATGCGCCCGCCGAGGAACGCCGCGTCGGTCGGCAGGAACCCGCTCGAGAGGGCCGCGCGCGCGCCGTCCGAGAGGTCCACGGTGAAGATCGCGCCCGCGCCCCCGTCCGCGACGAGCACGGTGCCGTTCCGCGGCGCCGACACGCCGAGCGGCGTCACGAACGCTGTTCCGGATCCCGCTCCCGGGCCCGACACCACGCGTCGGTTCCCGTCCGCGTCCACGAGGACCAGCCCCTGCGCGAGGTCGACGACGAGCGTGCCTGCCGGGGACACCGCGGCGTCGCGCGGCGCGAGCAGGGGCGCGCCGGCGCCGACGCCCGCGACCGACACGAGCGCGCGCTCGCCGGTCGCGCGGTCGACCGAGAAGAGGCCGTCCGCGACCGGGTCGGGGACGAGCAGCCTCGCGCCCGAGATCGCGATCGCGCGCGGCAGGGAGAACGGGACGCCGACGCCGGCCGCGGGGCCCGACACCGCGGTGCGGTTGCCCGACACCGGGTCGATCGCGAGCACCGTGGCGGTCACGCCGTCGGTCACGAACACCGCGCCCGACGCCGGATCGACCGCGATCCCGTTCGCGCCCTGCAGGAGCGGCCCGCCGCCCTTGCCGGACGCGGAGAGGAGCGTGACGTCGCCGGTCGAGGGCGCGACCGCCGCGAGGCGGTCGGCGCCGAGCGCGAGGATCCGGTCGTTCAGGGCGTCGTGCGCGATCGCGGTCGGCGAGAACGTGAGCGTCGCGAGCGTCGTGCGGTTCCCGGTCACGAGGTCCACGATCACGATCGCGCCGGCGATCGTGTCGGCAACCGCGGCGCGGTTCCCCGGCAGCAGCACGAGCGCCTGCGGCCGCTGCAGCGGGTCGCCGAGTCCCTTCAGGTCGTCGGAGAGGACGGACCACTGGCCGCTGGCGAGATCGACGACGCCGACCGCGCGTTCGAGGACGTCGCAGAGAAACGCGTTGCTCCCCTGCACGGCCAAACCCGAGGGGGCTCCGGGGGCCGGCGCGGACGCGGGCGTCCGCTCGCGCTCGCCGGTCGCCAGGTCGACGAGGAAGAGCTCGCGCAGCGTCGCGTCGAGCACGAGCGCCCGGCCGTCCGGCGCCACCGCGACCGCGGACGGCCCCGCCGGGACGATTCCCGTGCGCGTGACCGAGGCGGACGGCAGCGCGGCGAGGTTGCCGGCCGCGTCGGTCGCGCGCGCCGCGAGGACGTTCACGCCGGGCACGAGCGGCACGTCGGCGCGCCAGGTGAGGAACCCGTCGGTGGACGCCGCGGCAACGGTCCCGACGTTCACCGTCGCGACGCCGCGGTTGTCCGAGGCGCTCCCGATCACCGGGACGGAGAGCGCCTCGGTCAGCGAGCCGCGCGGCGGGAAGACGATCTGGCCCGTGGGCGGAAGACGGTCGGGAGCGCCCCCGGACCCCCCGCACCCAACGACCAGGAGAACCAGCGCGAACGCGGCGCGCACCGGGACATGTTAGACCGGGTTCGCCTCCGTTGCCCCGGATTCCGGCGGCGTCGCCGCGGAACGGGACACGAGCCAGCTCACGAGGGTCGCGAACAGCACGAGCCCCTCGATCGACCAGAAGGTGATGAGACCGGTCCACACGCCGCCCGTGAATCCGTAGCTGTGGAGGCCGACGCCGAGCAGGTTCACGCCCCACCAGGACCAGGAGACGACGCCGCCGACGAGGATGGACGCCACGGAGACGCCCAGATCGCGCAGGCGGCCGTCCAGTTTCGCGTGGATCAGCGCGAGCTGCGCGAGGACGATCAGGAGCGCGCCGTTCTCCTTCGGGTCCCAGCCCCAGAAGCGGCCCCAGCTGTAGTTGGCCCAGATGCCGCCGAGGATCGTGCCGACGACCGAGAAGAGGAGCGCGAAGCAGAGGGTGCCGTAGACCATCCGCGCGATGTTCCGGTAGAAGGACTTGTTCCCGCGCTTCAGGCCCACGATGCGGCCGATGACGTACACGTGCCCGATCGCGCTCGCGAGGAGACCGGCCGAATAGCCGATCGTGATGCACACGACGTGCGTGGCGAGCCAGAAATTCGTGTCGAGCACGGCCTGGAGCAGGCGCAGCGTGTCGCGACTCTCGATGAGCTCGAACCGGTTCGAGATGAACATGCCGAGCGAGCCGAGGATCGGCGCCGCGGCGAGGCCGATCCCGCGCCGGTTGATGAACTCGATCACGAGCGACGACAGGACGCCGACCGCGGTGATGAACAGGATCGTGTCGTAGAGGTTCAGCACGGGCGGCCGGCCGAGCAGGATGCACCGGAGCACAATGCCCGTGGCGTTGAACGCGAGGCCCGTGGCGGTGGCCGCGATGGCCGCGCGCTTGAGCCACGCGTTCGGCCAGAGCCACGTGACGGCCACGAGGACGAACCCGAGGATGTAGAAGACGAGGCCCTTGGTGAACGCATCGAGCTTGTAGTAGGAGACCTCGAGCGGGATCTTCCTGTACTCGCCGCGCGTCGTGGCGATCTGCCGCGACCGGCCGTAGAACTCGGCGGCTGCCTCGCGGAACGTCGTCTCGTCCCCCGAGCTCGCCATCCTCTCCAGCGCCTCGAGCATCGCGACGTGTTCCGGGGCGGGCGGATGGCCCGCCAGCGCGAGCGAGACGAGGTCCTGCGGCGTGAGCCACGCGTCCGAGCCGTCCACCGGCGGGAAGAGCGCGAGCGCCACGGAGCCGTCGAACAGGCGGACGGCGTCCTGTCCCGAGAGCGACCCGTCCTCGAGCTTCTTCACGACGTCGCCCGAGCGGCCGAAGTCGAGGAGCTGCGCGTACCGCTCGAACTCGAGGAACGCCTGCCCGAGGTCGATGAGTTCGCTCTGCACGGGCGTCCGGTCCTGCGCCTTGATCTGGTCGTAGTCGTGCGCGAGCTGCATCAGGCGGCCGCGCGCGGGCGCAAGCTCCTCGTACGAGTAGCGGTCCCGGCGCTGCCGGACCACGTCGGTGAGGCCGACCGCGTCCAGCACGGCCGAGTTCTCGACGAGGAAGAACTTCTCCTGGCGCGCCTCGTCCGGCCGGAAGAGCACCTCGAGCAGCCACTCCGTCGGGGAACGGCTCTTCTTCTCGGCGTCGCGGAACGTGCGCTGATGATTCATCCGCAGCAGCGCGTACGACGCGACCGTCGAGAGCGGCTTCACGCGCCCCGCGTCCTGGACGGGCAGGTGCGTGAACAGGTCGACCGTCTTCTCGTCCCAGGGCGTGGCCGAGGCGGTCGCGGCGAAGAGGAGAAGGAAGGACAGGTATCTCATGCGCGCCTCCGGGCGGCCTCCGCCTCGACGTGGGCCACGAGCTTCGGGATGAAGTGCGTGAGCAGGCCGATCGCGACGATGATCAGGGCGACGAGCGGACCGTGGTCCGCGGGGTTCTCGACGACCGAGAACACGCTGTAGAGCGGCTGGCCGGGAACGGCGTTCGGCGGGCCCCACGCCGACTGGAAGAAGATGTAGCCCCCGTGCCGCATCGGGTCGTTCATGCTGATGTGCACGTCGGTCGCGACGTTGTTCTGGACGCGCGTGATGTCGCTCGAGAAGAACCGGGGCATGTTGGTGCCAGGGTGCTCCTCGTGCGTGAACTTCCGGAGCGTCACGCTGTAGGGCAGCGGCCACGCGCGCCGGTGGAGATCGACCGCGAACCGGCGGCCGTCGATCGTGGTGGCGTAGGGTGCCTGCTGGAAGCCCCACAGGAGCGCCTCGCGCCGGACGTCCTTCGAGATGACCTTCGCGGTGATGCCGGGAACGTTGTTCTCCGCCTCCTCCGCCGGGGGCAACTCGCGGAAGACGAGGCCCTCAACCGCGTCCGAGCCCTGCTGCACGGGCTGTGGCCGGCAGTTCCGGAGGAAGCCCGAGAGCTCGAGCTCGAACGGGAGCCCGTCGGCGCGGAAGACCGCCGACTTGGCGCCCCGCGGCAGGCGCTCGTAGGGGATCGTGTAGACGCGCTCGCGCCCTTCCGGCAGCTGCTCGAGGATCGAGACGTCCCAATCGTAGTAGCTCTTGAACTCGGTGCTCGTCTCCCCCTCGTACACCGCCATCGAGCCCTTCTTCGACGTCAGCCCCTCGACGAGGCCCGAGAGGAGCAGGAACGCGATCCCGATGTGGATGACGAAGATGCCCACGCGCGACCACGTGCGCCGCATGCGGATCATGCCGCCGACCACGAGGTTCAGGAACAAGAGGCCGAGGAGGAAGCTCGCGCCCGGAAGCGGGATGCCCCACTCCGTGAGGAAGATCGGGCTGTCGAAGTACTTCGTGCGGACGTCCTGCAGGCTCGCGTGCGCCTGCTCCAGCGTCCCGAAGAACGTCAGGGCGAAGAGCACGAGGAAGATCATCCACGCGAGCGTGTAGGAGCCGAGGAAGCCGAGGACAAGGGAGAGGGGGCTCTTGGGTTCTTTCACGGCAGCCTCAACGAACGGCAGAAGGCGAGGAAGCGGTCCTTCTCGTTCTCGATGACATCCTTCGGTCCGGTCATCTTGACGGTCAAGAGGGCGCCTTCGACCGGGCACACGACGCCGAGCAGGCTCGCGCTCCCGACCTGGTTGCCCTGCATGTCGGTATAGTCGCCGGAGACCTCGAGCACCTTGGCGTCGCGGCCGAGCACCTGGATCGACTCGAGCGCGGCGAAGCCCGCGGCATCGAGCGGCGTCTGGCCCATCTGCTGGCGCCAGCGGTTGAGGTTGGCCTCCACGCCGCCCCCGGACCCCCCGAGAATCGTGATGTAGCACTCCGTGCCCGTCGCGCCCCTCGGCGCGAACGTGACGACGCGCATCTGCTGGTCGGGACGGCGCTCCCACTCCTTCGGAGCATCCCAGGCGAGGCTTCCCTCGCCGCCGGAGTCGTCCGGCGCCGCGGCGGGCTCGGCCGCGCGGAACGACTGCGCGAGCTCGAGGAAGCGGTCGCGCTCCCCGGCGACGGCGTCTTTGGGGCCGGTCATCTTCAGCGTGACCGTGCGCCCGGGCTCCTCGACGAGGAGGCCGAGCAGGCGGTACCCCTCGCGCGGCGCGCTCTGTCCCATGCCGGCGAACGTGCCCTCGAGGTCGACGAAGATGCCGCGCTGGCCGAGGAAGGGCTGCTGCGGGAGCCCCGCGATCGCGGACGGCGGCACCGGCTCGAGCCCCATCTGCTTTCTCCACCGCATGACGTTGGCCGCGATGCCCCCCTGGACGACGCTCAGGTAGCACTCGACCTCCGGGTTCTTCGAGAGCCGGAAATCGGCCACGCGCATGGTCCCGGGCGGCACCTTCTCTTCCCAGCCCTCGGGCGTGGTCCAGGCGAACTGCGGGGCCGCGGAAGGCGCATCGGATCCGAAGCCGCCCGCGTGCGGGTTGCCGCCCGGGCCCCCGCGCATCATGCCGAAGCGCTCCGCGGTGCCGCGCGGCTGGAAATCCGTGGTCGCGTCGCGCTCCCGGATCTCGGTGATCTTCGGGTCGTCACCGCAGCCGAGGACGAGCGGCAGCACGACGAGCGCCCCCCGGAAGACCCGGCGGGCCGTGGAATCGCTGGGAAATGTCAGAAACCCCTCCGGCCGCGAACCTGCGGCAAACTCGAATGCCCCCCCGGGGGATCCCCGCCGCCCTCACGGCGGCGTGGGTCGGACGCCAAACCTTAAGTACGGCACGGTCGGCGCCGCCGGTCGGTCCCCCCAGGGAAGGGGCCGCCGGGATCCCAGACAAAGGCTGAGACCTAAGCCTACCGCACATCCCGCGCCGGCCAATATCGGCAGAACGGGAGGCACAGGGAAAGGAGGTTCGGGGAGCGGAATCGGTACGCCTTCGGGCTCAAGGAGGGGCCGGGTGCCCACGCCGGGTAGTGGGTGAAAAGCCCCACCGCTAAAGCGACCCCCCGACCCCGCCGATACCGCACGACGACATCGTTGGAGGCATCAGCATGAAGCGGAAACCCCATTCGAGGGCCGTCATCGCGGTTCTCGTTCTCGCAAGCCTGCCCGCCTGCTCGTTCGTGAACGACCTCATCAAGGGCAAGAGCGGGCCGGCCGACGTGGACGACCTCGTCGCGGCGGTCGAGAAGGTCAACAAGGAGCTCGATGCCTCGAAAGCGAGCATGCTCTCGGCCGTCCAGGGGCTCCAGTCGATCACCGCGCCCGATTTCCAGGGCGACGCCGCGAAGGCCCACAAGGACCTCGTCAAGGCCGTCGAGGCGTCGGAGGACCAGGCGGACGACCTCCGGAACCGCATCGAGGAGATGCAGGCTGCGGCGGCTCCCGTGTTCGACCAGTGGACGAAAGACCTCGAGGCCTACTCCAACCCCGAGATGCGCCAGCGGAGCCAGGCGCGCCTCGCGGCCGCGCGCGAGCGCTACGACGCGGTCGTCGCGGCGGTCGACCCGCTGCTCGTCGAGTACGAGTCGATCAACCAGTCGCTCCGCGACCACGTGCTCTTCCTGAAGCACGACATGAACCCCGCGGCGATCGCCACGATCCAGGACGACGTGCGCTCGGTCGCGAAGGACGCGGCGAGCCTCGACGGCCAGTTCAACAACGGTCGCGCCGCGGCGAGGGCCTACATCGATTCGACGCAGCAGTCGAAGGGCGCGCCGGCGGACGGGAAGGCCGTCGCGGTCAAGGGTCCGTAGAAGGTCCTCCCGAGGGGGCCGGCCGCGGGCTGCCCGGCCCCCCGAGGGGGCGCCTGCCGATCCGTTGCCGGCGCGAAAGCGGCCCCCGAACCCCCTCCTAACATCCGCCATCAGGCGGAGTCCCTACACCCCGTGCCCGCTTAAGTGGCGCGGCGCGCGGACCCGATAGGGCAGTTGTCGCCTCGCGCCTCGCGGCGCGATCCGCGCAAGGCTGCGGCCGCGGGCCATCTACGACCAACTGCCATGAGCTGGCCGCTCCTCTTCGCCCTCGTGTTCGGACTCGGCTTCGCGCTGCTCGTCGTGCTCGCGCGGCGCGCGGCGCTCGTCCGGATGCGGGGCACCGTGCACGCCCGCGACCGCGCCGTGCGGTCGGGCGCCGCGAAGGCGCAGCTCAACTACCCGGTCGTCGACCTCACGCGCTGCCTCGGCTGCGGCAAGTGCGTGGCCGCTTGCCCCGAGGAGGGCGTGCTCGACCTCGTGCACGGGCAGGCGGTCGTGGTCAACGGCGCGCGCTGCGTCGGCCACGCGCTCTGCGAGCGCGAGTGCCCGGTCAGCGCGATCACGGTCACGATCGCGGACCTCGACCAGCGTCGCGACGTGCCCGCGCTGACCGAGGGGCTCGAGGCGGTCGGCTCGCCCGGGCTGTTCCTCGCCGGCGAGGTCACCGCGCACGCGCTCGTCAAGACCGCGATCGACCACGGCGTCGCGGTCGCCGCGGAGGTCGCGCGCCGCGTCGCCGAGATGCCCGTTCCCGCGGGCGCGACGTGGGGGGGCTCCGGGGGCGACGAGGCGCTCGACCTCGTCATCGTCGGCGCCGGTCCCGCGGGGCTCGGGTGCTCGCTCGAGGCGAAGCGGCAGGGACTCCGGTTCGTGACGATCGACCAGGCGGGCGGGCCCGGCGGCACGGTCGCGAAGTACCCGCGCAAGAAGCTCGTGATGATGCAGCCCGTCGATCTGCCGCTCTACGGCAGGCTGGCGGCGAAGACCTACTCGAAAGAAGACCTCGTCGACATCTGGACGGGCGCCGCCGAGGAGCACCGGCTTCCGATCGCCTACGACACGATCCTCGAGGGGATCGAGCCCGACGATGACGGCCGCTACGTCGTCCGCACGAACCGGGGCGACTACCTCGCGACGCACGTCTGCATCGCGGTCGGGCGCCGCGGGTCGCCGAGGAAGCTCGGCGTCCCCGGCGAGGAACTCGAGAAGGTCTCCTACAGCCTGCTCGACGCGAACTCCTATCTCGGCCGGCGCGTCCTCGTCGTGGGCGGCGGCGACAGCGCGATCGAGGCGGCGGTCGCCCTCGCGGAGCAGCCGAATTGCAACGTCACGATCTCCTATCGGAAGGAGGGGTTCTTCCGGATCCGCGCGAAGAACGAGGAGAGGCTCGAGGAGTGCGTCCGGGCGGGCACGATCCAGGTCCTCTACAAGAGCGAGGTGCGCGCGATCAGGCCGCACGCGGTGGAACTCGTCGTCCACGACGTGACGGGCAGCAGGGTCCGGTCGCTGCCGAACGACGACGTCTTCATCCTGGCGGGCGGCATCCCGCCGTTCGAGCTGCTCGAGAAGTCGGGCGTCTCGTTCGATCCGTCGCAGCGCGCGCCGTCGACGCCCGTTTCCGAGCAGGGCACCGGCATCTTCCGCGCGCTCGTGGCGGCGTTCCTGCTGTCGGTCTGCGCGCTCGGCTGGGCGCTCTGGCACGCGGACTACTACGGCCTCCCGCCGGCGGAGCGCGCGGCGCACTGGAAGCACGCGTTCCTCCACCCGGCCCGCGGCGTCGGGCTCTGGCTCGGCATCGTCGCGGTCGCGCTGATCCTCGCGAACCTGCTCTACCTCGTGCGCCGCTCGCAGTGGCTGCGCGTGACCTTCGGCTCGCTGCAGGCGTGGATGTCGGTGCACGTCGCGACCGGCATCCTCGCGCTCCTGTGCGCGATGATGCACGGCGCGATGCGCCCGGGCGACTCGCCCGGCGGCCACGCCTTCTGGGCGCTCGTCGTGCTCCTCGGGACCGGCATCGTCGGGCGCTACTTCTACGCCTACGTCCCGCGCGCCGCGAACGGCCGCGAGCTGGAGCTCACCGAGGTGAAGGCGCAGCTCGAGCACGTGGAGGCGGAGTGGGCCGAGGGCCAGCGCCGCTTCCGCGAGCGCGCGCGGCAGGAGATTCGCGCGCTGATCGACGTGCGGCAGTGGAGGGGCTCCTTCGTCGGGCGCGTCCTCGCGCTCTTCCGCGGCCAGAGGGACCTGCACGACGCGCTCCGGCGCCTCGAGGGGGAGGGGCGCGGGGAGGGGGTGCCCGACGGCCAGGTCGCGGAGACGCTCGAGCTCGCGCGCCGCGCCCACCGGGCCGCGCAGGCGGCGGCGCACTACGAGGACCTGCGCGCGATCCTCGGCACCTGGCGGTACGTGCACCGCTGGATCGCCCTCCTGATGGTGCTGCTCGTCGCGCTGCACATCGTGCACGCGTTCCTCTACGGGGCGCTCTTCCTCGACGGGGGGGTGCGATGACGCTCCGGGGCCCGCGCATCTGGATCGCGATCGCGAGCGCCGCGGTCGTGCTCTACATGGGCGTGGGCTACGTCGCACGCCCGTCGCCGGGGCCGCTGGCGACCGTGCACGAGCGCGAGAAGAAGCTCGTCGGCATCGGCAGCTGCTCGAACTGCCACGGCGGCTGGCTCGGCACCATGACCGACTCGTGCGTCAAGTGCCACGACGAGATCGGCGCGCAGCTGAAGGAGCGCACCGGGCTCCATGGCGTGCTCAAGCCGGAGCTCGCGAGCCAGTGCGCGCGCTGCCACAGCGACCACCACGGCCTCGAGTTCGCGATGGTCAACAAGCTCAGCTTCGCCGAGGCGGGCGTCCCGGATCGGGACAAGTTCGACCACGACACGATCGGCTACGAGATGCGCGGGAAGCACCTGGAGCAGACGTGCGACAAGTGCCACAAGAACGCCGATGCCGCCGTGATTCCCGAGGGGGAGAAGCGCTTCCTCGGCCTCGACCAGGCGTGCGTCAAGTGCCACGAGGACGTGCACAAGGGGACGATGGGGCAGCAGTGCGCCTCGTGCCACGGCCAGGAGGCGTGGGATAGGCTCCACTCGGAGGGGCACGAGAAGCACTTGGCGCTCGTGGGGGGTCACGGGGACGTCGCCTGCCGCACCTGCCACGCGCAGGGCGACCCGATCCACTCGCTCGAGGCGATCGGGGCCGGGCGCGAGCTGTTCGCGCGCGACTGCGCGTTCTGCCACGAGTCGCCCCACCGTTCGGCGTTCACGGACAAGGTCGCGCTGCTCGTGGCGAAGACGCCCGGGCAGGGCTGCATCACGTGCCACGTCGCGGAGCACCTCGCGTTCAAGTCCGAGGACCACAAGCGGATGCCCCCGGAGCAGCACGCGGCCTCCGGGTTCCCGCTCACGGTCCCGCACGACGGGGTCGGCTGCGACAAATGCCACAACGTCCCCAAGGGCGCGGAGGACACGTTCCCGGTCCGCTACCCCGGCCGCGGGGCCGACGACTGCAAGGCATGCCACGAGGACATCCACAAGGGCCAGTTCGACAAGGGGCCGTTCGCGGCGGCCGGCTGCGTCGGCTGCCACGACCGCGAGCGCTGGACGCCCCATGCGTTCGACGTCGCGAAGCACGACCGCACGAAGTTCCCGCTGACCGGCCGTCACGCGGCGATCGAGTGCAACGAGTGCCACAAGGTGCCCGCGGAGAAGAAGCCTCGCGTCTTCTCGGGCACGCCGCTTCCCTGCGAGGCGTGTCACGAGGACGCGCACCAGGGGTACTTCGCCCGCTTCGCGAAGGAGCTCGGCAAGGACCCCGCGGGATCGTGCGCGCGCTGCCACCTGACGACCTCGTTCGCGGACGTTCCCTCGGAGGGGTTCGACCACAAGAAGTGGACCGGGTTCCCGCTCGGGGGCGCGCACGCCCAGAGCGCGTGCGAGAGCTGCCACCGGCGCAGCGGGACCGCCGACGACAAGGGCCGCACGTTCGGCTGGATCTCGAAGCGCTACGGGAAGGTGACCGGCTGCGTCACGTGCCACATGGACCCCCACCGCGGGGAGTTCGACCGCGAGGGGATGCCGGCCAGGGTCGACGGCAGGGAGGGCTGCGTGCGGTGCCACGTCGAGACCTCCTTCCGGACCTTCCCGGAGGGCGGCTTCGACCACGGGAAGTGGACGGGCTTCGTGCTCGACGGCAAGCACGCGACGACGGGCTGCTCGTCCTGCCACGCGCCGCTCCGCAAGGAGGACAAGTTCGGCCGGACGTGGGCGCGCGCCAAGGGCTCGGCCTGCGCCGACTGCCACGAGGACCCGCACGCGGGCCAGTTCCTGATCGACGGCAGGATCGACTGCCGCCGCTGCCACCGGAGCGCCGACGGGTTCAAGGAGCTCGCGTTCCGGCACAACTTCGACTCGCGCTTCGCCCTCGGGAGGGCGCATGCCAACGTGCCGTGCGACAAGTGCCACAAGCCGGAGCGGATGGGGAACGTCGTCGTGATCCGCTACCGGCCGGTCCCGAGGGAGTGCGCGGACTGCCATACCCCGGACGAGCTGCTCCGGGCGAGGGGGAGGGACAGGTGAGCATCGAGATCCGCAACTCGCGAGGGGGTTCCGAGGCGCCTCCCCCCTTCCTCGCGCGGGCGCTGCTCGCGCTCGCGCTTCTCGCCTGCGCGGCGTCGGCGCAGGACAAGGCGCTGGAGCGCGTCGAGCTGCGCGTCAGCTCGGCCGGCGCCGACGGCACGGTCACGATCGACCGCGGCAAGTCGGACGGCCTCGCGCTCGGCGACCGCGTGCTCTTCTATCCCGTCGGCGGGGGCACGTACACGGGCACCGTGCTCAGCGTGGACGACCGGAGCGCGACCGTCGAGCTGCACGACCGCACCGTCGTGCCGGCGCCCGGGACGCGTGGCGAGGTGCTGGTTCCCGTGGACCGCCTCGCGCGCGAGGAGAAGAAGGAGCAGGAGAAGGCGCAGGAGAAGGAGAAGTCCGTCCCCGAGCACCCCCCGTGGGAGAACAAGGACGAGGAGTTCTCGCCCGACAAGCCGCTCCTCGCGAAGATGAAGCCCGTCCGCCCCTCGGAGCGGCCGGGGCGGCTCACGGGCCGCGCCTACTTCGTCGGCGAGGTCATCGAGGGCAACGAGGCCGACCTCGACAGCGTCACGCTCCGCGGAGGGTTCGACGCGCTCTACGAGAACCTGATGGGCACGGGCGGCGACCTCCGCGTGAACGCCGAGCTCGACTATTTCCCGGGCATCGACGACAACGAGGATCTGGCCCTGCTCGTCCGATGGTTCTCCTATGTGCACGGCGGCAACCGCTTCGAGCCCACGCGCTGGGAGGCCGGACGCTTCCTCCAGTACGGCATGCCGGAGTTCGAGATCCTCGACGGCTTCGAGTGGGGCCACCGGAGGACGAACGGGCACCGGTACGGCGTGAGCGCCGGCTTCATGCCCGAGCTCGACCAGGACTTCCAGTCCCTGATCGATTTCCAGGTCGCGGCCTACTACGAGTGGGTCTCGGGGCCGCGGGAGGAGCTCACGGTGGCGGCCGGATTCCAGCAGACGTGGCACCAGGGAGAACTCGACCGGGACCTCCTCGTGCTGCGGTTCCGCCGGGCCCCGTCGAACGGCTGGAGCTTCCAGGGGACCTTCTGGATCGACTTCTACACCAACGACGACAACCTGAAGTCGGGCGTGGACCTGACCCAGGCGATCGTCACGCTGAACAAGAACTACGCCGACGGAAGCGGGTTCACGGTCAACTACCAGCACATCGAGTACCCGGACATCCAGCGGCAGGGTGAGTGGATCCCGATCACCGCGGCGGAGCTCGCGAACAACCGCACGGACCGGCTCGCCTGCAACTTCTGGTGGTGGGTGCGGGAGACGACGGAACTCCACGGCCACGTGAGCGGCTGGATCGACGAGACCGACGAGGGCGGCGCGGCGGAGCTCGGCATCGAGAAGCGCGACCTGCTCATCCGGAACAGCCGCTTCGACCTGACCGGGTTCGCCTCGGTCGGCACCAACGAGTCGGTCTACGGCGGCCGCATCTCCTACGGCCTCTACGAGGCGCGCGGGTACTGGGAGATCTTCTACGAGTACTCGTGGCACCACGAGTACGCGTTCCCCAACAACCTGGACGACATCCAGCAGCAGCGCATCCGCGTGAGCGGGGGCCTCTACCTGCCGTCCGGCTTCGACCTCTCGTTCTACGTCGAGACGCGGGTCTGGGACGTGGAGTTCACCTGGGTCCTGGGGCTCGCGCTCCAGAAGAACTTCTGACGGAGGCTCCCATGCGGCTCCTGCGGAAACATCCCCTCGCGCTGTGCCTCGCCTTCGCGGTCCTCGTGGCGGCCTGCGTCACCCGCGCGCCCAACAGCGCCGCGGTCCACCGGTGGTGGTCGGGGTTCGGGCCGGTCGTCGCCCACGACACGTTCCCGGCCGACTGCCAGCTCTGCCACGTCGGCGACCGCTGGGACGAGGTGAAGTCGGACTTCCGCTTCGACCACGAGGCGGAGACGGGCTACCCGCTCGTGGGCGCGCACGCCCGCGCGCGCTGCCTGCGCTGCCACAACGACCGCGGCCCGGTCTCGGTCTTCAACGCGCGGGGCTGCGCCGGCTGCCACGAGGACATCCACGACGGCGACTTGGGTCCGAACTGCACGCTCTGCCACCAGCAGAACAGCTGGGTGCCGGTGCGCCAAATCGAGCTTCACAACCGCACGCGCTTCCCGCTGACCGGCGCACACCTCGAGGCGGCCTGCAACCTCTGCCACCCCGGAGCGCGCGTCGGCAACTTCTCGCCGACCGACACCGAGTGCCTCACGTGCCACGTGCAGGACCTGGCGCAGGCCCTGAACCCGCCGCACGCCGCGCTCGGGTGGGTGAACAACTGCCAGAAGTGCCACATCACCACGGCGTGGGCGCACGGCCAGGTGAACCCGGCGTTCGGCGCGCAGAAGGCGAAGTAGCGCCCCCGGAAGCCCCCCGGGGACTCGCCCGCGATCGGGGCAGGTGCGCATTCAGGGTCCTTTCCCGGTGAAGGGCCCGTGCAGCCGCGGCCGATGCGTATGCGCGCCGTTTGTCCCGCCGGCACGGCGCTGTCTCGCGGTGGGGCGCTCGCAACGGAACGCAGCCGGGCGCGACAGGTTTGCTGCACGCACAACGGAGTGATAGCCACAAGGATGGAGAAGGCCTCGTACGCCGGAGCAGGGTCCGGGACGCTGGCCGGGGGTAGAAGCTGTGAACATCCAACGCCACCTGCTCGGCGCCGCCGCGATCATTCTTGGTCTTGCCGCGGGATGCGGCGAATCGAGTGCCCGGAGCAACACCGGGAACAACGTCGCCGAGTCCTGCATGCGGTGCCACAACGCGTCCGGCGACAACGACTACTCGGGTCCCGGCATCGAGAACCCGCACCCGTTCCCGGGCGCGGACAACCTGCTCTGCACGACCTGCCACGGCGGCAACCCGCTCGGCGATACCGTCGAGACGGCCCACGTCCCGCCGCCGCCCGAGATCGGCGACCGCGTCTTCCAGGACAACAACGCGCTCGCGTTCTTCAACCGGACGACGCTCGCGGGCATCGACAAGTTCCCCGACTACACGGTCAACGGGAAGACCTACACGGGCATCGACTACCTCCAGTTCATCAACCCCGGCGATCTGCGCGTCGTGACGCTCGGCCGCGCGTGCGGCCAGTGCCACCAGGGCCACGCGGCCGCGGTGGCTTCGTCCCCGCTCGCGACCGAGGTCGGGATCATGTCCGGCGCGATGTTCGCGGCCGGCATGGAGAACAGGGTTGCCGCCCGCCGGGACGTCCAGGAGGACACCCTGGCGGACATCGGCTTCCGCGACGTGCAGGACACCGTCTTCGACCCGAACGTGACCGGCGCGGTCGCGTCGCTCGCCGAGTTCCCGGTCTACAGCGCCCGTGGAGACACGAGCGGCGTCTTCCGCAACAACGCATACAACGCGAACGCGCTGCCGGCGGGCCTTGACGCCCAGGGGCGCGCGGTCCTCGGGTCGCCGCTCGCGAACCTGTACCACGAGATGGTCGCGTTCACGTGCGGCGACTGCCACCTCGGCAGCGCGGGCGCGAACAACCGCTACGCGGACTTCCGGTCCTCCGGCTGCACGGCATGCCACATGCGCTACAGCCTCGACGGGCGCAGCGGCAGCCTCGACCTCAACGTGCCCAAGGACGAACCGGCCAACCCGGACGCTATCAACGACGGCGAGCGCTCGCACGTCATGGCGCACAAGATCGCGAGCAAGGCGCAGACGCTCTCGAACGGTGTCACGATCCAGGGCATCGACGACTACGCGTGCGTGGGCTGCCACCAGGGGTCGAACCGAATGGTACTCCAGTACTGGGGCATCCGCCTCGACCAGAACCAGGACCTGCGGAACCGGCTCCAGTACCCGGCGAACCCGGTGACGTTCCGGAACACGGCGCGCGACGAGCGGCTCTTCGACAACCAGGTGGACAACAATACCTTCAACGGCCGCAACGCCAACCAGTACATCCTCGAGGAGGACTACGACGGCGACGGCCGCGACGACACCCCCGAGGACGTCCACTACGAGGCCGGGATGGGGTGCATCGACTGCCACGGCAGCTTCGACCTGCACGGCGACACCGCCAATCCGACGATCATGAGCCGCATGGAGCAGCACGTCGCGATCCAGTGCGAGAACTGCCACGGCACCGTCGCGGCCTACGCGACGACCGTCTCGGGCACGGACGCGGCCGGGCAGCCCGCCGACTTCGCCGTGGACGGCGCGGGCAACCGCCTGAACCACGTCGTGCGCGAGGCGGACGGCCGGTACTACCTGACCAGCCGTCTCGACGGCCGGCGCCACTTCGTCCCGCAGACGCGCGACGTCGTGGTCGACACCGGCGCGACGAACCCCTTCGACGGGCAGACGCTCTACAACGCCAAGGCGTCCTACGCGATGGGCCGCGACGACGACACGGACACCAACGGCATCGGCCCGAAGCAGGCGGGGCGCGCATCGACCGGCTTCGCGCACTCCGACTCGATGGACTGCGCGTCGTGCCACTCCTCCTGGTCGAACAGCTGCATCGGCTGTCACCTGAAGCTCGACTACGACGAGGGCAACAACTTCAGCAACATCACGGGCGAGCGGATCGTCGTCCGCCAGGCCAACGCGGACTTCACCTACCAGTCGCCCGTCTACTTCCTGCTCGGCTTGAACACGCGCCACAAGGTGACGCAAGTCGCGTCGAACACGAAGGTCTTCTTCCAGTGGTTCGACCGCAACAACGACGCGTCGCAGATCTTCGCCTTCACGGACCGCAACGGCCTCGGCAACGACCCCAACACGCCCTTCCCGGCGCTCGGGTGCAACGCCGAGATGCAGCACTCGATCCGCGGCCACGTGACGTCGACGCAGGAGGGCCCGCGCTACTGCGTGGCGTGCCACCTGACGACGGAGGGCATGACGAACTACGGCACGCTCTACGAGGAGTTCCGCACGAACATGGCGAACAACCGGTTCGACCTGCTGAACTTCAACACGCTGCGCCAGCACTTCGGCCAGAACCCGGGCAACCAGCTCAACTCGCCGCTGTGGGTGCACATGGTGGCGGGCCTCGGCAGCGGCATCTGGCTCTTCAACAAGGACGGCGGACCTCTCAACCCGCTCGACAACAACGACAACCGCGTCGGGTCGAACGGCGTGTCGCCCGCCGACCAGTTCGGCACGGTGCCCGTGCGCTTCAATCTCGACAAGATCGTGGACGCGAACGGGCGCGAGGCCGCGTCGAGCAACCACACGTTCATCGGGCCCGGGCCCGGTCCGAGCCTTCGTGACGGGTCGACCAACCCGAACCTGATCGGCCCGCTCGGCAAGACGCTCATCGAGAAGCTGACGGATCCGACCGCGGGCGTCGTGCTCGACTCCTGGCTGGACGCCAACGGCCAGCCGCACGGCACGGCCGCGCCCGGCGGCAACTAGCGTCGTTGGGTGAGGGGGCGCGGGGGAGAGGGTCCCCCGCGCACCCTTGCCCGCCCGCCGCAGCAACGTCGGGCGCGAAGGCGTGCCCCCAGCCCCCCACGGCCTCGCCTCGCGAGGCCGCACGCGCATCCCGTACCATGGTGCGGGATGATCCGGATCGAGGGACTCGAGAAGAGCTTCAACCGCCCCGTCCTGAACGGCATCACGCTCGCCGTGCCGACGGGACAGGTGCTCGGCTACCTGGGCGCGAACGGCGCCGGCAAGACGACGACGATCAAGATCCTGACGGGCCAGCTGAAGCCCACCGCCGGCACCGTGACCGTCGGCGGCCACGACGTCTCGCGGGAGCCCGCGAGGGTGAAGGCGCTCATCGGCTACGTGCCCGAGACGCTCGCGGTCTACGAGCAGCTGACGCCGATGGAGTTCCTGCGCTTCGTCGGGGCGCTCCACGACCTCGGCGACGCGGAGGTCACGCGCACCGCGACGAAGTTCCTCGAGTTCCTCGACCTCGCGCGCGAGCGCGATCAGCGGATGTCGTCGTTCAGCAAGGGGATGCGGAAGAAGGTCGTGCTCGCCTCCGCGCTCCTGCACCGCCCGAAGGTGCTCTTCCTCGACGAGCCGCTCGACGGCCTCGACGCGAACGCGGTCGTCCAGCTGAAGGAGCTCATCCGGCGGCTCGCCGAGGACGGGGTCACGGTCTTCTACTCGAGCCACGTCCTCGACGTGGTCGAGAAGGTGTGCGACCGGATCGTGATCCTGAAGGACGGGCGGATCGCCGCGGACGGCACGATGGAGGCGCTCCGCGCCGGCCGCGCGGGGATGAGCCTCGAGGAGGTCTTCTCGTCGCTCACGACGACCGAGGACCTGAAGGCCCGGGCGCGCGGCTTCTACGACGGGCTCCGCAGCGCGTGAGCTTCCGCCAGTACCGCGCGCTCGTAAGGACCTTCCTGCGCATCGCGTGGCGCGGGCCCGCCGCGACCGACGGCGCCAGGGTGCGCCGGGGCGCCCTCGCCGGCGGGTTCCTCGGCTACCTCGTGATCGGCCTCGTCATGATGTTCCTCGCGGGGCTGTCCCCGGAGCCGCGGATGGGCGGCTTCCTGCTCCAGTCGATGAGCTTCATGATGGTCGCGCTCGCGCTCCTGAACATCTACGGCGACCTCGTGTTCGACGCGCGCGACGTGCCGCTCCTCTTCTGGCGCCCGATCGACCCGCGGGCGTACCTCGCGGCGCGGCTCACGGCGATCGCCGTCTACTTCGCGGCCGTCACGACCGTGATCAACCTGCCGGGGGCGGTGGTCCTCGCCCTCCGTTTCGGGCCCGCCTGGTACCCCGCCGCGCACATGCTCGGCGCCTTCGCCGGCTCGCTGGCGGCGATCCTCCTCGCGCTCCTCCTGCTGTTCGTCCTCCTGAGGGCGATCGGCCGCGAGCGGCTGCGGGACACGGTTGCCTGGGTGCAGATCGTGGTCACGTTCCTCTTCCTCGGCGGCAACCAGCTCCTCAGCCGCGCGCGCTTCCTCGAGGACGCGACCCCGATCTCGCTCTTCGTCGGGAGATTCGCCCTCTTGATGCCGATGTCGTGGGCGGCGGCGATCGCGGACATGGCCGCGGGCCGCGCGCTGCCGGGCCAGGCCGAGGTGGCTCTCCTCGGCGTCGCCGTGCCGCTCGGCATGGCCGCGATCCTCGTCACGCTGTTCGGGCGCACCTACGCGGACGTCCTGCGGGCGCTCGGGGAGGGCGACGCGAAGCGCGAGAAGCCGGCGTCCAGGGGCCTCCTCCGTCCCTGGTTCGAGCGCGCGGCGTCCGGCGACCCCGCGTCGCGCGCGGGGTTCCTCCTCTCGTGGGCGACGATCCGGCGCGCGCGCGATTTCAAGGTGCGGGCGCTGCCGCAGTTCGGGCTGCCGGTGATCTTCGCCGCGATGACGTTCCTGCGCAGCGACTCCTCCTTCAGCGCCATCATGGCCGTGTTCCTGCCGTCGATGCTCGCGCTGTCGGCGTGCAACGGGCTCGTCTGCCTCATCGGGAGCCCGCACGCGGACGCGAGGTGGGCTTGGCGCGTCGCGCCCCTGGCGGCGCCCGCCCCGGCGCTGCGCGGCGGCGCGCTCGCGGTCCTCGGCGCGCTGGTCTTGCCCGTGCTCGTCGGGCTGGCCGTGCTCGCGGCCGTCGCGTTGCCGCCGTTGGAGGCCGCGGGCTTCGTCGCGCTGTCGGCGGGGCTCTCCGTCGCCGCGCTGCGGGTCGAGCACGGCTGGATCGACAGCTACCCCTGCAGCGTATCCCTCGAGGACCTGCGGCGGAAGATGATGGGGCTCGAGATCCTCGCCATCCTCATCGGCGCGACGGTCGTCGCGGGGGTCGCGCTGGCCCTCCGGGGCTGGATCGGCGGCTGGGGGTCGATCGCGCTCGCGGCGCCGCTCCTCGCGTGGGGATGGCACGGGCTCGCGCGGCGGACGCGGCCGCGGAACGAACGAGGCGGGGTAACGTAATCAGCGAGACGGCAACGACATGGACCCCTACCTGCGCGAGCGGATCGAGAATTGGGCGAGCGACTTCTGCGCGTCGGCGCGCTTCGACGACGTGAAGGGCGCGGTGCGCGAGCACGCGGCGCAGGTGGTCGTCGCGTTCCTCTCGCGGGCGTGCGAGGCGCGCGGGAAGGACGCCGGGGAGGTCGAGGAACCCGACGTGAAGGCGGGGCTCCTCGAGGGTGTCGCGAAGCTCGCGCTGTCCGACGACGCGCGCGACGGCGTGCCCCTCCTTCTCGCGCTCTTCCTCGAGGAGATGCAGCGGGAGGGGCGGATCGCGGGCGGCCGCGCGCTCGGCCTCTTCGTGAAGGCGTTGAGGGAGCCCTACCTCGAGGCGGCGGGCGGGAAGAGAAAGCCCTACCGCGCGCCGGCGGCGGCGATCGGCCGGAACGACCCCTGCCCGTGCGGCAGCGGCAAGAAGTACAAGAAGTGCTGCCTCGGGCGGCTCTGAGCGCGACGCCGTGGGCAGGATGCACGCGGACGAGCTCCCGATCGATGTCGCGCTCGCGCGCACGCTGATCGACGCGCAGTTCCCCCGTTGGGCGGCGCTTCCCTTGGAGGCGCTTCCCTCCGCGGGCACGGACCACGCGCTCTTCCGGCTCGGCGGCGACATGGTCGTGCGGATGCCGCGCCTCCCCTCCGCGGCGGCGCAGGTGGCGAAGGAGCAGGCGTGGCTGCCGCGGCTCTCGCCGCACCTTCCGCTTGCCATCCCGGTCCCGCTCGCGATGGGGGGGCCGGGCGAGGGCTACCCTTGCGGCTGGTCGGTCTGTTGCTGGATCGACGGCGAGGTGGCGACGCTCGACCGCATCGCCGACCCGCAGGGCATGGCGGCCGATCTCGCGCGGTTCCTCCTCGCGCTGCGCGCGATCGACCCGACGGGAGGTCCGTGGGCCGGAGACGACCCCGCGCGCCGGGGCGCGCCGCTGGCGACGCGCGACGGGAGCGCGAGGCAGGCGATCTCCGACCTGCGGGGCACCATCGACGAGGCGGCGGCGACGGCCGCGTGGAACGCGGCGCTCGAGGTCCCGCCGTGGCCGGGGGCGCCCGTGTGGGTCCATGGCGACCTGCTCCCCTTGAACCTGCTCGCAAGGGGCGGAAGGCTCGTGGCCGTGCTCGACTTCGGCCTCTTGGCCGTCGGCGACCCCGCCAGCGACGTCATGGCCGCGTGGACCTGCCTTCCGCCCGGAGCGAGGGACGTGTTTCGGTCTGTCCTCGGATGCGACGACGCGACGTGGGCACGCGGGCGCGGCTGGGCGCTCTGGTCCGGCCTCGTGGCGCTCCCGTACTACCGGGACACGAACCCGCCCCTTGCCGCCGTCGCCCGCCGTGCGATCGACGCCGTGCTCGCGGACGCTCGCTAGGTCCTGTCTGAAAACCCGCAAACCCGACCGATCTAGAGGGTAGGCTCCGCCGCGACGCGCCGAGGAGATGCAGGCGTGGTCGCACGAGTGAACAGGCATGGATTGACCGAGGACCAGTGGGCGGCGATCGAGCCGC
>DASUGR010000112.1:0-3032 GCA_036273915.1 Planctomycetota bacterium | reverse complement strand
CGCCGGCGACTCAACCTGCACGCCTCGGCACCTCCGCAGCGCGGGCATCGAAACCCCTCCGGCCATCGCCACTCCGCAAGGTAGCCCTCGCATGCCTCCTCGGTGGCGAACCGCTCCTGGAACTCGAGCAGCGTCTTCGGCCTCTTCTGGCTCATCCCCCGAGCCTACCGGCACCGGCTGACACAAGTGCATAGGCAGGACTCGGGCTAGTGGTCGTGGCCGCAGCCGCACTCGCCGTGGTCGTGCCCGTGGCTCCTCTGCAGCCGTCCCGGGTCGTTGCCGTGGATCGAGTGGACCGCGAGGTCGAAGACGAGTGTCCTCCCGGCGAGCGGGTGGTTCGCATCGATCATGGCATCCGCGCCGTCGATCGAGGTGACGAGGAAGACGATCTCGTGCCCGCCGGCGTTGGCGGAGACGCGGTCGCCGACCTCGATCCCCTCCGGGAGCGCGTCGAGCGGGACCTTCTTCTGCAGCGACTCGTCGCGCGTGCCGTAGCCGCGCTCGGGCGGCACCGTGAGCGTCCTCTTCTCGCCGACCTCGAGGCCGATGATGCCCTGGCTCACGCCGTCGATGATGTCGGTCGCGCCCGCGACGAGCTCCAAGGGGTCGCCCCCCTCCGTCGAGTCGAACACGGTGCCGTCCTCGAACTTGCCTGTGTAGTGGAGGTGGACGATGTCCCCCGTGGTGACGCGTTCCATCGCCACAGGCTACCACACACGCGCTTGGGGCAAACTCAGGCGGGCTCGATGGCCACGTAGCGGGCGTTCGGGACCGCCTCACGGATCGCCCGCTCGACCTCCGCGACGCTCCCCTCGAGCCGCACCTCGAGGCCGACCACCAGGTTGTCCGGGCCGAGCTGGAGCGTCCGGATGTCGACGACCTCGCCACCCGTCGCCACCACCGCCGCGCGGATCCTCCCGATGTCCTCGTCGGTCGCCCCCTCGCCGATGAGGAGGCGGTGGCAGCGCACGAGCAGGACCGCGGCGATCGTGCCGAGCAGCCCGCCGATGAGGAGCGTCGCGATCCCGTCGGCGCGGGTCCACCCGAGCGCGTGCGACGCCGCCACCCCGCCGAGCGCGAACGCGAGGCCGAAGAGCGCGCCCAGGTCCTCGAGGAAGACGAGCGGCAGCGACGGGTCCTTCGTCTCGACGAAGTACCGCGCGAAGGAGCGGCCGCGGCGCTCGACCGCGATCTCGCGCCGCGCGACGCGGAACGAGACGAGCTCGAGCACGAGGCTCGCGCCGAGGACCGCGTAGGCCCAGACCACGTTGCGGATCGGGGCCGGGTGGAGGAGCTTCTCGATCCCCTCGTAGACCGAGAAGAGCGCGCCGAGCGCGAAGAGCACGAGCGCGACGATGAAGGCCCAGAAGTAGCGCTCCGAGCCGTAGCCGAACGGGTGGCGCCGGTCGGGCGGCCGCCGCGACCGCGCGGCGCCGAGGAGCAGGAGCGCCTGGTTCCCCGAGTCCGCGAGGCTGTGGACGGTCTCGGCGAGCATGGCGCCGCTCCGGGTCGCGACCGCGGCGACGCCCTTGACGAGAGCGATCCCGAGATTCGCGAGCAGCGCCGCGACGACGACCTTCTTCGAATCTCCCTTGGACACCGCCCGAGAGGGTACCGTATTCCGCGTGCGGCTCCCCCTCGCGCTCCTCCTCCTCGCGGCCGCGGCGATCGCGCAGGAGCCGCGCGACGTCACCCAGCGATTCCTCGCGCAGGAGCGGGAGGCGTTCACGCACTACCGCGCGAAGGACTACGGACGGGCGATCGCGGCCTTCGAGCGGCAGATCGCGACGTACGCGGACAACCCGCGGCCCTACTACAACATCGCGTGCTGCTACGCGCTCGAGGGCGACGCGGGGCGCGCGGGCACGTGGCTCTTGATCTCGATCCAGCGCGGCTGGCGCGACGCGCGCCACCTCGCGGGGGACCCGGACTTCGACGCCGTCCGCCAGAGCCCCGAGTACCTCATCTGCCTCGCGAAGCTGAAGCGCGCGCGCGACGCGGACCCGGACCCGATGCCCCTTGACCTCGCGCCCGGCGCGGTCCCCCCGGCCCCCTCCGTTTCCGGCGCCGTGGCGGCCTCGCAGCTGCAGGAGCAGATGGTGCGCAGGATGGAGGCGCTCTACGACGTGCACCGCTTCAGGAAGGAGCTCTTCCAGGTCCTCGACCGGCGGATGGCGGTGCTCGGGCGCTACATCGTCGAGAACGGCGATGCGGCGGATGCTGCCGACGCGGCGGTCGGGCGCGTGGGGACGGCCGCGCTCTACATGGCGGAGGCGGAGGGGCGGGGGGAACCCGACCGCGCGCTCCGCGAGGCCGGCGCCCGGGCGGTGCTGCGCACCGTCGAGGAGTTCCTGCGCGGGTATCCGGGCGATCCGCGGCTCCCGAACGTCCTCCTCGCGCGGGCGCTCGCGCTCCGCGCGCTCGGGCAGGACGCGGACGCGATCGCGCAGCTCCGGACGGTGCGCGCGGACCACCCGGCGGCGGCGCCGCTCGCGATGGCGGAGCTGTGCGGGCTCCTGCCGGCGGGCGACGAGCTCCGCGAGGTCTACGCCGCCGCGGAGGCGCGGCTCGGCGAGGACCCGCGGCTCGCGCGCGCCCGGCTCCTCTGCAAGGGCATGCCGGGGCTGCCGGCGCTCGAGGGCGAGGCGGCGGCGCGCGTCGCGGCGCACGAGGGGCTTCTCGCGTACGTGTGCGTGGTCGCGGACGATCCTGGGTCGGAGGAGACCCTCGAGGACCTGCCGCCCGCGTCCGCCCGGTTCCTTCCCGTCGTCCTGTGCGCGGGGGATGCGAGCGACGACGCCGCTGCGTGGCTCGCCGAGCACGGGCGCGGGCTCCCCGCCGTCGCGGACGCGCGGGAGGCGATCGTGCGCCTCGGCCTCGGCGCCCCGGCCGTGGTCCTCGCGCGGAAGGACGGCACGGTCGTTGCCGTGAACCCGGACGCCCTTGAGCTCGCGCAGCTCGCGGGGCAGTTGGCTACGCGAGCGCGCGCTCGACCACGCGGCGCGCGGCCGGGAGCTCGCGGCCGCACCCCT
>DASUGR010000111.1:0-15034 GCA_036273915.1 Planctomycetota bacterium | reverse complement strand
GACCCGTCCTGCTACCCGGAGGTGCGCCGGTCGCTCAAGGCGATCAAGGGGAAGGTGCCGGTCGTCACCGGGTTCATCGCGAAGGACGGCAAGGGCGACGTGACCACGCTCGGCCGGTCGGGGAGCGACTTCAGCGCGACGATCCTCGGCGCCGCGATCAAGGCGGACGAGGTGCAGATCTGGACTGACGTGGACGGCGTCATGACCGCGGACCCGCGGATCGTGAAGGAGGCGAAGTCGATCCCGGTGCTCTCGATCTCGGAGGCGTCGGAGCTCGCGTACTACGGCGCGAAGGTGATCCATCCCGCGACGATGCTCCCCGCGATCGAGAACAGGATCCCGGTGGTCGTGAAGGACACGAGCCGCCCGCAGCTCAAGGGCACGGCGATCCTCGCGGAGGCGCCGGCCTCGGGCGCGCCGGTCAAGTCGATCGCGTACAAGAAGGGGATCCTCCTCGTGACGGTGGCGTCCACGCGGATGCTCCTGCAGTCGGGTTTCATGGCGAAGATCTTCGAGGTCTTCGCGCGCTACGACCTTTCGGTGGATCTCGTCGCCACGAGCGAGGTGACGGTCTCGGTGACCGTCGACACGGACAGGAACCTCGACGCGGTGGCGAGGGATCTCGGCGCGTTCAGCGACGTGACGATCGACCGCGGTCTCGCGCAGGTCTGCGTCGTCGGCGAGGGGATCCGCGAGCAGGTGGGCGTGGCGGCGCAGGTGTTCGGCGCGCTCGAGAAGGCGTCGATCCCGGTCCGGCTGATCTCGCATGGCGGGACGAAGATCAACATCAGCTTCCTCGTCGACGAGTCCGCCGTCACAAAAGCCGTCCAATCCCTGCACCTTAGGCTTATCCCATAAGCCCAACGGCTTCCGTAAGTTCGTTGGAGACAGGCACTTGCGGCGTCGTGCTGCGGCACGGGGGTCCGCGGTCAGAAGGGGGAGTAGCTGTACGTGTACCAGCGCCCGTGGAGGTGGCGGGTGTGGTGGTGCCGCAACGCCGGCGGCTTGCCGTCAAGGGAGTAGACGAGGCCGTATTCGTACAGAAACGTCATCCCGGTGGAGAGGAGGACGGCGTTCCCGCTCCCGCTCGCGCTCTCGATCCACATCAGGCCGGCCCAACGGTCCTTGACCTCGGCGCCCGACGCGACCTCTCCTGCGAGCCGCTCCAGCGCGGTCTCGCTCAGCCGCACGCGCAGGAGGACGAGCACGCCGGTCGTCAGGAGGAGAGCGAGCAGGAGCGCGGCGACCGGATAGATCGCCCATCCGACCGCCGCGCGCCGCGTCATTCGCCGCCGGGCATCCGTGTCGGCGATCACGCGTTGGAGTTGGATCGCCCAAGCCAGTCCGAGAATGCCCCCGATGCCGAACGCGATCATCCCGAGCACGGGGTGCGGCGACAGGCTCGCGCAGACGGGCAACGAGAGGAGGATCCAGATCCCCGTCAGGACGTGCCAGAACGCGGTGGGGCGCGGGGGGCCTTGGGGCTCGCCGCGGGAGGCTTGCGCGGACGCGATCGTCTCGCCCTGATCAGCCACGGCGCCATTCTAGGCTGCTGCCGGCGGGGAAGCATGCGTTGGCGGGGGCCGACTACTGCGGCTCCAAGCCCGACAGCCCATTCCGCGACCGGTCCGCGACCGTGGTGGAGACGACGCGCGCCATACACTCGCCATGCATCACTCGGCCGTGCCGTCAACGGAGCGGCGTCCGTGCGCCGCGGGCGACGAGGGCCGGCAGCCGCTCGCGCCCGAAGCTCTCGTCCACGACGCGATCGCGCCCCCGGCCGCCGTCCGCGAGGAACGCGCGGATCTCCGCCGCGCACCGGCGCGGCGCCTCGCTCGGCAGCGCGTGCTTCGCGTCCGCGAGCACGCGCAGCCACGCGTCCGGCAGCTGCGCCTGCAGCTTGTACGCGACCGCCACGCCGAACGTCTCGTCGCACTCGCCGTGGAGCAGGAGGCACGGCCGGTCCACCCGCGCGTAGTCCCTTACGAGCGCGCGGATCCGCGGCCAGTCCGGCACCTCGTCCCCCGTGAACGGCACCGCCTCCCGGATCATCGCCTGCGCCGCGCGCCGCCGCCGCCCGTCACGCAACACCTCGACCATCCGTTCCGCCTCGACGCGCGGCACGCTGCGCGGCTCGACCGCGCCCTGCCGCAGCGCCCTGGCCGTGCTCTCCTGGAGGATCTCGGTCACGTCCGCGATCGTGACCTTCACCCCCGAGAGCCCGAGGACCCTCGTGAACATCGGCTGCGTCTTCTCCACCGCGAAATCGACGGGCGAGAGCAGGACCACGCGCTCGACGCGATCGAGCACGTCCGCGAACTCCTCGCGCAGCGCGGCGTCGCCGAGCATCCTCAGGATCACCATCGAGCCGAGCGAGTGCCCGACGAGCGCTACGCGCGGCGGCCGATCGGATGCCGCGAGCCGCTCCCGCACGGCGCAGCAGACGTGCCGCGCGAGCGCCGTCGGCGAGTACCCCGAGGGCCCGACGTCGCCCGGCGAGGGCTTGTCGGAGAGCCCGCACCCGGGCAGGTCGAGGAGCAGGAGCGCGTGGTCCTGCCCGAGGTCGCCCGTGACGTACTCCCACGTGCGGCTGTCCGACAGCACGCCGTGGAGCAGCACCACGAGCCATTCGCCCTCCGCGCGCGTCTGCCGGTAGTAGAGCTTGACCGCCCGACCGCCCACCGTCGCGCCGGCTGCGCGGCCGCGCTCGCACGGCAGGTCCTCCGCGGCGCGCGCGAGCTCGTCCATCTCGGCGGTCCGGTCCGGCATACTCCGGTAGGTCGCAGCGCATGCCGCGAGCAGCAGGAGGAGCGTCGTGCGCATGGCAAGCCTCCACCGGGCCAACTGCGCGCGCCTGGAGGCCCGGGACGCGAAATCGGGTAGAAGTTGGGGGGGCCGGGGGGCCATGTCCCGCCCCCGGGGCCCTCGGCAGTTAGGAGTCGTGCGAGAACAAATGCGTCAAGCACCGAGGCCGGGCGAGACGGCGCGAGGCAAGGAGGGACGACGACGCGTATCCGCGGAGCGATATGCTGAGGAGGAGCGAAAGGGCATCGCGTCGTCGCAGCCGGCCGAATGTAGCAGTTGTTCTTGCACGACTCCTTAGGTGCCCATGACAGACGACACCGACGAGATCGAGCACCTCCTCGCCCGTGCCGGCGAGGGCGACCGGGCGGCTTTGGACGAGCTCTTCGCGCGCCACCGCGACCGCCTCACGCGGATGATCCGGATGCGCCTCGACCGCCGCGTGCAGGGGCGCGTCGACGCGTCCGACGTCATCCAGGAGACGCACGTCGAGGCGTTCGAGCGGTTCCCGGAGTTCCTGCGCCAGCGCAAGCTGCCGTTCTTCCTCTGGCTCCGTTTCCTCGCCGGGCAGAAGGTCATCCAGCTCCACCGCCATCACCTGGGCGCGCAGCGGCGCGACCCGCGGCAGGAGGTGCGGCTCCACGGCGGCCCGCTCCCCGAGGCGACGTCGGTCGCGCTCGCGCAGCAGCTCCTCGGGAGCTACACCGGGCCGAGCGAGGCGGCCGCGCGCGCCGAGCTCCGGCTGCGCCTCGAGGAGGCGCTCAACGCGATGGAGCCCGTGGATCGCGAGATCCTCGCTCTCCGCCACTTCGAGCAGCTCTCGAACGCGGAGGCCGCGAGGGAGCTCGGGCTCGAGGAGGCCGCGGCCTCGAAGCGCTACGTCCGCGCGCTGCGCCGGCTGAAGGGCGTGCTCGCCGGCGCGGAAGGCGAGCTCGACGCTTGAGCGAGGAGCTCCTCGACCGTCTCGCCGAGGAGTTCCTCGCGCGGCTGCGGCGCGGCGAGGCGCCGTCGGTCGCGGAGTACGTCGAGCGGCATCCCGACCTCGCCGATGACATCCGCGAGCTCTTCCCGCCCCTCCTGCTCATGGAGGAGGCGGCGCGCCCGGCGAGCGCGGACCGCGACGCCCCTCCCCGGCCCGCCCCCTCGCACCTGGGCGAGTACCGGATCCTCCGCGAGGTCGGCCGCGGCGGCATGGGGGTCGTCTACGAGGCGGAGCAGGTGACGCTCGGGCGCCACGTCGCGCTCAAGGTGATGCCGCGCCGCTTCGGCGACGAGCGGCTGCTCGACCGGTTCCGGCAGGAGGCGCGCGCCGCCGCGCGGCTGCACCACACGAACATCGTCCCGGTGTTCGGCGTCGGCGAGCACGAGGGCACGCACTACTACGCCATGCAGTTCATCCGGGGGCGCGGCCTCGACGAGGTCGTCGCCGAGCTGCGCCGGCTCCGCGCGAGCGGCGCGCCCGTCGCCGAGGGGCCGCTCGAGATCGCCGACCCGCGCGCCTACTACCGGAACGTCGCGCGCATCGGCCTCCAGGTGGCGGAGGCGCTCGCGTACGCGCACAAGCAGGGCGTGCTCCACCGGGACATCAAGCCGTCGAACCTGCTGCTCGACGCGAACGGCACGGTCTGGGTCACGGACTTCGGCCTCGCGAAGGAGGAGGGGACGGACCAGCTCACGCAGACGGGCGACATCGTAGGCACGATCGTCTACATGGCGCCCGAGCGCTTCCACGGCTGGGCCGACCCGCGGAGCGACGTCTACAGCCTCGGCCTCACGCTCTACGAGATGCTGATCCTCGCCCCCGCGTTCACCGACACCAACTACCAGCGGCTGCTGCGGAGGGTGCTCGACGAGTCCCCGCCGCCGCTGCGCCGGTTCGACGCCGCGATCCCGAGGGACCTCGAGACGATCGTGATGAAGGCGATCGCGAAGGAGCCCGCGCAGCGCTACCGCTCGGCCAACCAGCTCGCGAAGGACCTCGACCGCTTCCTGCAGGGCGAACCGATCCGCGCGCGACGCTCGACGGTCCGCGAGCGCGTGGCACTCTGGGCGCGCCGGCAGCCGTCGGCGGCCGCGCTGGTCGCGGTCACGTTCGCGGCCGTGGTGATCCTCGCGGCCTCCGCCTTCTGGTACGGCAAGCAGCTGAGCGACGCGCTGGCCGCGTCGCGGGAAGCCGAGCAGGGCGCCGTCACCGCGCGGTCCGAGATGGAACTCGCGCTCCGGCGGACACGCGCGCGCGCGCTCGTCTACGCGTCGGAGCTCGAGGAGGGGAGGGATCCGATGCTCGGCCTGCTGCTCGCGCGCGAGGCGGCGCGGATGCTGGACGCGCCGGACGTCGCCCTCCGGCTGGAGCGCGCGCTGCGCGCCGGGTCGTCGGACGCGCCCGCGGAGGCGGACGGCGGGAGGAAGCTCGCGGACCTCCTCGCGCAGGCGGACCGCGCGGTCACGCGCGAGCTGACGGCGGACGAGCGGGCGCGGTACGCGTCGCTTCTGGAGCCTCGCTGAGCGGGGGCGGCGCCACGCGCCGCCGCGTCAACCTCACGTCGGGCAGGCGGCCTCGGCCGGCGCGGGGCGCTCGGTCTCTACGCCCTCGAACATGGGAGCGAGCGCCTTGTGGAGCCTCGCGGCCGTCGCGATCGCCGCGCCGACCTCGCCCTCGCGCTCCCCGAGCGCCGCGAGCGCCTCGCCGAGCGCCTTCATGTTGCAGGCGAGCGCGCGATACCGCGGGTCGCCGCGCTTGACGATCTTCCAGGCGGCCTTGGCCTCGGGCGTCTCCTTCTCCTCGTCCGCGGCCTTCAGGAGATCCCCGGCCCTCCGCTTCGCCTCGGGCGCGATCTCCTTGTCGAACTCCGCCGCCATCTCGCGGTAGGACCGCGCCATTTCGCCGAGCGTGTCCGAGAGCTCCCTCGCCTGCCCCCGGACCCCCTCCAATGCGTCCGCGGCGGCGGCGAGCGCCGGCGCGAGCGCGCGCCCCCTTGCGGTTGCCGCCACCGTGCCGCGGGCGTCGCGGATCGCGTCGCGCTCGACCCGCGCGAGCCTCCTGAAGTCCCCGCGGGAGAGCGGGATCTCCTCGCGCGCCTTCGCGAGCGCGCCGGTGTCGACCGACGCCTCCAGCGCGAACGCGGGCGCGAGGACGAGCGCGAGGAGCAGGGGCGAGCGCATGAGGGGATTCTATCCCGTCCGGCGCCGCGGGTTTGTCAAAGGGGGGGGCCGGGGGCCGGCCGGCGCCTACCCGACCCGCTTGATGACGCGCGGGCGCGGCGCCTCCGGCGCGGGCTGCGGCTCGGGCTCTTCGGCGTCGTCGCGCTTCGTCTTGACGCCCTTGAAGTACGTCTCGAGCTCCTTGTGGAGCTTGCTCGCGTTTGCCACCGCGGCGGCGAGCGCCTCGCCGTGCTGCTGCTCGGCGAGCGTCGCGTAGGCGCGCGCGAGCGTCTTGAAGTTGAGCGCGAACGCGCTCCAGCGCGGGTCGTTGCGCCGGATCACGTTCCACGCGTTGCCCGCGTCCTCGTCGGTCGCGACGTCCGCCCGCGCGGCGAGCAGCTTCTCCGCCTCGGCGAACGTCGTCGCCGCGCGCTCAGCCGGCGTCTGCTTGCGGAGCTCGGCGGCGAGGTAGGTCCCGTCCTTGTCGAGATCCTCCGCCATCGCGCGGTAGTTGCGCGCCATGCAGGCGCAGAGGTCCGCGTCGTCGCCCTTCGTGGCGCCCGCGCCCTCGAGGAGGTCCGCCGCGGCGCCGAGCGCCGGCACGAGCGCGCGCCAGTCCGCCGTCTTCAGGATGACCTGTCGCGCGTCGGCGACGACCGCGCGCTCGTCGGGCGACATGCTCTTGAAGTCGCCGCGCGCGTCCTTCAGGTCCTTGCGCGCCGTGGAGAGCACGTGCGCGGCGATCGCCGGGTTCGCGGAGAGCGGGGTGACCGCGTCCTCCGAGGCGGCGATGCGGGCGGGGATCGCGAGGAGGAGGAGGAGCAGGCGCGGGTTCATGCAACGGATCGTAGCCGGGTTCGCACGGCGCCTCGTGGGGAGGAAAGGGGGCGCGGGGGAAAGGAGGGGAAGGACGTCCACGAAACAAAACAAAGGGGCCCCGGTTCCCCGGGGCCCCTTCCGATTCGAGTTCTGGCCGGACCGAACCGGCCCGGCGCGCCTCTAGTTTCAGGTCTTCGCGGTGCCTCAGGAGGACTTCTCGGGGGCCTCCGCCGGCTCCTCGGCGTCCTCACAGCCCTCGTTCTCCTCGCACTGCCCCTCGCCCCCGTGGCAGGCCGTCAGCGAGGTGTGGAGCTGGAACGCGCTCTTCACGAGCTGGTCGCGGGCGCTCACGTCCTTGGCCGCGGGGATGCCCATCTTGGCGAGCGACGCATACGCCTCGTTGAGCGCCTTCGTCGCGGACATGATCGCGGGCCAGCAGGGCGACTTCTTCTCGAGCGTGTCGGCAGCCGCCTGCACCTTCTGCATGAACTCCGGCGTCGCCTTCGGCATCTCCTCCATGGCCTTCGTGAGGAGCTTCTGCGAGGCGTCGAGCGACTCCTTCGCCTTCGCCGCGCAGGACTCCGGCGTGGCGCCCTTGCACTCGGGGCACTCGCCGTCCGGGCAGCACTCCTTGCAGTCCGCGCAGCCGCCGAAGATCTTGGCGACGCTGCAGTAGGTCGCCGCCATGTCCTTCATGAGCGCGGCGGACTCGGCCGACGTGCCCGGCTGGATCGCCGCGGCGAGCATCAGGCGACCGCACGACTCGAACGACGGGCCCATGGCCTTGCCGAACGAGGTCTGCATGAGGAACTCGCGGGCGGCCTTCACCTCCTTGAGCTGCTCGGCCGGGAGCTTCTCGTCGGCCTTCGGGATGTCGGCGATCTGCTGGCGGGCAGCGGCGAGCGTCGTCGGCTTCGCGCCGGCGGGCTTGCAACCAGGGCAGCCCTCGCCGTCGCCGGCCACGGCGAAGGATGAGAGGAGCCCGAACGCGACGAACAGGCAAAGGGTCTTCATGTGTATCGTTTTCTCCGATTGTGGTTGGTTCCCCACAGTCTATCTACGAAACCGGCCGACGCACGTTCAGCGGGGGGGCAGGAGGGCTGCGAGCCGGTCCCGTTCGATCCGCCCCACGAACGTCTTCCTGCCGTCCACGGTTACCACGGGAATCTCCTCCCGGTAGGCCCGAAGGAGCGTTCGGTCGGTGCGGATGTCCACCTCCGAGAAGGCCACCCCCTCCCGGCGGAGGAGCTCCCGAGCCTCGTCGCAGAGCGGGCAGAGGCCTGGAATCGTGTAGAGGACCACCCGGGGCGGGGCCGCCTCACCGGGGGATGCCGCTCCCCCCGTCATCGCGTGTCGATCCAGGCGAGGACCTCGAGCTGGGAGGAGAGGAGGCGGTCGTAGAGGATCTCGTCGGGCGTTTTCCCGATTCGCGTCGACTCGACCTCCGTGCGGGCCGCCTTCGGGAGGAAGTAGCCCGCGATCTCGCGCCCGTCCTTGAAGAGCGGGAAGGCCTGTTCGCGCTGCCACGCCCTCTGCTCCGGCGAGAGCGGATCGGGCAGCATGTCGGGGATCAGGTAGCGGTACGTCGTGACGCCCTTCACGGCGACCCTCGCGAGCCAGACCTCCTCGGCCGTCGCCGGCCCGTGCGGCGGCGGCAGCCGCGCGACGAGCGAGGCGGCGTCGTTGTAGACCTGCTCCCCGAGCGTGCGCAAGAGGTTCGCGCGCGCCTTCCGCGCGCTCTCGCCCGGCTCCGCGACTCCGGGCGCGCACGCCTCGAGCGCCACGGCCGCGAGCTTCACCATCTTCCTGTGCTCGGGCGACCCGGGCTCGGCGATCGCGAGCCCGGCGAAGCTCCCGTAGTCCTCGACGAACTTCTCCCCCGGCAGCCTGCCCTCGAGGAACGCCACGGCCGCCGCGCGCGCCTCGATCGAGCGGCAGAGCGACGTCGCGTGGATCGCGCACGCGATGACCACGTTCTCGCGCGTGAGCTCCTCCTCCATGCGCGGCTTCAGCCCGCGGAGCGTGTCGCGCGCGGCCTTCGCCTGCCCCTGCGCGAGCTGCGCGCACGCGAGGAGCGCCCGCGCGTAGGCTGCGGTCGTCGACGTGCCGTCGCGCCCCTCGAGGAAGTCGCGCGCGACCTGCGCCGTGCGGAGCATCACGTGGGGCGCGTTCGCGGCGCGCGCCGGGTCGAGATCGGCCTTCGTCGGAAAGCGCTCCACGAGCTCGGCGGAGTCCCGTGCGAACGCGTCGGCGATGTCGTGCGTGCGGAGCGTCGCGCAGGCCGAGACGAGCGAGAGGAGGAGGGGTGCGGGGAGGAGGAGTCTCACGGCTCGACGTACAGCGTTTGGCTACCGTAATCGAGCGTCCAGACGAGATCGCCGAAGCCCGTGAGTCCCAGGAGGCCTCCCGGCCGGAAGGGGGGCGACGACGCGAGCGGCCCGAAGGTGTCGACGGCGGCGGCGTCGACGTCCTCGAACGCATGGCCGCCGACCTCGACGCGGTCGAGCGTGATCCGGGTGAACACGGCATCGCTGAGGCTTCTCGCGCGGCGGTCGTGGCGGGTCATCTGGTCCCGTGAGATGAGGTCGAGGTCCCGCGCCGCCCAGGGCTCCAGGAAGACCGTCGTGGCGCCGGAGTCGACCATGAGAAGAAGCAGCCGTCCGTTCACGCGTACGTGGGTGAGGAGCGGGGTCGCGTAGGCAGGGAGGCCGGTGGGCGCGAGGCGCACCTCGCGCTTCTTGAAGTCGAAGGTGACGCGGAAGTGCGAGAGGACCGTGCAGCCGACGATCGCGTAGCGGTCGGTCCCGAGCTCCATCCAGCGTCCGGGCCGGTCGTCCACCGGCACGAGCGCGACGCCCGAGACGATCCGGTTGGGCCCGAGCTCGACCGTCGAGAACGCGCCGAGCCGGCATGGGCTGGTGTGCCCCGGTCCGACCTTGTCGGTGGGATCGCCGGGCGGGAGGTAGATCGCGGCGGCGCGCGCCGCCTCGGCGGGGATGACGACCGCGCTCGTCCCGGTGTCGAGGACGAGCGTGATGTCGACGCCGTTGATCCTCCCCCGCACCGCGGGCACCCTGCCCTCGACCATGGGGAGCGTGGCCGTCTGCGCGGGCGCCTGGAGGGTCGGGACCGCGTCGTGGGCGATGACGTTGTCGAGGACGGGGTCGGGCGCGCGTCGCGCGCGCGCCTCGAGCTCCCCGAGGATCTCCGCATTCGAGTACGCGCACCCCGCGAGAACGACGACGGCGAACCAGGTTCGTTTCGGCAAGGAAGTCGCCGTCATTCCGCTTCCAAGGCCGTTGTTCGCGAAAACCGCGACACGAAGGGCTTGCAGAAACGAACCAGGTTCGAGTTGGTCACTTCGAGCCGAAGTCGAGGACCTCGACGCGCTGGGTCAGGAGGGCGGCTCCGTCCTTGCTGATCTCGTCCTCGCTGAACACCGCGCCGCCCGGGACCTCGCGGCTCAGGTAGGCCGTGCCCCTGAACTCGTAGCCGGAGTCCTTGCGCTCCGTCGCGTACTTGACGCAGCGCACCCTGCGGTCGCCGACCGTGCGCTCCTCGGGCACGAGCGACTGGAGGAGGATCGTCTCGCGCCCGGTCTCCTTCCCCTCGAGGTCGGTCGTCACGGTCACGCGCTTCACGACGACCTTCGGGTCGCGCGCGATCCAGCGCGTGATCACGCGCTTCGCCGTCGGGCCGGTCACCGTGACCCGCACGCGGTCGCAGGCGACCCCCTCGCCGGCGACCCGCACCTCCTCCTCCCCGGACCCCTCCTCCTTCCCCTTCTCGCCGGGGCCCGCCTCGCCGGAGGCCGGCACGGTCGACTGCTGCACCTCCCCCGCCACGCCGAGCGCGTTCTCCGTCTCGATCGAGAGCGAGAGCGTCTTTGCGTCCGCCTTCGCGAGCGTCATCTTCGTGATCGTCGGCGCGAGCATCCTGCCGGTCTGGACGCGCGTGGTCTTGAGCCGGACCCAGGTGCCGGTCGCGAAGCCGGCCCAGCCGGAGCCCTCGCGCGGCGTCAGGTCCTCGGCTGCGGCGAGGACGAGGAGGAGGAGAAGGAGGCGCATCGGGCGGGCATCTTACAATCGGGCCCGTGCGGCAGGAGCAGTTCCTGAAGGTCGTGTCGCGCGAGGAGGCCGAGCGGCGCTTCCGCGAGGCCGTGGACTTCTCCCCGCTGCCGGCCGAGGAGGTCCCGCTCGCCGCCGCGCTGGGGCGCGTCCTCGCCGGGGAGGTGCGCGCGCCGGTCGACGTGCCCCCCTTCCCGCGGAGCAACATGGACGGGTTCGCCGTCCGCGCGGCCGACACCTTCGGGGCGGCGGAGGAGGATCCGCGCCGGCTCCGCGTGCTCGGCACGTTGCTTCCGGGGGCCTCGGGGCCGGCGGAGGTCGCGCCCGGCACCGCGTTCGCCATCGCGACGGGCGCGCCGATCCCGCGCGGCGCCGACGCGGTCGTGATGGTCGAAGACACGGAGTTCGCGGATGGGGTCGTCGAGGTGCGGCGCGCGGTCGCGCCCGGCGCGAACCTCTCGCACGCGGGGTCGGACATCGCGCGCGGCGAGACCGTGCTGCGGCCGGGCGACGTGCTGTCGTCGCGCGAGACGGCAGTGCTCGCGGCGCTCGGCCTCGAGCGCGTGCGCGTCGTGCGGCGCCCCCGCATCGTCCTGTTCTCGACCGGCGACGAGCTGCTCGCGCCCGGCGAGACCGCGAAGGACGGCTTCGTCTTCGACTCCAACCAGCGCGTGCTCGCCGACGCGGTGCGCGAGGCGGGCGGCGAGGCGCTCGAGAAGGGCATCGTGCGCGACGACGAGAAGGCGCTGCGCGCGCGGCTCGCGGAGGCGCTCGGTCCAGGCGATCTCGTCCTCCTCTCGGGAGGGACGTCCAAGGGGCCCGGGGACATCGGCTACCGCGCGCTCGAGGGCCTCGCGGAGATCCTCGTGCACGGCGTCGCGCTGAAGCCGGGCAAGCCCGTCGTCCTCGCGGTCGCGCGCGGGAAGCCGCTCGCGGTGCTGCCGGGCTTCCCGACGTCCGCGATCTTCACCTTCCACGAGTTCGTGGCGCCCTGGATCCGCGCGCGCGGCGGGCTCCCGGCCGATCTCGCGCGCGAGGTCTTTGCCACGCTCCCGCGCGCGATCGTCTCGGAGCGCGGCCGCACGGAGTACGACCTCGTGCACCTCGTCGAGACCGACAAGGGCCTCGTCGCCTACCCGCTCGGGAAGGGGTCCGGGTCCGTGACGACCTTCTCGCGTGCGGACGGATTTCACCGGATCCCCGCGGAGGTCGAGCGCCTCGAGGCGGGCGAGCGCGTGCGCGTGACGCTCCTCGGCCCCCGGACCCCCCCGCACCTCGTCGTGATCGGCAGCCACTGCACCGGACTCGATCTCGTCCTTTCCCGCCTGCGCCAGCGCGGCTTCACGAGCAAGGTGATCGCCGTCGGCTCGACCGCGGGCCTCGAGGCGGCGTCGCGCGGCGAGTGCGACGTGGCAGGGATACATTTGTACAGTGAGGATACCGGGACGTACAACGAGCCGTTCGTGCGGCCGGGGCTCACGCTCGTGCGCGGCTACGGCCGGCGGCAGGGGGTGGTCTCGCGCGACGGGCGCGAGGAGGGGCGGCTCGTCAACCGCAACCGGGGCAGCGGCACGCGCGTGCTCATCGACAAGCTGCTGGCGGGCCAGCGGCCCGACGGCTACGACTTCGAGGTGCGCTCGCACCAGGCGGTGGCCGCGGCGGTCGCGAGCGGCCGCGCGGATTTCGGCGTCTGCATCGAGAACGCGGCGAAGGGCCTTCGTTTTCGCTTCCTCGCCGAGGAGCGGTTCGACTTCCTGATCCCGGGGGCGCGGCGGTCGCGTCCGGCCGTCCGCGCGTTCCTCGAGGTGCTCGGGGACCCGGCGACGCGGGCCGCGCTCAACGCCGAGGGCTTCCTCGCGTAGCATGGGGCCCATGAGGTGGATGGCTCTTCTGCTCCTTGCTCCCCTGGCCCTCGCGCAGGACGCATCGCTCGCCGAGGCCGAGAAGAAGATGCAGGCGAAGGACTACGAGGGCGCGCTCGCCGCGTACGACAAGGCGATCGCGGAGGCGCCCGACGACCCGCGGGGCCACGCGGGGCGCGCGGGCGCGCTCAGCGCCCTCAAGCGGCCGGACGATGCGCTCAAGAGCATCACGCGCGCGATCGAGCTGAAGCCGGACGGGCGCTACTACCGCCACCGGGCGTACATCCACCTCGTGCGCGAGGACGAGGCGGCGGCCATCAGCGACTACACGCGGGGCATCGAGGTGGCGCCGGAGATGGGCGGCCTCTACCGCGGGCGCGCGGACGTCCTCTACGGGCAGCACGACTACGCCGGCGCGGCGAACGACTACCAGAAGGCGTACGAGCTCGACGCGCGGGACCTCACCGCGCTCGAGCGGCTCGGCCAGACGAGGGAGTCCCTGCGCGACTTCAAGGGCGCGATCGCCGCCTTCACCGACCTCGCATACGCAGCGCCGCACCACCCGCGTCCGTTCCAGCTCCGCGGGGAGGTGAAGCTGGCGGTCGGCGACTACCAGGGGGCGGTCGACGACTTCGACGCGGCGATCTACAACGAGGAGGGAAGCGAGGAGAGGGGGGGCCAGCCCTACGTCTTCCGGGCCCGCGCGAAGCTCGGGCTCGGCAAGAAGGAGGAGGCGGACGCGGACGCGCGGAAGGCGGTCGAGGTCGACGATGGCGCGTCCACGTACGACGCGCGCGGCCGCTACTACTTCGACACCGGCCGCCCGAAGGAGGCCGCGGCGGACCTGGCGAAGGCGGTCGCGAAGGAGACGAGGGACGCCGACTACACGCGCTTCTTCCTCTTCCTCGCGCGCGCGCGGAACGGCGAGCGCGCGGCCGCGGCTGCGGAGCTCAAGGCCTACGCGGACGGCCGGGAGAAGAAGGACGACTGGTACACGAAGGTCGCGGCGTTCCTGACCGGGCAGATGAAGGAGGATGCGTTCCTCGCCGCCGCCAGGGCGGAGAACGCGAACCTCGCGCGGGAGCAGGAGTGCGAGTCGTCGTGGTACGCGGCCGCGGTGCGGATGCTCGACGGCGACGCGGCGGGGGCGAGGCCGCTCCTCGAGCGCTGCGTCGCGACCGACGTCCGCAACTTCATCGAGCACGAGAGCGCGACGATGGCCCTCGCGGCGATGGAGCGGTAGGGCTCACGGCCCCCGGAACCCCCCGGCCTCACAGCGCCGCGGCGACCTCGCGCGCGGCGTAGGTCAGGATCATGTCGGCGCCCGCGCGCTTGATCGACAGGAGGCTCTCCCGCATCGCCTTCGCGGCGTCGAGCCAGCCGAGCTGCCCCGCCGCCTTCACCATCGCGTACTCGCCGCTCACGTGGTACGCGGCGACCGGCACGCTCACCGCCGCGCGCACCCTCGCGATCACGTCGAGGTAGGGCAGCGCGGGCTTCACCATCACGACGTCCGCGCCCTCCGCGACGTCGAGCAGCACCTCGCGGATCGCCTCGCGCGCGTTCGCCGGGTCCATCTGGTACGTCTTCTTGTCGCCGTGCTTCGGCGCGGAGTCGAGCGCGTCGCGGAACGGGCCGTAGAACGCGCTCGCGTACTTCGCGGAGTAGGCGAGGATGCTCGTGTCGGTGAAGCCGCGCTCGTCGAGCGCCTGGCGGATGAACCCGACGCGGCCGTCCATCATGTCCGACGGCGCGACGACGTCGGCGCCGGCCTCGGCCTGCGACACCGCCATCGCGGCGAGGATCCCGAGCGTCTCGTCGTTCACGATCCTGCCGCCCTTCACGACGCCGTCGTGGCCGTCGCTCGAGTAGGGGTCCATCGCGACGTCGGTGATCACGCAGAGCTCGGGCACCGCGTCCTTGAGGTCGCGCACGGTGTTCTGGAGGAGCCCCTTCGGGTTCACCGACTCCCTCGCGAGCGGGTCCTTGAGCCCGGCGGCCAGCGCGGGGAAGAGCGCGACCGCGGGGATCCCGAGTCCGAAGATCTCGCGCGCCTCCTTCACGGCGTCCGCGCGCGGCAGCCGGAAGACGCCGGGCATCGACGCGACGGGCGTCTTCGCGCCGTCGGTCACGAACAGGGGGCAGATGAGGTCGCCGGGGGCGAGCGCGGTCTCGCGCGCGAGCGTGCGGACGGCTTCGCTCTTCCGGTTGCGACGGGGGCGGATGGGCAGGCGCGCCATGGGTACATTATCGGGGATGGGCGAAGCGGCCTTGGTCCTCTGCGGCGGCTTCTCCCGCCGGATGCAACGGGACAAGTGGTCCCTGCCGTTCGGCGATGAGACG
>DASUGR010000110.1:0-9300 GCA_036273915.1 Planctomycetota bacterium | reverse complement strand
CGCCGTCGGCGAGGCGCTCATGGCGCTCGGCATCCCGGTCGCGCTCTCGCACATCGTCGCGAACGAGTTCCGCGAGTTCGAGCGCGCGGCGACGACGGTCGCGAACGCCGCGCTCATGCCCGTGCTCGGCCCCTACCTGCGGCGCCTCGACCGCGAGACGGGGAGCCACCGCCTCGAGGTTCTCCAGTCGAGCGGCGGCACGCTGACGGCTTCCGAGGCCGCCGACCTTCCGGTCCGCACGGTGCTCTCGGGACCGGCGGGCGGCGTGGTGGCGGCAGCCGATCTTCTCCGGCGGCACGGCCTCGCGGAGGGCGTGAGCTTCGACATGGGTGGAACGTCCACCGACGTGGCGCTCATCCGGGGGGGGCCGGGGGGCCTGCCGGTTCTTCCGGAGTTCCGGCTCGAAGGGCTGCCCCTGCGCGTGCCGGTCCTGGACGTCCATACGGTCGGCGCGGGCGGGGGCTCGCTCGCGCGCATCGACGCGCTCGGCGCGCTCCGCGTCGGGCCCGAGAGCGCGGGCGCGGATCCCGGCCCCGCGTGCTACGGCACCGGCGAGGAGCCGACGGTCACGGACGCGCACGCGGTCCTCGGCCACCTCGCGGAGGAGGACCTCCTCGCGGGGACGCTCCGGATCGACGCTGCCCGCGCGCGGCGTGCCGTCAAGGACATGGCGGCGGGCATCCTCCGCGTCGCCGACGCGACGATGGAGCGCGCGATCCGCGCGGTCACGGTGCGCCGCGGCATCGACCCGCGGTCGTGCACGCTGGTCGCGTTCGGCGGCGCGGGCCCGCTCCACGCGTGCGCGCTCGCGGACGCGCTGGGCATGCGCGAGGTGCTCGTCCCCGGGGATCCCGGCGCGTTCAGCGCGCACGGGATGCGGCAGGCGGACCGGCGGCGCGACCTCGTGCGCACGGTGCTCCTCGACGCGCGCGAGGCCGAGGCCCGGCTCGACGAGCTCTTCGCCCCGCTGCGTCGCGAGAAGGCGCGGCTCGAGGTCCTCACCGCCGACGCGCGGTACCGGGGCCAGTCGCACGAGCTCACGGTGACGGCCGATGCGAACCTCGCCTCGCACTTCCACGCGGCCCACGAGCGCGCCTTCGGCTACTGCGACCGCGCGCGCGCCGTGGAGGTCGTGAACCTCAGGCTCGCCGCGATCGACCCCGCGCCGCGCCGCGCGCCGCTGCCCCCGGAACCCCCTTCCTTCCCCGCGCGGCGGGGCCCGCCGCGGATGCGGCGCGCGGATCTTGAGGGCACCGTGCTCGGGCCGACGGTCCTTACCGAGCTCACGGCGACGACGGTCGTGCCCGCGGGCTGGCAGGCGCGCGCGCTCGCCGACGCGACGCTCCACCTGACGAGGTTTCATTGAAAGGTGTCAGGCTCCGTACGATGAACGCCGCGGACCTCGCCGTGTTCGACGCGCTCTTCTCCTCCGTCGCCGAGGAGATGGGCGCGGCGCTCGAGCGCGCGGCGACCTCCGTGAACATCAAGGAGCGGCGCGACCTCTCGTGCGCGGTCTTCGACGGCGACGGCGGCCTCGTCGCGCAGGCTGCGCACATCCCGGTGCATCTCGGCGCGATGCCGCTCTCCGTTCGCGCGGCGCTCGCGCGTCGGCCGCCCGGCGACGGCGACGTCGTGCTCCTCAACGACCCGTGGTGCGGCGGCACGCACCTGCCCGACCTCACCGCGGTCGCGCGCGCGGGGCGGTTCCTCGTCGCCAACCGCGCGCACCACGCGGACGTCGGCGGCGCGTGGCCGGGCTCGCTCGGCCTCGCGAAGGACATCCACGGCGAGGGGCTGCGGATCCCGCCGGTCCTCGTCGTGCGGGGCGGCGCGTTCGACCGCGACCTCCTCGACCTCTTCTGCGCGAACGTGCGCAGCCCGGCCGAGCGGCGCGAGGACCTCGTCGCGCAGGTCGAGACGCTGCGGCTCGGCGCGCGCCGCCTCGCGGAGATCGAGGCGCGCATGGGCGCGGACACGATGCTCCTCGCGGTGGACGCGCTGCGCGCGGCCGCCCGCGCGTCGGCGGCGGCCGTCGTGCGGTCGCTCGCGCCCGGCGTGCACCGCTTCGAGGACAGGATGGACGACGGCTGGCCCGTGCGCGTCGCGGTGGAGGCGAGGGGCGGCACGCTCCTCGTCGACTTCGCGGGCACGCACGCGCAGGTGGACGCGCCGCTCAACGCGAACCTCGCGGTGACGCTCTCGGCGGTGCTCTACGCGTTCGCGCTGCTGCTGCCGGAGGGGACGCCGCTCAACGAGGGCGTGCGCGACGCGCTCGACGTGGTCGCGCCGGAGGGCACGCTCGTGAACGCGCTCTACCCGGCGCCGGTCGCCGGCGGCAACGTGGAGACGAGCCAGCGGATCGTCGACGTCGTGATCGGCGCCCTCGACCAGGCGCTGCCGGGAAGGCTGCCCGCGGCCTCGCAGGGGACGATGAACAACCTCACCTTCGGCTGGCGCGGCAAGACCTACTACGAGACAATCGCGGGGGGCTCCGGGGGCGCGCCGGAGGGACCGGGGACCTCGTGCATCCAGACGCACATGACGAACACGCGCAACACGCCGATCGAGGCGCTCGAGAACGCGGCGCCGGTGCTCGTGCGCCGGCTCGCGGTCGCGCGCGGCGCCGGGGGCCGCGGGCGGCACCCGGGAGGGGACGGGTGCGAGAAGGAGATCGAGTTCCTCGAGCCGTGCGCGGTGAGCCTCCTCACGGAGCGGCGGGTCAACGCCCCCTACGGGCTCATGGGAGGGGGTCCGGGGGCGTCCGGCAGGAACGAGCTCCTGCGCGGCGGGGAGGCGACCGTGCTGCCGGGCCGCGCGGCGTTCGACGTGCGGCCGGGGGACGTGCTGAGGATCCGCACGCCCGGCGGCGGCGCCTACGGCAGCAGCCCGCCCGCGTAGGTCCGCGGACCCCTCGCCGGAACACCCTCGTTCCGCGGATGCAACGGTGGCATTCGGCGTCCGGAAAGGGGGACGCCATCGAGCCGCCAAGACCCGTGGAGGCCGACCGTATAATCACGGGCTCTCATGAAGTGGGTACTGTTCACCTCGGGGTGCGTTGCCGCCCTTGTCGCGCTTGGGTTCCTCGCCGTGGACGAGCGGGACGTCGTCTGGGAAGGGAGGAAGCCCCTCTGCGGCTACTGCCGCGCGGAGCTCGCCGAGCAGGCGGTCGTCTGTCGCGAGTGCAACCGGTCGCTCGACTGGCGCCCGGGCTCCGAGGAGTGCCGCTGGTGCCTCGAGAGGAAGGACGTGGACCACCTCCTGCGGCTCTACCGGGAGGTCGGGGAGAGCGGGCCGCTGCCCGACAGCATCGCGGAGTACGGCCCCTACTTCGAGGCGATCAGCGTCGGCGATTGCGCCTACTGCGGGGGCATCGGCAAGGTCATGGAGGGCGGCAACGAGGTCGAGTGCCCCGTCTGCCGCGGCGACAAGCGGTGCGTGGCGTGCGGAGGGACGCGTTCGGTCGTCATCGGCGACAGCGCGGCGCACCGTCGCTGGCTCGAGCGGCAGGACGCCCACGTGCGGGCGAAGGCGCGCGGCAGCCTCACGGACCTCCCGCTCAACGACGGCGTGCTCGTCGACGAGGACGTCGCCGCGCTCCGCGGCTACGTCGAGGCGGAGAAGCTCTCGGACGAGCACGGCAGGAACCTCCTCGAGATGGCGCGCGCGCGGATGCAGGGCGCGTTCCGGGCGCTGCACGAGGAGCACGCGAAGCGCGCGAAGGAGACCGGCGGATCCTAGGAAGGCGCAAGACGGAGACGCCGGCCAACGGGACGCCGGGCGCGGCGCGGTTCCCCCTTCCCGGGACCCATCCCCTTCCGGCGCCTACCGGTCGAGGAGAAGCGGCAGGTGCTCCCCCTTTATGCCGAAGAGCCACTTGACCGTCGGCGCGATGTCCTCCAACCCCGGGTTCGCGTCGGGGCCGAGCGGCACGTTCGAGAGGAAGATGCCCGGCGTCTCGCGCTGGTCGTTGCTGCAGTGGTCGCCCGACCAGGGGCGCTTGTTCGCCTCGAAGATCCCGGGGGGGACGTTGAGGAGCGCGGTCTGCCAGGAGACGCGGTAGCCCTCCGCGAACGCGCACTGGAGCTCGGGCGCCTCGGCCATGCGGCTCCCGCTCCAGATCTCGTCGCCGCGGTAGACGTCGCGGAGCACGGGGGCGTCGTCGGGGCCCCTGAGCGCGACGAGCTTTCGCGTGATCTCCCCGAGCAGCGCCTCGCGCTCCTCCGGCTTCACGATCCCGTCCCGCTCGCGTCCCGCGAGGTTCAGGTAGATCTGGCCGAGGCCGAGCGCGTAGGCGCGCGTGCGGGTCCAGTCGATGCCGGACGTGTCCACGCCGCGCCGGAAGAGTTCGTCCAGGTCGCGCATGTGGCGCCCCTTGGCCTCGTCCGCGAGCGTGAGATACCCCTCCTGCGCGAGCCACGTGTTGATGTTCATCCCCCAGCGGAACGAGTGGAACCCGTGGTCGGAGACGATCAGCAGCACGTCGCGCGGGCCGAGACGCCTTGCGACCTCGGCGACCGTGTCGTTCATCCAGCGGTAGGACTCGAAGATCGGGTCGTCGACGCCCGTCTTCGCGTAGAAGTCGGCGATCACCGCCGGGTCATGCGCGGGGTGCCGCGTGTCGCGGTAGCGGTAGAACAGGTGGGCGATCCTGTCCTGCGCCGTGAAGACCATGGTGAGCAGCGCCGCGCCCGAGCGGTCGAGCCGGTCGAGGCAGAGGCGCTCGTCCGAGCGGTAGGTGTCGCGGATGTCCTCGAAGGCGTGCGTGTCGTCGAGGACTCCCTCGTTCGCGGCGAACGTGTCCTCGGGCCACCCGGCCGTCTTGAAGAAGCCGAGCCTTCTCGCCATCTCGCCGGCGAACGACGGGGGCGCCGAGATCGGGATCGGGGATCCGTTCGGGGCGATCTGGATCGGCGACGCGTAGATCGCGGGATCCTCGCCGCCGTGCAGGAGCAGGAACCGCACCATCCCCTGCAGCACGATGAAGAAACCCGCCCGGAATGTGACCGGCGTCCACCGGCTGTAGAGGCCCTGCTCGAGCGCGACGGCCGGCCCGTCGCCGACCGTGACGGCCGCGGACCCCCCCGTGAACGTGAACCGCACGGGGACCTTGAGGCGGCCGCGGCGCGGATCGCGGGGGTCCGGCGGGCCCTCGAGATCGGCGGTCGCGATCCCGTCGCGCGGGTAGATCTTCGTGTGGCGGCCCCCGAACTCGGTGTACTCCTCGCGCGCGTCGCGCCCCGCGGCGAAGAGCGTGTAGGAGCCCTGCGTCGCGCGGAGGTCGGGCACGCCGAGGCCGCAGAGCAGCTCGCCCCCGCGCTCGAGCCGCGCGGGGAACGTGAGCGGCATGCGCAGCACCGACACCTTGTAGCCCAGCCGCGCGACCGGCTCCCAGAAGGGCTCCCCTCCGCGGAGGTTCACCGCGCGCGGCGGCCGCACAGGGAAGCCGAGCGGGCCGAGGACCGGCGGCACGCGCTCCACGAGGCCGTTCTCCGGACGGTAGCAGTCGGGCGCCGCGAGGTCCCGACGCACGAAGTCGAAGATGCCGTGCTCGCCGGGATTGTCCCCGGTCGCGAACGTCGCCCACGCGACCGGCGATTCGGGCGGGTTCGTCGTCCGGCACCGGAGGAACGACCCCTTGCGCGCGAGGGACTGGAGCGCGGGCAGCCGCGGGAGGTACTCCTCCAGCATGCCGGGGTCGACGCCGTCGAACCCGAGCACCACGACGCGCCGCGGCGCGGGGTCATACGCGTACCTCCTGCCCGCGGTGGCGCGGGCGGCGTCGATCCAGAACGCCGCCATCGGGAGCAGCAGCAGGCCGAGCGGCAGGCCGGGCCAGAAGGCACGAAGCATCGCGCGCACGGACCGCAGATCCTATTCCGCGGCGGTCACCGCCGCATCATCCACCCGGGCGTCTCAGCGGCCGGCGCACCTCCACGACCACGCCTGCCACCGTGTTCGCGAGACCGGCGGGCCGCTCCATCTCGCTCGTGCTCGCTCCCGGGGACGGGCCGGCAAGCGCGATGGGGTCCAGGGGAACGAGCGCGCCGTCGCGCCCGAGCCGCCGGACCAAGGGCGCCCCATCGGGTCCGCGGAGCAGGAGGACGTCCTCCGGCCGCAGCGCGAGCCCCGGGTCGACGAGCAGTTGGTCCCCGTCGCGGATCTCCCCGCGCATCAGGACGGGACCGGTCCAAACGAGGAGGAAGGGGGACTTGGGCGCCTCCTCCGCCGGCGGGAGCGAATAGAAGACCGGGGGCGGCGGCCGACCGGGCGCCCGGTCGCCCAGGATGCGCGGCAGCGCCTCGAGGAGCAGGCGCCGATCGCGCTCGGGCAGCTCGTCCACGAGCCGCGAGACGGCGGTCGCACGGTCCTGATGGCGCCTGCCGAGCGCGGAGAGCACCTCGCGGAGGCGCCGCTTCCGGAGCGCGGTGCCGCCGATCCACTCCATCGTGCCCTCGATCCAGCTCGGCGCCGACGAGAACAGGAAGGGCGGCAGCAGCGACTCGAGGACGCGCTGGCGGGACCGTTGCTCCCGCGTCAGCCGGCCTCGGAGCGTGCGCACGCGCTTCTGGACGGTCGTGGGGGAGCGCTGGAAGTGGGCCACCTCGAGGAGCTGCCGCGCGGGAACACCGAGCACCTCCGCAAGGCGCTCGCACACGCGGTCGGACGGGGGCGGCTTCTTGCCGCTCTCCAGCAGGCAGACGTAGGACGGCGTGAGCCCGGCGGAAACCGCGAGCTGCGCCTGCGTGATGCCGATCCGCTCACGCGCGGCGACCAGGAGGGAGGCGAAATCTTCCATGGGCCGATGGGGGGCCGACGCAAGGGGATTCTAGCGCGGCGACGCCGCGTGGGCAGGGCGAGATTCACTGGGCAGTAAATTATTGATTGACTGGTTAGTTAATATTGGTACGATCCGGGGTGGAGGCAGGGTTCGTCCTGGACCGGAAACAGAACAATGGATTCCAAGGCAAAAAACCTGAAGGAGAACAAGGTCGACAGGCAGGATCGGTTCGCGCATTAGGGGACACCCGGCCCAGGCGTCCAAGCACCTCCAGCGGCCGGCCCACGAGCATGGGCCGGCCGCGTCGTATTTGGGGGTCGAGGTGGCGTATATGCCGCGCCCGAGCGGAAAGCGGCGGAAAGCGGCGGAATTGGCTCACGGAGCCCGCTCGGCATGACGATAGTACAAATCGGCCCTGGACATCGACTTAGGTGCGCTACCGGCAGCGCGCGGCCGAGGCTGGGGCGGAATGGGCATGGTCCTTGTGTAGGGGCCTCTTGGAGGCACGCATGCTTGGGAAGGGCTCTTGGAATCTGGCCGCTCTGTTGGGTGCGATGTGCTTGGCGCTTGGTGGGGTCCGGTCGGCCGCGGCGGAGGACGAGGCCGCTTTCGAGGTCGTCGACACCGACGGCATCTATCTCGGCACGGGCAAGAACCCCAAGGCTCCAGGGGTGATGGTCGCCGATGACGTGTGGAAGGAGATTCCCGAGTACAAGAAGATCCTCGATGACGACCTGACCGAGGACGACCCCGAGTATCACCTGCTGATGCTCAAGGCGACGGAGCGGTTCAACAAGGCGCTCAAGGCCCTCGCAAAGCGGGACTCCTACGACATGCTCGGGGAGATCGGCTCGATCAAGTCGACCAACGGTGCCAAGGTCCCGGACGTCACGAAGGAGATGATCAAGCTCGTGACGCGGTAGCGGGACTCCGGGGCGCGCGGGCTGCGTTCTGCGTCGCGCGATCGGGAAGAGTGCGGGACGGAAGGAGAGCGCGATGGGCGGGACGGCGACCTCGGTGCGGCTGCGGCAAATCGGGACCGCGGCAGGGCTCCTCCTCTCCCTCTCCTTGGCCACGGCGGCGGTCGCGCAGGAGCAGCCTGCGCCGCAGCAGCCTCCTCCCCAGCAGCCCGGCCAGCCGCCCCCGCAGCAGCCTCCTCCGCCGCAGCAGCCGGCGGAGCAGCCCGCGCCGGCCGACGGGAGCGACGTGGTCGCGCGGGACTACTACTTCATGAGCCGCGATCTCATCCGGAACAAGGATGGCACGGTGACGTGGTTCTACGAGACGAACCACGTCGGGTCGACGGCCCTCAAGAAGTCGCTCGACGACCTCAAGATCCCCGGCCTCGTCACCGCCGTCCGGCAGCGGGACATGTTCGACGTCGGGTTCACGGCGCGCAACAACGGCGGCGAGTCGAAGCTCGACAGCCCTGTGCAGCGGAAGCAAGTCACGGACGAGAACGTCCTGATGCTCACCTTTCCCGCAGCCTACAAGGACATCGTCGAGGAGTTCCTGGACCGCTTCGACGTGCCGGTACCCCAGGTCTACATCAAGGCCAAGGTCGTGGAGGTGTCGCTCGACTCCAACCTCGAGTACGGCGTCTCCTGGTTCTTCGACCGCGGCGCCGGCGACCCGGGCACCCCGACCACGCCGCCGACGCTCGGGACCACGAACGAGAACGCCTTCTTCCGCGCCGGCCGGTCGCAGTTCCGGCCGAGCTCGTTCACCGGATCCCCCCTGAGCGCCGCGAACACCGGGCTCTCGCTCCTCTTCAACGACCTGACGACCGACGAGGGCACGCTGATCGCGACCATCGAGGCGCTCCAGGAGCGCGGGAGCGCGAACATCCTCTCGGAGCCCAGCATCGTCGCGACCGAGGGGCAGCTCGCCACGCTCCTCACCGGCCAGCGGACGCCCGTGCAGCAGATCAACATCTCCGGCAGCAGCGAGACGATCGTCACGACCTACGAGGACACGGGCATCCGGCTCGACTTCCACCCGCTCCACATCGGCCGCGACCATGTGAACCTCCGGATCCGGGTCGAGGTGTCGTCGATCACCGGCTTCGTCGAGGCCCGGAGCTCCGACTTCGTCGTGCAGAACCCCGTGATCTCGCAGCGGAGCGCAGAGTCCGTCGTGACGATCCGCGACCAGGTCACGCTCGTGATCGGCGGCCTCTACTCGATCTCCGAGATCGACACGCAGGCCGGCATCCCGATCCTCGCCGACATCCCGGTCCTCAAGTTCCTGTTCAGCAAGACGCGCAAGAGCAAGGTGAAGAGCGAACTCGACTTCTTCATCACGCCGCACATCCTCTCCACGCGGCTCTCGAAGACGATCTTCGCGCCGCCGGGGGAGAAGGACCGGCTGCGGAAGCTCAAGAGCCGCGAGGAGGAGATCGGGCGGGACGGGAAGGGGAGCTAGGGGCAATGGCAGGGACTTTAGCCGGCACGGCGCCTCCTCTTGAGGGGGTAGTTGGACATCTTGACGCGGACGGCCCTTGGGTAGGACCGTCCCGGCCG
>DASUGR010000109.1:0-4816 GCA_036273915.1 Planctomycetota bacterium | reverse complement strand
CGACGCGCAAGGCGCTCGAGGTGCTCGGCGACTGGAGCGAGCGCCCGACGCTCGTCGTCGCGACCGAGGACGAGGAGCTCGTGATCAAGTCCTTCCGCAACATCCAGAGGGTGCTCGTGACGGTCCCGGCCGAGCTCGAGGTCGTCTCCGTCGTCTGGGCGCGCTCGGTGCTGGTCACCGAGTCCGCGCTCCCGCTCGTCCTCGCCCGCGCGGGCAAGGGCGGCGAGGAGGTGGCAGCGGCGTGAGTCTCCACCCCAACCAGGTCTTGCTCGCGCCGGTCGTCTCGGAGAAGAGCTACTCGCTCATCACCGACCGCAAGTACACGTTCCGCGTGCACGCCGACGCGCACAAGACGCAGATCCGGCAGGCGGTCGAGGAGCTGTTCGAGGTCGAGGTCGCGAGCGTGAACATCGTCAAGGTGCAGTCGAAGCCGAAGCGGCGCGGCCTGATCAAGGGCCGCAGGCCGGGCTGGAAGAAGGCGATCGTCCAGCTGAAGGAAGGGCACGAGATCGAGATCTTCGAGGGGGCGAGCGTCTGATGGCTCTGAAGAAGTACAAGCCGACGAGCCCCGGGCGCCGGTTCATGGCCACCTCGGGCTTCGAGGAGATCACGAAGTCCGAGCCCGAGAAGTCGCTCGTCGAGCCGCTGCCGAAGAGAGGCGGGCGGAACAACCGCGGCCGCATCACGACCCGCCACCAGGGCGGCGGGCACAAGCGCCAGTTCCGGAAGGTCGACTTCAAGCGCACGAAGGACGGGGTCCCGGCCAAGGTGGCCGCGATCGAGTACGACCCGAACCGGTCGGCACGCATCGCGCTCCTGCACTACGCGGACGGCGCGAAGTCGTACATCCTCGCCCCCGCGCGGCTGCGGGTCGGCGCCGTGCTCGAGTCCGGCCCGAACGCGGACATCAAGCCCGGGAACGCCCTGCCGCTCGCGAACATCCCGACCGGCACGCTCGTGCACGCGGTCGAACTGCAGCCCGGTCAGGGCGCGCGGATGGCGCGCTCGGCGGGCTCCTCGATCCAGCTCGTCGCGAAGGACGGGGACCACGGCGTGCTGCGGCTCCCCTCGGGCGAGCTCCGCCGCGTCCTCCTCGCGTGCAGGGCGACGGTGGGCCAGGTCGGGAACTCGGACCACGCGAACCAGTCCGGAGGGAAGGCCGGCCGGAGCCGCTGGCTCGGCAAGCGGCCGACGGTGCGCGGCTCCGCGATGAACCCGGTCGACCACCCGCACGGCGGTGGCGAGGGCAAGACGAAGGGCGGCCGCCACCCGGTCACCCCCTGGGGCGTGCCGACCCTGGGCAAGCGCACGCGCCGCAAGCACAAGGAGTCCGACAAGCTCATCGTCCGCGGCCGCCGCCGCGGCAAGGAGAGGAAGCGCTAGTCGATGTCACGTTCTTCGAAGAAGGGGCCTTTCGTGGAGGACCGGCTCCTGAGCCGGATCGAGGCGATGAACGCCGCCGGGGAGAAGCGGATGATCCGCACCTGGTCGCGCGCCTCGACGATCTTCCCCGAGATGGTCGGCCACACGATCGCGGTCCACGACGGGCGCAAGCATGTGCCGGTGTTCGTGACCGAGCAGATGGTCGGGCACAAGCTCGGGGAGTTCGCCCCGACGCGCACGTTCCGCAGCCACTCGGGCGACCGCCAGACCCAGGTGAAGAAGCGCTGATGGCCGACGACGACCTGATGAGGGTGCGGGCCCAGGCGAAGTGGGTGCGGACGTCCGCGCGGAAGGCGCGGCTCGTGCTCGACCACATCCGCGGGCGCTCGGTCCCGGAGGCGCGCACGATCCTCGCCTTCACCCCTCGCGCCGCCGCGACGGACATCGAGAAGGTGCTCCGTTCCGCCGTCGCGAACGCGGAGGCGAACCACGGGCTGGACGGCGACGAGCTCGTCGTCGAGGCGGCCTACGCGGACGAGGGCCCGACGCTGAAGCGCTGGCGCCCGCGCGCGCGCGGGCGCGTCAACCGGATCAAGAAGCGGACCTGCCACGTCACGCTGGTGCTCGCGGAGCAGCCGCCGGCGGAGACGCCACGGCGCCGCACGCGCTCGAAGCCCGCGGCGGCCGAGCAGGCCGCTCCCGAGGCGGAGGCGAAGCCGAAGGCGCCGACCCGGCGGAAGAAGAAGGAAGGAGGGGCTGCCTGATGGGCCAGAAAGTGCACCCCGGCGGGTTCCGCGTCGGCGTCATCCACGACTGGAAGTCGAACTGGTGGACCGGGAAGCAGGAGTTCTCGGAGTACCTGCTCGAGGACGTGAAGATCCGCCGCCACATCCTCGGCAAGCTCTCCCACGCGGGGCTCTCCGACATCCTCATCCGCAAGGACAAGCAGCGGATCACCGTGGACATCTACACGGCGCGCCCGGGCATCGTGATCGGGAAGTCCGGCGTCGAGGTGGACGCGCTGCGCCGCGAGCTCCACGCGATCACCAAGAAGAACGTCCACATCAACATCAACGAGATCAAGCGGCCCGAGCTCGACGCGAAGCTCGTCGCGCAGTCGATCGCGGAGCAGCTCGAGAACCGCGTCAGCTTCCGGCGCGCGATGAAGCGCTCGCTCGCCTCGGCGATGCGCTCCGGCGCGCAGGGGATCAAGATCGCCGCCGCCGGCCGTCTGACGGGCGGCGAGATGAGTCGGCGCGAGATGTACTCCGAGGGGCGCGTCCCGCTGCACACGATCCGCGCGGACATCGACTACGGCCAGGCGGAGGCGAAGACGACCGCCGGCCAGATCGGCGTCAAGGTCTGGATCAACAAGGGCGAGATCATGCCCGAGGGCTACGAGGGTGCCGGAGGTGGCGACTCGCGCCTCGGTGACCAGGATCAGGCTCGCCGCCGGCGTGGCGCATCGTCCGAGGGTCTCGGCGCCTCGCGCGAGGGCCGCGGCCGCCAGCAGGATCGCGAAGGGCTCGGCATCGTCCCGCGCCGCCGCCGCGGCGGCCAGCGTCCCGGCGGGGGACGGCCCGGACAGCGCCCGCGCCGCGACGAGCGCGCGCCGCGCGACACCGAGGCGCCCGTGACCGAGGCGCAGGCAGACGACGTCGTCGCCGCTCCCGAGATCGAGGAGGCACCGCAGGCCCCGCCGGAGACCGCTCCGGACACCGCTGCAGAGTCGACGCCGGAGACGGCGCCCGAGACCGAGGCCGACAGCTGATGCTGATGCCGCGGAAGACGAAGTACCGCCGCCACCACCGGGGCCGCCGCGAGGGCACCTCCAAGGGCCAGACGACGGTGCAGTTCGGCGACTACGGTCTCAAGTCTCTCGAGGCCGGCTGGGTGACGAACCGGCAGATCGAGGCTGCCCGCATCGCGGCGACGAGGAAGATCCGCCGTAGCGGGAAGGTCTGGATCAACCTCTTCCCCGACAAGCCCGTCACGAAGAAGCCCGCCGAGACCCGGATGGGCTCGGGCAAGGGCTCCCCCGAGGGCTGGGTCGCCGTCGTCAAGCCGGGGCGCGTCATGTTCGAGATGGGCGGCGTGCCCGAGGAGCTGGCGAAGGAGGCCCTCCGCCTCGCGGGTCAGAAGCTTCCGTTGAAGACCAAGTTCGTACGCAGGGAGGCCGATCTCTTTGAAAGCTAGGACCATCGTGGGGGAACCCATGGTTCCCCCACGTGCCCCCTCCTTCGCCGCCGTGACCCGCTCAGCGCTCGCCTGGGCTCCCGCCGGGCAAAGCCCGGCTCCGCCCTCGAAGCGCTGCGCCGCCGCGATCGGAGGACGTGATGAGAGCTAGGGAGCTGCGCGAGCTGACCGACGAGGAGCTCGACCGGAAGATGGCCGAGACGAGGCAGGAGCTCTTCAACCTCCACTTCCAGACCGCGACCGGCGTCCTGGAGAACAGCGCGCGCCTGCGCCATGCCAAGCGCGAGATCGCGCGCATCCTGACCGTGAAGAACGAGCGAGGAATGAGCTAGATGGCCGACGAGAACGCTGAGCAGAACGAGAACGAGAGCGTCGAGGAGACCGAGGTCGCCGAGACGGAGCCCGAGGTGACGGAGGAGCCGACGGCGGAGGCCGAGGCCGAGCAGCCCGCCGCGGAGGCGGAGCAGGAGCCGGCGGAGGCGGAGGCAGCGCCAGCCGACGAGGCCGACGCCGAGCCCGAGCCCGGCGCCGCCGAGGAGTCGGTGGCGGAGCAGGAGCCCGTCGAGGAGCAGGCCGCCGAGGCCGGGCACGCCGACGCTGCCGCCGAGGACTCCGAGCCGGCCGCCGAGGGCGAGGAGCCCGCGGCTGCGCCTGCACCCAAGAAGAAGCGGAAGCGCCTCCCGCGCTCGGAGCGCCGTCAACGCTCGAAGCCGAAGCGCGAGCAGCCCGCCGAGCGGAAGCCGATCTCGCGCCTCCCGAAGCCCGAGCACGCCCGCGGTCGCCGTCAGGAGCGACAGGGCGCGGTCGTCTCGGCTGCCGGCGACAAGACGATCGTCGTCCGCGTCGACACGGTGAAGGCGCACCCGATGTACAAGAAGGTCATCCGGCGGAGCACGCGTCTCCATGCCCACGACGAGCAGAACGAGGCGAAGGTGGGCGACGTCGTCCGCATCGTCGAGACCCGGCCGCTGTCGCGCATGAAGCGCTGGCGCCTTCAGGAGATCGTGGAGGCCGCGAAGTGATCCAGCAGGAATCCCGTCTCCGGGTGGCGGACAACACGGGAGCACGCGAGCTCCTGTGCATCCGCGTGCTCGGCGGGTCGCACCGGCGCTACGCGCGGGTGGGCGACGTGATCGTTGCTACCGTGAAGTCGGCCACGCCCCAGGGCGCGGTCAAGAAGGGCGAGGTCGTGAAGGCGGTCGTCGTCCGGACGAAGAAGCCGTACAGCCGGGACGAC
>DASUGR010000108.1:0-2621 GCA_036273915.1 Planctomycetota bacterium | reverse complement strand
CTTCCTCAAGCTGGCAGTCCTGCGCCGTCTCTTCAAATTCGAGTTTTCAGACAAGCCCTAGGCCCGCCTACCAGCGGTCGAAGACCCGCCCGCGCCGCTCCCAGATCCGGACCCGGCGGAACTCGCGGCGGCGACGGCGCTCGGGCGTCTCCTCGTCCCCGGCACCGGGAGGCCTCGGCGTGTGCGAGCTCCTGTGGCGCATCGGCCCGCTCCCGCGCGCCTTGGAGAACGCACCTTCGAGCGCGTCGAGCAGGTCGTCGTGCGCCCCCGCGGGAAACGTGAGCGCCTCCTCCCTGAGCGCGGGGAAGAGGCGGCCGCACACGCGCAGCAGCGGCGGCGACGCCGCGAGCGCGGGCTCGAGCGTCTGCACGATCCGGATCTCCTTGTTCGTGAGCGGCTTCACCGGCTGCACCGGCACGTACGCGCCGATGTCCCTGAGCGCCTTCTGGGTCACGCCCACGAGCGCCTCGTCCTTCACGGCCTCCTGGAAGAGCGAGTGCGGCTTCCAGAGCGCGACGCGGCCGGCGATGAAGGCGGCCTGCTGCGAGGGCGAGCCCCTCATCCGCGCGGCGCCGAACACCTCCCAGCACCCGTCCGGGTGCTTGCCGATCGCGACGACCCCGCAGTAGTCGCTGTTGCCGTGCCGCGCCTTCGTCGCGTCGCCCGCGGGATCGGCGAACACGATGCGGCGGTGGTAGCGTTCCGGGGCGAGCGGCGTCGGCCCCTCGAAGTGCTCCTCCCGGAAGGGACACTCCTCGCCGGACACGGGCCGGTTCGCGAGCCCGCGCGCCGCGGCCGTCGGCCCCATCTGCCGCGCCCGCTCGGCGATGGCCTCCGCGGGGAAGGGGCTCTCGACCGCGCCACGCGCCACGAGGACGCCGCGCTCCCAGCGCTCCCACGAGAGCGCGTCGTACGGGGGCTCAGCCCGGACCACGAGCCAGCGCCACCCGGAGTCGGGATCCTCGCGCAGGACCGTGGCGGCGTCCGCCTGGTGGTACGCGGTCTGGATCCACGCGACGCGCACGGGGCGCTCGCCCCCGAGCCGCGAGCGCGACATCCACGTGAGCCGGATCGCGTCGAGCACGCGCTTTCTGTTCGTGGGTTCGAGGAGCGCGTTCCTCTGCGTCACGACATCGTCCAGGAGGAGGAAGGTCGTGCGGAGCCCGGTCCCGGTGAGCACGCCCTCCGCGGCGACCGTGGGCTCCTTCGCGAGGCCCGTGCGCTCGACCGTGAAGCGCTGCCGCTCGTCCTTGCCCGCGACCACCTTCACGCCCGGGAAGGTCCGGCGGTACTCCGGGAGGTCGATCACCTTCCGGATCAGCTCCACCCGCTCCTTGCTGTTGTCGAGCGAGTCCGTGACGACCGTGATCAGCACGTTCGGGTCGCGGCCGATCTCGAAGGCGGCCCGGTAGCAGAACTGGCTCGTCTTGCCATGCCCCATCGGGAGCATGACGCCCGCCGGCGCGCGCGCCGCGTGGCACTCCTCGACGAAGTCCCAGACGAGGCGGTCGAGCGGCCTCTGGTCGATCGGGTCGCCGTTCTCGTCGCGCCCCACGTAGGAGACGAAGTCGTGGAAGCTCCTCCGCGCGAGGCCCGCCGCGGCACGATGGGCGTCCCCGATCCCGTTCACGTGTGGTCGCCGCCGACCTCGATGGCGCCGTCCGGGGCGACATCGCGTCCGCGCGCGGCGCGAAGCACGCGGAAGAGCGCCTTCTTGTCCTCCTCGGACACGTCGAGGCCTCCGAGGTCGTCCCCGTCCGGCGCCGCGACGCCGGGCGACGCCTCGGCGAGCGCGACGAGCGCCCTGTCGCGGTCCACGACGAGGCCCCGCTCCTCGAGGATCTCGAGGACGCGGTGCGGGTCGAAGAGGCGCGAGCGCGGCGCGTAGCGCTCCGGGAACCTCCGCTCGAGGAACCAGGCGGCCGCCTTCCAGTCGCCGTCGCGGATCGCCCTGGCGATGCAGCCGTTGGCCAGGACCGAGGCCTTGGCCTCCGCGTCGAGGATGGCGCCCACGAACCCGGCGAAAGGCCCCTCCTTCTCCGCGCGGCCGCGCTCGATCCAGCGCTGGAGCGTGCGGTCGGTCACGCCGGCGTACCGCGCCGCGTCGGCCCGGGAGCAGCCGGCGATGATCGCCTGGACGACCTTCTCCGTGGTCGCGGGGTCGAGCTTCGAGGGTCGGCCGTTCTCAGGCATGGCGGCGCCCCCAGTGGACGTAGCCGTAGACCGCGAGCGCGGCGTAGACGCACATGAGCGCGCCCTGCGCGGGGAGGCCGTGCGCGAAGTCGTAGGCGGCCCACGCGGCGTTGGTGAAGAACCAGATGGCGAACGAGATCCGGAGCCTCCGGATGTTCATCCACGTGGCGGCGAGCGAGGCGCAGGCGACGAGCCACGTCACCGGGTCGCTCCCTCCGGCGCCGCCTTCGGCGGGAACGGCGTCCCGTCCTCGCGCACGGGGTCCTTCCCCGCGAAGTCGCGGAACCGCTGGCAGATCACGTCGCAGTACGCGGGGTCGATCTCCATCAGGAACGCGCGCCGCTTGGTCTGCTCGGCCGCGATCAGCGTGCTCCCCGATCCCCCGAAGAGGTCGAGCACGTGCTCGCCCTCGCGCGAGGAGTACTGGA
>DASUGR010000107.1:0-3140 GCA_036273915.1 Planctomycetota bacterium | reverse complement strand
TCGGCCAGCGAGTGCAGCTCGGTCGCCGCCGCATCGGCGAGCCGGTAGAGCCCGCGGTCCACGCGCTCGAGGAGGCCGCGCTCGCACAGGCGCCGGAGGTAGGCGCGCGGGATGCCCGCCTCGTCGAGGTCGCGGGCGCGCACGGGCCCCTTCCCGGCCAGCCGGAGGAGGGCGTCGGTCTTGGGGATCGGCCGCGGCATGATACGAAGCGTCGGTCTTATGGTACGACGGTGCGCGAAACGTATCAACCCGCAGACGCGGCGGCGCGGTTGTCCAGGCTGTCCGCCGTGTCCACAGAGGCCCGATTCGGACCGCAATGGATGCGCATCTTTTCGGCCTTGGCGGACGTTATGGAAACTATGGAAAAGTCGTCCCCGGGAACCGGCCAGGAATGCGGTAGGACCTGAGGTTTCCTAAACCGCAGGTCGTAGGTACCCGGGCGAGGGCGCCGAGCCACCAGAGGGAACACCGAGGACGGGCCCCCTTCGCCCCTACGCCTCGCACCTCTCCAGGCCTGCTGTCCCCTCTTCCGGTCCGTTCGCGGTTCCCTCGTGGACTCGTCACCTGCGGCGAGAGCGGCGGGCGGGCGGGGGCGGCCCCGACTGCTTCGCCGCCTTCTGCCGCTGCGCCGCCTCGTACGCCTCGAGCGCGCCGATCAGGTCCCGCGGCGACTGGTAGCGCTCCTCGGGCAGCTTCCGCATGAGCTTCTCGACGATCGCCTGCATGCCCTCTGAAATGTCGCCGTCGATGTCCCGGAGCCGCCTCGGGTCCTGCGACACGTGCATCACCATCACGGCCTTGGCCTTGCCCTCGAAGGGGGTCTTGCCGATGAGCATGTGGTAGAGCGTGGCGCCGAACGAGTAGAGGTCCGAGCGGATGTCCGCCTCCCGGATGCCCTCCGCCTGCTCCGGCGAGATGTAGTGGGGCGTGCCGAGCGCGCGGCCGCCCTCCGGCCGGTCCTTCGCGAGCCCGAGGTCGCAGAGCTTCGCGGTCCCGTTCTTCGTGATCAGGATGTTGTCCGGCTTCACGTCGCGGTGGACGAGCCCCGCCTCGTGGGCGTGCTCGAGCGCCCGCGCGATCTGCAAAGCCACCTTCGCGACCCGCGACTCGTCCATCGCGCCCCCGCGCTTCAGGATCTCCCCCACGGTGAGTCCCTGCGCGTACTCCATCACGAAGAAGCGCACCCCCTCGTGCTCCCCCACGTCGATGCCGGAGATCACGTTCGGGTGGTTCAGGCGCGCGACCGCACGGGCCTCGCGGAGGAACTGCTCGACGTAGTCCTTCTTCCGGGACAGGTGGGGCGAGAGGACCTTGATGGCGACGACCCGGTCCAGAGAGACCTGCTTCGCCTTGTAGACCGTCCCCATCGTGCCGGCCCCGACCTTCTCGATGATCCGGTAGCCGCTGATCTCGCGGTCGAGGTCGAACCCCTCCTGCTCCTGGCGGAGCTGGTCGGCCACCTCCCGCGTCAGGTAGCCCTGCTCGACCGCCAGGTCCTCGACCGGCGGCGCGACGCCGTCCCGCCCCTTGCGGGCGTGCCGCAGCCGCGCGAGCTCGAGCGCCTGCTCCTCGGTCAGGATCTTCTGCGCGATCGCGCGCTCGAGGATGTTCTTCGCGGTCGAACTCATCGCCGGCGATTCTACGAAACCGGCCCCCGCTTGCGATGCTCCCGTTCCGACGCCCCGAAAACGTCGCCGACGCCCAGGGACGCGAGCACCCGCCGCTCCGCCCGGCGCATGCGCGCCCGGTCCTTCGCCTTGCCGTCGCGGTAGCCCGCGAGGTGGAGCGACCCGTGGACGACGTAGAGCAGCAGCTCGTGGAGAGGCGGGATCCCGCGCGCCTCCGCCTCGCGCCGCGCCGTCTCGCCCGACGCGACGATCTCGCCGTGGGGGAAGCTCAGGACGTCGGTCGGCGTCGGGTCGCCGAGGAAGCGCCCGTGGAGCCGCGCGATCGCCCGGTCGTCCACGAGCGCGACCACGACGTCCCGCCCCGGGAGCACGAGCCCCACCGCGCGCCGGCACGCCGCGGCGGCCCCCCGGACCGCACGCTGCCGGTCCACGACCGTGACGGTCAGTCGCCCCCCTCGTGGCGCTCGTAGGCGTCCACGATCCGCTGGACGACCGGGTTCCGCACCACGTCGCGCTTGTCGAAGTGGCAGAAGGCGATGCCATGGACGCCCCGCAGGACGTTCATCGCGTGGACGAGCCCCGAGGCGGCCGGCTGCGGGAGGTCGACCTGGGTGATGTCACCCGTGACCACGAGCCGCGACCCCTCGCCCATGCGGGTCAGGAACATCTTCATCTGGCCCGCGGTCGTGTTCTGCGCCTCGTCGAGGATGATGAAGCTGTCCGCGAGCGTGCGGCCGCGCATGTACGCGAGCGGCGCCACCTCGATCACGTCGTTCTCGGTGAACTTGCGGATCTGCGCGGGCTCGACGAGGTCGAAGAGCGCGTCGTAGAGCGGGCGCAGGTAGGGGTTGATCTTCGCCTCGTAGGTCCCCGGCAGGAAGCCGAGCTTCTCCCCCGCCTCGACCGCGGGCCGGCAGAGGATCAGCTTCTTCACGTGCCCCTCGCGGAGCATGCGCACGGCCATCGCGACCGCGAGGTAGGTCTTGCCGGTGCCGGCGGGGCCGATCGCGAAGACGACCTCCTCCCCGGCGAGGGCCTTGACGTACGCATGCTGCCCCGGCGTGCGCGGGAGGACGAGCCGGCCCATCCGGCTCCGCACGACCGCCTCGCGCTCGGAAAGGGAAGGGGTTCCGGGGACCCAGCCGACCACGCCCCCCGCGCCCCCCCCCTTCACGATCCCCTCGATCTCGCCGTCGTCGACGTGGCCCGATGCGCGGAAACGCCGGAGGATCTCGTGGACGGCCTTCGCCGCCGCGGCGACCCTCTCCTCGGCGCCCTCGAGGATCACCTCGCCGCCGCGCGCGGTGATCGACACGTCGAGCGCCGCGCGGAAGAGGCGCGCGTTCCTGTCCGCGACGCCGAAGAGCGTCCGGGTCTCGTCGTTCGACTGGAGCGGGATCGTCGTGCGCGCGCTCATACGCCGTGGAGGCAGGCGACCGCCACCGGGGCCGCTACGAGGATACTGTCCAGGAGGTCGAGGAACCCGCCGAACTCCGGGAGGAGCACGGAGGA
>DASUGR010000106.1:0-24879 GCA_036273915.1 Planctomycetota bacterium | reverse complement strand
GCGAACATCGGCCGGTCGGGGTGGGAGGCCGCGATCGGGGAGGGCGACCGTGCGGCGAGTGCGAACATCTGGCGCCGGGGGGGATCGGCGCCAGGCGTGACCGGCACGGCTGGACCGATTCGGGCGGCGGGACCGAGGGCGGCGGGTGGACCGACCAGGCGGCAGGGCCGAGCACGGCAGCAGGGCCGGCACGCGTGGCGGCACCGACGCGCACGCCCGGCGAGAGCCGCCGGTCGGTCGTCCGGATCGGCATTCGGGGTGGCGTGCGCATGTGCCGTTCCATGGGCGTGGCCAGGTGCGATTCTCGGAGTGCGAAAATCCACCGCTCTGACGCGACGAGGGCGGGCGCGTTACGGGGTGCCGACCCGCGGTGCCGTGCGGGGGGCCGCCCGGCTCCGCCGCCGGGAGGCTCCGTGGCCCCGGCATGCGCGACGGATCTGCCCGGGTCTTGACCGCCGGGGGCGCCTGCCGAGACGACGGCGCCCCCGCGAGGGTTCCCTCGCGTCCAATTCCACATTCCACCTCGCAGCGTATGGCGGAGGGACGACAGGATTCGTCCGGATACCCGGGATCCTCGCGGCACGCGCGCGGATGCACCCGTGCCCGCGCCGCCGTCCGAGCTCCTGCCTCCCCCCCGGCCCCCGTCCTTTCGTTCCGTTGCCTTGCCGCCGCCTGCCCCCCCTTGACCGGGCTGCTCCGGCCGCCGGACAATCGCTCCGATGACGAAGCTCCGCGTCAACGGGAAGGACGTCACCCTTGACGTCAGCCCCGACACCCCCCTCCTCTGGGTCGTGCGGGAGACGCTCGGCCTCACGGGCACGAAGTTCGGCTGCGGCATGGCGCAGTGCGGCGCCTGCCTCGTCCACCTCGACGGCGAGGCGGTCCGCTCGTGCGTCACGCCGCTCTCGCGGGCCGAAGGCCGCAGCGTGACGACGATCGAGGGGCTTGAGCCCTCGCTCGCGGACCCGCTGCGGCAGGCGTGGATCCTCGAGGACGTGCCCCAGTGCGGCTACTGCCAGTCGGGCCAGATCATGGCCGCGGCGATCCTGCTCAAGGAGAACGGCAAGCCCGACGACGGCGACATCGACGACGCGATGGCGGGCAACATCTGCCGCTGCGGGACCTATCCGCGCATCCGGCGCGCCATCCACATGGCCGCGGAGCTGAAGGCGGGTGGGAAATGAGCGGCATCCTCAACCTCAGCCGCCGCGGGTTCCTGAAGGCGGGTGCGCTCGCGGGCGGCGGCCTCGTCCTCGGCTTCCGGCTCGCGGGCACCGCGCGCGCGCAGGAGCCGGCGGCCGCCGTCTTCGCGCCGAACGCGTTCCTCCGGATCGGCGACGACGGTCGCGTGACCGTCATCGCCAACCACTCCGAGATGGGGCAGGGGATCTACACGTCCCTTCCGATGCTCCTCGCGGAGGAGCTCGACGCGGACTGGGCGAGGGTGCGCGTCGAGCCCGCGCCGGTCGACCCGGCCTACAACCACACCGCGTTCGGCATCCAGATGACCGGCGGCAGCACGACCACGTGGAGCGAGTGGGAGCGGTTCCGCAGGTGCGGCGCCACCGCGCGGGCGATGCTCGTCGCGGCGGCCGCGGCGGCCTGGTCCGTCGAGCCCGCCACGTGCCGCACCGAGAAGGGCGAGGTGATCCACGACGCGTCGGGGCAGCGCGCGTCCTACGGCAGCCTCGCCGAGCCGGCGTCGAAGCTCGACCCGCCGGCCGACGTGAAGCTCAAGGACCCGAAGGACTTCACGCTCATCGGGACGCCCGTGAAGCGGCTCGACACGCCCGACAAGACGAACGGCAAGGCGATCTTCGGGATCGACGTGACGCTCCCGGACATGCTGGTCGCGGTGATTGCGCGGCCGCCGGTCTTCGGCGGCAAGCTCAAGTCGTTCGACGCGACGCGGGCGACCGCGGTCCCCGGCGTGAGGCACGTGGTCGAGATCGACCGCGGCGTGGCCGTCGTCGCGGACGGCTTCTGGCAGGCGAAGCTCGGGCGCGACGCGCTCGACCTCACGTGGGACGAGGGCCCGCTCGCGACGCTCGACACCGCGACGCAGGGCGAGGCGTACGCGGCGCAGGCGGCCACGCCCGGCGCGGTCGCGCGGAACGACGGCGACGCGGCGGCGGCGCTCGCGGGCGCGGCGAGAACGCTCGAGGCCGTCTACGAGCTTCCCTATCTCGCGCACGCGACGATGGAGCCCATGAACGCGGTCGCCGACGTGCGGCAGGACGGCTGCGACGTCTGGGTCGGCACGCAGTTCCAGACCGGCGACCGGGCGGCGGCGGCCGCGGCGGCGGGCCTCGACCCCGCCAACGTGAACCTGCACACGACGCTACTCGGCGGCGGCTTCGGCCGGCGCGCGGTGATCGACGCGCACTTCGTCCGCGAGGCGGTCCTCGTCTCGAAGGCGGTGAAGAAGCCGGTGAAGGTGATCTGGACGCGCGAGGACGACGTCCGCGGCGGTTTCTACCGCCCGCGCGCCTACCACGCGCTCAAGGGCGGCCTCGACGAGAAGGGCGATCCGGTCGCGTGGCAGCAGCGGATCGTCTGCCAGTCGTTCATCGCGGGCACGCCGTTCGAGGGGTTCATCATCAAAAACGGGATCGACGGCACGGCCGTGGAGGGGGCGGACGACCTGCCCTACGGCATCCCGAACCTCCGCGTGGAGTGGCACCAGGCGCCGGGCGGCGTCCCCACGCTCTGGTGGCGGTCGGTCGGCCACTCGCACACCGCGTTCGCGGTCGAGAGCTTCCTCGACGAGCTCGCGCACGCCGGGGGGAAGGACCCGCTCGCGTTCCGGCTGGAACTTCTCGGCGACAACGCCCGGCACAAGCGGGTGCTTCAGGCGGCGGCGGAAACGGGAGGCTGGGGGGAACCCATCGGCCCCGGCCGCGCCCGCGGCCTCGCGGTGCACGCCTCGTTCGGCTCGTTCATCGCGCAGGTCGCCGAGGTCTCGGTCGGCGAGGACGGCGAGATCCGGGTCCACCGCGTGAGCTGCGCGATCGACTGCGGGCCGGTCGTCAACCCCGACACCATCCGCGCGCAGATGGAGGGTGCCGTCGCCTTCGGCCTCTCCGCGGCCCTTCACAGCGAGATCACGTTCAAGGACGGGCGCGTGAAGCAGCGCAACTTCCACGACTACAAGGTGCTCCGGATCCAGGAGATGCCGGAGGTCGACGTCACCGTGATCCAGAGCACGGACTCGATGGGCGGCGTGGGGGAGCCCGGCGTCCCGCCCGTCGCGCCGGCGGTCGGCAACGCGATCTTTCAGCTCACCGGAAAGCGGCTGCGGAGCCTGCCGTTCCGCGCGGAGGAGTTGAAGCGATGAGGTTCCTGCCCCCGAAGCCCCCTCTCTTCCTCCTTCTGTTGCTGGTGGGCTGCAAGGAGACGCCCAGGAAGCAGGAGGATCCGGCCGCCGCCTCGCAGGAGGCCTTCCTCAAGGCCTATCCGGTGTTCATGCACCCGCGGTGCATGAACTGCCACCCCGCGGGCGACCGGCCGCTCGTCGGCGAGGACAGCCACGTGCACCCGCAGAACGTGCAGCGCGGGCCCGACGGCCTCGGCCTCTACGCGCTCAAGTGCGCGAGCTGCCACCAGGCGAAGAACCTCCCCGGCGAGAACATGCCTCCCGGCAGCCGCAACTGGCACCTGCCGCCGCCCGAGACGCCGATGGTGTTTCAGGGGAAGTCGCCGCGCGCGCTCGCGCTCCAGTTCCGGGACCGGGCAGCGACCGGCGGGAAGAGCCTCGAGGAGCTGGTCGTCCACGTCGAGACCGACAGCCTCGTGAAGGGCGGATGGGATCCCGGCGACGGGCGGTCGAAGCCGCCGATGTCCCACGAGGAGTTCGCGGCGTACGTGCGCGAGTGGGTGGCGAGGGGCGCCGTCCCGCCGGACTAGGGATCGGCGTCACGCCGCCGGGCCGGCCGCCTTCACATCGGCGCCCGCGCCCGACTCGTACGTCTTGAAGTTGTCGCGGAAGAGACCCGCGAGCCTCTTCGCCGCCGCGTCGTACGCCGCCTTGTCCGTCCACGTGTTCCTGGGGACGAGGATCTCCGCCGGCACGTCGGGGCACGAGGTCGCCACGTCGATGCCGAACACGGGGTCCCTCTGGAACTTCGCCTCCGCGAGCGTGCCCGCGTGGATCGCGTCCACGATGGCGCGCGTGTGCCTGAGGCTGATGCGCTTGCCCTTGCCGTGGCCGCCGCCGCTCCAGCCCGTGTTCACGAGCCAGACGCGCGCCTTATGCTGCTTCATCTTCGCGGCGAGGAGCTCGGCGTACTTGCTCGGGTGCCAGACGAGGAAGGGGCCCCCGAAGCAGGGCGAGAAGGTCGCCGTCGGCTCCTTGACGCCCACCTCGGTGCCCGCCACCTTCGCCGTGTAGCCGCTGATGAAGTGGTACATGGCGTGCGCGGGCGAGAGCGAGCTCACCGGCGGCAGCACGCCGAAGGCGTCGCACGTGAGGAAGATGATGTCCGTCGGGTGGCCCGCCACGCACGGGATCTTCGCGTTCTGGATGAACTCGATCGGGTAGGCGCCGCGCGTGTTCTCGGTGATGCTCGTGTCCGTGTAATCGACCGAGCGGTCGTCCTCGAGCACGACGTTCTCGAGCACCGCGCCGAAGCGGAGCGCCTGGAAGATGTCGGGCTCGTTCTCCGGCGTCAGGTTGATCGCCTTCGCGTAGCAGCCGCCCTCGATGTTGAAGACCCCCTCGTCGCTCCAGACGTGCTCGTCGTCCCCGATCAGGTGCCGCTTCGGGTCGGCGGAGAGCGTGGTCTTGCCCGTGCCCGAGAGCCCGAAGAGCAGGGAGGAGCGGCCGGTCCGCTTGTCCGCCGTGGCCGAGCAGTGCATGGAGAGCATGCCCGCCTTGGGGGCGAAGTAGTTCGCGACCGTGAAGACCCCCTTCTTCATCTCCCCGGCGTACTCCGTGCCGAGGATGACGAGCTCGCGCTCCTCGAGCGAGAGCGCGATGCTCGTCTTCGACCCGATGCCCGCGGTGAGGCTGTTCGCGGGGAACGTGCCCGCGTTGTAGATCGTGAAGTCGGGCTTCCCGAAGCCCGCGAGCTCGTCCGCCGAGGGCCGGATCAGCATGTTGTGCATGAAGAGCGCGTGGTACGGGCGCGAGCAGACCACGCGGATCTTGATGCGGTGTTTCGGGTCCCAGCCCGCGAAGCCGTCGACGCAGTACAGGCGGTCGCACGTGTTCAGGTAGTCGCGCGCGCGCTCGCGGCTGATCGCGAAGATGGAGGGCTCCATGGGGATGTTCACGGAGCCCCACCAGACGTCCTTCTCGGAGGCGGGCGCCCTCACCACGCGCTTGTCCTTCGGCGAGCGGCCCGTCTTCGTGCCCGAATAGGCGACGAGCGCCCCGTTGGCGGCGATGCTCGCCCGCTTCTCGTGGCGGATCGCGTGCTCGTAGAGCGCGCCGGGCGGCAGGTTGCGGTGGATCTCGGCGACGTGGATGTCGTGGGCCTTGAGATCGAACGTGCTCATGGGCACAGATTGTAGTCACCTCGGGGCGACGGCTGAAGCCGTGCCGGCAACGTCGCGACCGAGGAAGGGAGGGGGCTCCGGGGGCCGCCGACGTTTCCTCCCCCCGCGCCCCCCTCCTTCCGGGTCCCTCGACTACAATGCCCGCCCCGCGGCGTATGCGCGTTTTCAAGCTGCTCCTTGCCGCCGCCGTGATCGGCGGCCTCGCCTGGGTCGGGTGGCTCGTCTTCAGGAAGCTCGACGCGCCGCCGGCGGAGCGCGCGCGCTCGGGCGGCGGGCCGGTCGCCGTCGTGGCCCAGCCGGTGACGAAGGCGCGGGTCGAGGATGCGCGCACGCTCGTCGGCACGCTGCGGCCGCGCTCGCAGTTCATCGTCTCGGGGAAGATCGCGGGGCGGCTCGAGCGGCTGGTCGTGAACGTCGGCGACCGGCTCGAGAACGGCCAGACCGTCGCGTGGCTCGACGACGACGAGGCGGTGCAGCAGGTGGAGCAGGCGCGGGCGGAGCTCGAGGTCGCGCGCGCCGGCGCGGACGAGGCGCAGGTGGCCGCCGGCCGCTCCCAGCGCGAGCACGAGCGCATCTCGGAGCTCCGCGCGCGCGGCGTCGCGTCGGAGGCGGAGCTCGACCTCGCGAAGTCCGACCTCGACGCGCAGCAGGCGAAGGTGAAGCTCGCGCAGGCGGCCGTGCAGCAGAGGGACGCCGCGCGGAAGGCGGCCGAGGTGCGCCTCTCCTACACCAAGATCGAGGTCGCGTGGCCCGACGGCGGCGGGCCGCGGGTGGTCGCGGAGCGCTACGTCGACGAGGGCGCCACGCTTGCCGCCGGCGCGCCGATCCTCTCCGTGCTCGAGGCCGAGCCGCTCGTCGCCGAGGTGAACGTCGCCGAGAAGGACTACCCGCGCCTCCGCGTCGGGCAGGCGGCGGCGGTGACGACCGACGCCCATCCCGGGGACGTGTTCCAGGGGACGGTCGTGCGCCTCGCGCCGTTCTTCCGCGAGGCGTCGCGGCAGGCGCGCATCGAGGTCGAGGTGCCCGACGAGATGGGCCGCTTGAGGCCGGGCATGTTCGTCCGCGCGCGGATCGTGCTCGCGGTCCGCGAGGGGGCGACGGTCGTGCCGCTCGACGCGGTCGTGCGGCGCGACGGCGTCGACGGCGTCTTCCTCGTCGACGAGTCGGAGAAGAGGGCCCGCTTCGTGCCGGTGAGGGTCGGCGTCGTCGGCGAACGCCGCGCCGAGATCCTGGAGCCGCCGCTCGAAGGGCTCGTCGTCACGGTCGGCCAGCACCTGATCGACGACGGCGCGCCGCTCGCGGCGACCGTGCGGCCGGGGGACGCCGGGTGAAGCTCGCCCGCTTCAGCGTCGGCCGGCCCGTCTTCACGACGATGGTGACGCTCATCGTCGTGATCATCGGCGCGGTCGCGCTCCAGCGCCTCCCGATCGACCTCATGCCGGACGTCGCGGACCCGACGCTCACGGTGCGGACCGAGTACGAGAACGCCGCGCCGCAGGAGGTCGAGGAGCTGATCACGCGCCAGGTGGAGCAGGCGGTCGCCGCGGTCCCCGGCGTGCAGGAGCTGACCTCGATCTCGGCGGAGGGGCGGAGCGACGTGCGCGTGACCTTCGGGTGGGGGAGCGACCTCGACGTCGCCGCCAACGACATCCGCGACCGGCTCGACCGGATCATGGACAACGTCCCCGAGGAGGCGACCCGGCCCCAGCTCCGCAAGTTCGACGCGGCGGCCTTCCCGATCCTCGTCTTCGGCATCTCGAGCCGCCTCGACCCGATCGCGCTCCGCACGTTCGTCGAGGACAACGTGCTCTACCGCCTCGAGCGCCTCCCGGGCGTGGCGACGGTCGAGATCTTCGGCGGCCTCGAGCGCGAGGTGCGCGTCGAGGTCGACGCCGACCGGATCAAGGCGCTCGACCTCCCCCTCGACCGGATCCTCGAGGCGCTCAAGGCGGCCAACGTCAACCTCCCGGCCGGCGGCATCGAGCGCGGCGCGCTGGAGGTGACCGTGCGCGCGCCCGGCCACTTCCGCGACCTCGAGGAGCTGAAGGACACGATCGTCGCCATGCGGAGCGGCGCGCCGATCCGGCTGCGGCAGATCGCGAGGGTTTCCGACACGCACAAGAAGGCCACGCGCCTCATCCGGATCAACGGCGAGCCGGGCGTGCGCCTCGGCGTCCGCAAGCAGTCGGGCACCAACACGGTCGAGGTCGCGCGCCGCGTGCTCAAGGAGGCGGAGCGCGTCAACGCCGACTACCCGCAGATCCGGATGGTCCCGGTCACCGACACGTCGGCCTACATCCAGCGCTCGATCGACAACGTCCGGAGCACGGTTCTCTGGGGCGGCGCGCTGGCGGTCGTCGTGCTGCTCCTCTTCCTCCGCGACCTGCGGAGCACCTTCGTGATCGCGACGGCGATCCCCATCTCGATCCTCGCGACGTTCGCGCTGCTCTACTTCGGGGGGTTCACGCTGAACCTCATGACGCTCGGCGGGCTCGCGCTCGGCGTGGGCATGATGGTCGACAACGCGATCGTCGTGCTCGAGAACATCGTGCGCGTGCGCGCGGAGGAGACGCCCGACCGGAAGGAGGCGGCCGTCGCCGGCACCACCCAGGTGTGGGCCGCGATCGTCGCGAGCACGCTCACCACGCTCGTCGTCTTCCTGCCGCTCGTGTTCGTGCGCGGCCAGACCGGGCTCCTGTTCCGGCAGCTCGGCTACGTGGTGAGCTTCTCGCTCGTGTGCTCGCTCCTCGTCGCGCTCACGCTCGTGCCGATGCTCGCGGCCCGCGTGATGGCGAAGGGGGAGGGTTCCGGGAGGGGGATCCTCTGGCGGCTCGTGGGCAAGGGGCTGCACGCGATCGAGGAGGCCTACCAGGCGCTGCTCGCGGGCGCGATCCGCTGGAGGTGGGTCGTGCTGCCGCTGGTCGCGCTCCTGCTCTGGGGGAGCCTCGAGCTCTCGAATCGGCTCGGGACCGAGTTCCTGCCCGCGAGCGACGAGGGCGAGGTGCGCGTGACGGCCGAGATGGAGGTCGGCACGCGGATCGAGGTCGTGGACAAGGAGGTCGCGGAGATCGAGAGGATCGTGCGCGAGGAGGTGCCGGAGGCGCTCCACACGACCGTGAGCATCGGCCCGTCGTACCGGAGCGCGACCGCGGCGTCGGGGGGCGAGATCCGCGTGACGCTCGTGCCCGCGAAGGAGCGGAAGCGGTCGAGCGAGGAGATCGCCGTGGCGCTCCGGAAGAGGCTCGCCCTCCGCCCCGGCATGGTCGTGCGCGCGCGCGCGGGCCAGGGGCTCTTCGTGCTGCGGATCGGGTTCGAGGAGGAGAACGCGCTCGTCGTCGACATCCGCGGCCACGAGTTCGAGACGCTCCACCAGGTCGCGGCGGAGGTCCAGAAGGCGATCGAGTCCGTGCCCGGCGTCGTCGACGTGCGCCTGAGCTCGCAGGCCGGCGCGCCCGAGACGCTCCTCCGGATCGACCGCGACCGCGCCGCCGACCTCGGCCTCACCGTGTCGAAGCTCGCGCAGACGCTCGAGACGGCGATCGCGGGCAGCGACGCGGGCGACTACCGGGAGGGAGGCGACGAGGTGCGCATCCTGCTCAAGGTGGAGGGCTCCGAGCGGATGGCGATCGACCAGATCCTCGACTTCACGATCACCAACGACCGCGCCGAGCAGGTCGTCCTCCGGAACGTGGTCGAGGCCGACCCGCACAAGGGCCCGGTCGTCATCGACCGGAAGAACCAGCAGCGCGTGGTGATCGCGACCGCGGGCATCGAGGGCCGCGACCTCGGCTCGGTCGCGCGCGACGTGCAGGAGGCGCTGCGGCGGATCCCGATGCCCAAGGGCTACGAGACCGCGCTGGCGGGGGACTTCGAGGAGCAGCAGGAGGCGTTCGGCGAGCTCGTGATGGGGCTCCTCCTGTCGCTCGTGCTCGTGTACATGGTGATGGCCTGCCTCTACGAGTCGCTCGTGGACCCGCTGGTCGTGATGTTCTCGGTGCCGCTGGCGCTGATCGGCGTGGTGGTGACGCTCTTCCTCACCGGCACGACGTTCAACGTGCAGTCCTTCATCGGCTGCATCATGCTCGGCGGCATCGTCGTCAACAACGCGATCCTGATCGTCGACCAGGCGTCCGCGCTCCGGCGCGAGGGGCGGGGGGCGCGCGACGCGGTCCTCGAGGCCGGCCGGCGGCGGCTGCGCCCGATCCTCATGACCACGCTCACGACGGTCCTCGGGCTCCTGCCGCTCGCGCTCGGCATCGGCGAGGGGGCGGAGGCGCAGGCGCCGATGGCGCGCGCGGTCGTCGGCGGCCTCACGAGCTCGACGCTGATCACGCTGGTCGTGGTCCCGATCGTCTACCTGCTTGCGGAACGGTTCCGGGCGCCTTTCGATCGATGAAAAAGCACCCCGTACCGATCTTCCTCCTCCTCGCGGGATGCGCGGCGCCGGAGAAGGCGCCGGAGCCGCCGCCGCCGACGCCGATCCCCGCCCCCTCCCCGGACCCCACCCCCTCCCCGCCCGCGGAGACCGGCCCCCTGAAGCTCTCGATCGAGCGGGCGGTGATGCTCGCGCTCGCGAACAACCGGTCGCTCAAGGTCGAGCAGCTCTCGCCGGCGATCGCGGGGACGTTCGAGGAGGTCGAGCGCGCGCGGTTCGACCCCGTGCTCTTCGCCTCGGGCGCCTACGCGCGCGAGCGTACGCAGGAGGTCTCGCGCGCGACCGGCACGAGCTTCGCGACGGAGGGGTTCGACTCCAGCGCCACCGCCGGCGTCTCGAAGGAGTTCCCGACCGGCACGCGCGTGGAGGGCGGCGTCGCGTGGGACCGCTCCGACTCCGACCGCACGCCCGACCAGCACGACGTGCGCGGGTACGTCTCGCTCACGCAGGCGCTGCTGCGCGGCCGCGGCACCGCGGTCAACATGGCGCGCGTCGACCAGGCGACGCTCGAGAAGCAGGTGTCGGTCGAGGAGCTGCGCGGCTTCGTCCTCGCGCTGGTCGCGCAGACGGAGCTCACCGCGTGGGACCTCGCGCAGGCGCGGTACCAGATCGAGATCTTCGAGGGATCGCTGAAGCTCGCGCAGCGGCAGCTCGCGGAGGTCGAGACGCGCGTGCAGGTCGGCGCGGTCGCCGAGACCGAGGTCGTCTCGGCCAAGGCGGAGGTCGCCACGCGCAACCAGGCGCTCATCGGCGCGCGGGCGCGGCAGGACCGGCTGCGGCTGGAGCTGCTCCGGCTGACGAATCCGGGGGGGGCCTGGGGGCGCGAGGTCTCGGTCGAGGACGACCCGCGGATGAAGCCGCTCGCGCTCGAGCCCGTGGACGACTACGTCACGCTCGGCGTGAAGTCGCGGCCGGAGATCGCGGAGGCGCGGCTGCGGCTCGAGCAGGGCCGGCTCGAGGTCGTCTACACGAAGAACGGGCTGCTGCCCGTGCTCGACTTCTTCGTCGCGTACGGGAAGACCGGGTTCGCCGACGCGTTCGGCAACGCGATCGAGAACCTCGGCGACCCGACGTACGACCTCTCGCTCGGCATCACGTTCGAGCGCCCCTTCGGCAACCGCGAGAAGCGGGCACTCCTCCAGCGCGCGCAGTTCGAGGAGGAGCAGAAGCGGCTCGCGATCGACAACCTCAGGAACCTCGTGGAGTGGGACGTGCAAACCGCCTACGTCGAGGTCCGGCGCGCGGAGCAGCAGATCGAGGCGTCCGCGTCGACGGTCGCGCTGCAGGAGGAGGTCGTGCGCGTGGAGGAGGAGAAGTTCCGCGTCGGCAAGTCGACGGGGCTCCTCGTGGCGCAGGCGCAGCGCGACCTGCTCCTGAGCCAGATCACGCACTTGGACGCGATCGTCGACTACCGGAAGGCGCTGATCGCGCTCTACAGGATGGACGGGTCGCTGCTCGAGCGGCGCGGCATCGTGCTCCCGTCCAGCTGATCGGAGAGATCGCCGCGCACGACGCGGACGTGCTCGTCGTGGAGCGCGAGCATCTCCGCGACCGTCGGCGGGGCGCCCGTCCAGAGCACCCAGAGGTAGGACGCAGCGCCGAAGGGCTCGTTCGCGGCGAAGTCGGCGCCGACGACGCGGGCGCCCGCGCGGTCGACCCGGAGGCACGACGGCGTGCCGGCGCCCCCCTTCGCGAGGCGACGAAGCAGCGCCACGGCCTCCGTGGGCTCCCAGCAGTCGTCCAAGAGCTGCGTGAGGATCACGCACCCCCATCTTACGTCACCCTGCCGTAGCAGGACGGCCCTCGGCGCCCCGCCCTGTCGCGGTCCCGGACGGTTGGCCCGCGATCTGCTGCATTCCGCGGCATGAAACGATTCCGGGGGGTTCCGGGGGCCGTCCTCCTCCTCTGCGTGGCCGCGTGGGGGCAGGACCGGGCGTTCGCGCTGGCCGAGGCGGCGACCGAGGCCGCCCCGGAGGACGGCACCCGTAGCCTCCTCCTCGCCCGCCGCGCCTTCGAGATCGCCGACGTCGAGCCCGCCCGGAGCGCGCTCTACGCCGCGCTCTGCCGCGCGCGGGAGCGCGCGATCCTCAGGGGCCACACGGGCGCCGTCCTTCGCGTCCACGTGTCGGCGGACGGGGGGACCGTCGCGACCGGGGGCGAGGACGGGACCGTCCGGCTCTGGACGCCGGACGGCAAGGAGATCGCGACCCTCGCCGTGGGCAAGCCGGTCACGGACGTGCGCTTCCTCGGCGACAGCGTGGTCGTCGCGACCGCCGAGGAACTGTCGATCCGGGACCGCGCGGGGAAGAAGCTCGCCTCGTTCCCCCCTGCCCCCTTCGACATCCAAGGCGCGGTGCTCTCGCTCGCGCCGACGCCGGAGACCCTGCGCCTCGTGGACGCCACGGGCAAGGTCCTTCGCGACCTCAAGGCGAGGGCGGGCGGTCGCGCGGCGGGCGAGTTCACCTTCTACGCGATCACGAGCGACGGACGGCTCCGCTGGTACGACGCGAAGAACCGCGAGAGGACCATCGCGCCCGCAGCCGGCACGCGGTGCGCCGTCTTCGCGCCGTCGGCGCCGATCCTCGCGACGTACGGCACCGGGATCGCCGTGCAGCTCTGGTCGCCGCAGTGCAGGAAGATCGGCGAGCTTCTCCACGCGGGGCCGGTCGAGCAGGTGGCGATGTCGCCGGACGGCCAGCGCATCTTCACCGCCTCCGCGGACGGCAACTACGCCTTCTGGGGCGCCGACGGGAAGCGGCAGGCGCGCGTGGCGAAGGCGGGGCCGTGCGCGTTCGCCGCGGTCGCGGACGACGGGCTCCACGTCGTGACGCTCGACGACGGCGACCAGGTCACCCTCTGGACGTGGGACGGCGTGCCGGTGTCGAAGCGGTTCCCGGGGATCGTGTCGGTCACGCCGAACGACCGCTGCCTCGGGCTTATCCTCGACTTCAAGGACGGCACGCGGCGGTTCGTGCACTCCGGGCTCGACGAGGTGCGGTCGGCCGACTTCGTCGGCGGCGCGCTCTCGTTCAGCGCCTGGGCCGGGCCGTGGCTCCTCGTCGCCGGCGAGGACGGCCACGCGGCGCTCCAGCACTGGTACGGGCCGGGGCCCGCGTACCTGGACGGCCACGCGGGCGCGATCCTCCACGCGGCGTTCTCGGGCGACCGCACGCTCGTGGTCACGGGCTCGCGCGACGGCACCGCGCGCGTGTGGCACGTCGACTCGCCCACCGTGCCCGCGATCTACCACCCGAGCCGCGTCACGGGCATCGGGTACGAGCCGGGCCGGCTGCTGACCTGCTCGGCGAGAGCACTCCACATCCGCGAGACGGACGGGCGCCTCGTGAAGGAGATCGAGCTCTTCTCGCCGCTTCTCTGGTGGGGCCACGGGGAGGGGCGCGTCGCGATCTCGTGCAAGGACGAGCTCGAGGCGGTGCTCTTCGACCTCGACGGGAAGGAGATCGCGCGGTTAAAGCACGACGGGCTCATCCGCGGCGTCGAGGTGTCGCCGAAGGGCGACCTGGTCGTGAGCTTCTCCGCGGACAGGACGGCGAAGCTCTGGGACGGCCGCGGCCGGCTGCGCGCGACGCTCGAGCACCCGCAGGGCGTGGGCTCCGCGGCGTTCAGCGCGGACGGGAGCCTCGTGCTGACGACGGCGGACGACCGGCAGGCGCGCGTGTGGTCGGCGGAAGGGGAGCTGCTCGCGACCTTCCCGGTGCCGGAGGAGATCTGGTACTGCGTCTTCTCGCCGAAGGGCGACCGGCTCGTCGGCATCCCGACGAAGGACCCGGTCCCGCGCGTGTGGTCCTCGAAGGGCGAGGTGATCGCGGACCTTGCGGGCCACGAGGGGGCGGTCCGCGCCGCGGTGTTCTCGCCCGAGGGCGACGCGATCGTGACCGCGTCCGTGGACGGCACCGCGCGCCTCTGGACGGCCGACGGCAAGCCCGGGCCGGTGCTGCCGCACCCGGACCAGGTGTACAAGGGCGTGTTCCTGCCCGGCGGGAAGGGCGTCGTCACCTCGTGCCGCGACGGCGCGGTGCGCCACTGGGACCGCGGCGGCAGGCTGCTCGCGGTGATGCGGGGCCACGTGCAGCCCGTGTGGTTCGTCGAGTGCACGCTGGACGGCAACACGCTGGCGACCGCGTCGGAGGACACGACGGTCCGGCTGTGGCCGCTCGGGCGCGACGACCTGCTGCGCCTGTCGAAGGAGCGGCTGGTCCGCGACTTCACGCCCGAGGAGCGGGACCGGTACGGCCCGCTGCTCGAGCCCCCGCAGTGACCCTGCCTGACGGCATGTGACGCCCCGGTGCTCAACCGGGTGATCGATGCAGACTTCCGCGACTTCGAGGACGCCGTCCGGTACTTCAGCGCCCGGGCGGGCGGTGCGGACCTGATCGTCACCCGAAACACCGCGCACTTTCCGGACGACGACCTCCCGGTGATGACGCCCACGGCGTTCCTCGCGGCCCATTCGTTCGAGTGACGCCTGCCCGGGCCGCGTGGCCGTCCCGGCCGCGCTCGGGTATCCTCCTCCGCCCATGCGAGCGATGCTCCTCCTCGCCGCCGCGGCCGCAGGCTGCGGGCGCGGCGACGCCCACCCGGCCACCGCCGGGTTCCCCGCGCCCCTCCCCTTCACCGACGTGGCGGCTGTCGACTTCGTCCACACCTTCGGCGATTCCAACATGGACAACATCGTCGAGAGCGCTGGCGTCGGCGTCACGCTCTTCGACTGCGACGGCGACGGCCGCCTCGACATCTACGCCGTGAACGGCGCGCACGTGCCGGGCGTGAGCGACGGCCCCCCGCCCGCCGCGCCGCCGCGGAACCGCCTCTTTCGGAATCTCGGCGGCATGCGGTTCGAGGACGTCACGGACGCGGCCGGCGTCGGCGACACCGGCTACGGCATGGGCGCCGCCGCTGCGGACTACGACAACGACGGCGACACCGACCTCTACGTCATGAACTTCGGGCGAAACGTCCTCTACCGGAACGACGGCGGGACGTTCCGCGACGTGACCGAGGAGGCCGGCGTCGGCGACGCGCGGTTCACGGTGCCCGCGGTCTTCGCCGACTTCGACGGCGACGGCTGGCTCGACCTCTACGTCGGCAACTACCTCGCGTACGACCCGAAGATCCCCGCGCCCGAGGGCTACCCGTTCCCGAGCCCGCTCGCGTACGCGGGCGAGCCGGACGCGCTGTACCGAAACCTCGGCAACGGGAGGTTCGAGGACGTCTCGAGGGCGTCGGGGCTCGCGGACCCGAAGCTCCACGCGATGGGCGCGGCGGCGGCGGATTTCGACGGCGACGGGAGGATCGACCTCTTCGTCGCGGGCGACGGGATGCGGAACCGGCTCTACAAGAACCTCGGCGGGCTCAGGTTCGTCGACCTGGCGGAGCAGGCGGACGTGGCGCTCGGCGCGGACGGGCTCGAGCGCGCGTCGATGGGCGTCGAGGTGGCCGATCTCGACGGCGACGGGCGGCTCGACGTGCTCACGCCCGACTTCGACGAGGGCTCGATCTACATGAACAAGGGCGGGTGGCGCTTCGCCGACGAGGCGACGCGCTGGGGCGTGGGGGAGGTGCTGAAGCCGCTCGTGACCTGGTCGTCGCTCGTGTTCGACGTGGACCACGACGGGTTCCTGGACCTCTTCTGCACGACGGGCTCCGCGTTCAAGATCGAGGGATACGGGGACGTCGTCTTCCGCGGGATCGAGGGCTCCCGGTTCAGGGATGTGTCGGGGGGTTCGGGGGCGTACTTCAGGGAACAGCTCTGCTGCCGGGGCGCCGCGGCGGGCGACCTCGACGGAGACGGCGACCTCGACGTGGTGGTGCAGGTGCTCGGCGGCCGGATGCGGGTGCTCAGGAACGACGCGCCGCAGGGCGGGCATTGGCTCCTGGTGAAATTGCACGGCGTGGCCTCGAACCGCGACGGCATCGGCGCGCGCGTGGAGGTGACGGCGGGCGGCCGGACGCGGACGCGCGTGGTGAAGACGTCGGCAGGCTACCTGTCGCAGGACGGCCCGCTCCTGCACTTCGGCCTCGGCGGGGCGTCGAAGGCGCGCGTGGTGGTCCGCTGGCCGAGCGGCCGCGTGCAGGAGCTCGCCGCGCCGGCCGTGGACCGCGTGCTCGAGGTGACCGAGCAGGGCAACGGTTGACGTGCGCGACGCCCCCAACCGCGGGAACGGCAAGAGGTTACGGACCTCAGGGTGCGGAACTCGTTCCGCACCCGCGGGCCCTTCGGGGCCCCGCGGCGGATACCGGAGGAACATCGCCGCGCCGAGGACCGTCAACGCGAGCCAGCCGCGAAGTGCGGGCCGATCGGGCACGCGGGATACCTGGGCCCGAGGCTACCAGCGGCCGCCGAAGTCCCCGAGCGGCCGGCCCGACCGCTGGGGCGGGCCGCGGTCGTCCGCCTCGCTGACGAGCAGGACGTGGCCGCGCAGCTCTCTTCCGTGCAGGGCCTGGACCACGCCGGCGAGCTCGGTGCCGGGGGCCATCTCGACGAGGGCGAAACCGCGGGACTGGCCCGCGTCGCCGGCCGTCGCGATGCTCACGCGCTCCACGCTCCGGCCGTCCTCCGAGAACATCTCCCGGAGATCCTGCTCGCTCGTCTCGAACGAGAGGTTGTCCACGAAGATCATCCCGGTCCGCATCGTCGAGGGCCTTTCCGCCCCGTACGGTCCTTGCGACCCGCGGGGGAGCGAATCGCGAGCAGCACCCGAGGCCCCCCGGGATCCGGCGAGCCTTCGACAAGGGTAGCGTATCACGATCCGTTGCGTCGGGGGGCCGATTCGCGAGGGAGGATCCGTTTGCGCCGGTCGCGCCACCGGGACGCGATCCTCCGCAGGACGGCGACCATACGGAGCGCTTCGGGCTTCTCCATCGCCGGGTAGCCGAGCACCGTCTTGCCGTCGCCGAAGCTCCGGATGAGCCCGGAGCGCCCCGCGATGCGGCACCGGTCGCCGACGCCGCAGCCGACGCTGATCCCCGCCTGGCCGCCGACCTCGCAGTCGTTGCCGATCCGGGCGTGCCCCGCGAGGCCCACCTGCGCGGCGATGAACGTCCGGGCGCCGATCGTCGAGTTGTGGCCCACGTGGACGAGGTTGTCCAGGGCGCTGAAGCGCCCGACGCGGGTGTCCTCGAAGCGGGCCCGGTCGATCGTCGTGCCCGCACCCACGTGGACGTCGTCCTCGAGGACCACGCGCCCGATGTGATGAAGGCGCTGCGGGCCGGCGGGGGTCGCCACGTACCCGAACCCGGGACGGCTCAGGACCGCGTGGGCCCCGATGCACACGCGGTTGCCCGCGACGAGTCCCTCGTGCAGCACCGCGCCGGGCGCGACGCAGCAATCCTCACCTAGGACGGCGCCGCGTTCCATGACGACATGGGCGTCGATGCGCGTCCTCGCCCCGATGCGGGCGTCCGCTTCGATGACGGTATAGGGGCCGACCGTCGCGGAGGGATGGACGTCCGCGGTCGCATCCACGATGGCGGTCGGGTGGGTCCCCGCCCTCCCGACGAGCCTCGCGAGCCCCATGATCTCGATGAGCCGATTCAGGGCGACGAGCGCCTGGCCGACCACGATGTGCGGGTGCAGCCACGGCCCGGCCACGTTTGCGGAGACGAGGAGGGCGCCCGCCTTGGATGCGCGGGCGGCGGCGGCGAACCGGACGTCGCCGAGCGGCGCGAGCTGCCCCGGCCCGGCCCGCTCCAGCGACGCGATGCCGTCGATCACGATCCCGCCGGGGCCGCGGAGCTCCCCTTGGAGGGTGCGGGAGATCTCTTCGAGCGTCATGACTGTCCCCTTCCTTGGCTGGCTCCGGGCTGGGCGAACTCCGGGAGACGGGAGAACGTCGTCGTGCGCGCGGCCTCGATCGTCGCATGCGGTACGCGTCGGAGATCGCGCGCGAGGCGCATCTTCTCGGCCAGGTAGAGGAACCACTTGGTCGGGTCGAAGTGATACCAGCGCACCCCGTTCCGGTAGTCGCCGGGGAAGCGGTGGTGGTAGTTGTGATACCCCTCGCCGAGCGTGATCACGGCCGTGATCCAGCTGTCCCTCGCGGTGCACGCCGTCGAGTAGGGCTGCGTCCCGAGCATGTGGGCGAGCGAGTTGATCGAGAACGTGGCGTGCCACTGGAGGACGAGGCGCAGGAACCCGGCGCACAGGAGCGCGCCCAGCGGATCCCCCCAGAGGAGGCCGAGGGCAGCCGGAACAGCGCCTCCCACCAGCAACGCCAGGGGGACGAGGTGGCGGTCCTGCAGCCGGACGAGCCGATCCCGCTGGAGGTCGGTCACGGCTCCCGGCTCGAACGGGGTCTCGTCCTCGAAGAAGATCCATCCGATGTGGGACCACCAGAAGCCGCGGCGCGCGTTGTAGGGATCGTCCACCTCGTCGGTGCGTTGGTGGTGCAGCCGGTGGTCGGCCGACCACTTCAGCGCGGAGTTCTGCACCGAGGCGGCGCCGAAGAGCAGGTAGAACGCCCGCAGCGGCCATGCGGCCTTGTGCGTCGGGTGGGCGAAATGGCGGTGGTATCCGGCGGTGATCGAGAGGCCGCAGAGGACCAGCCAGAGCGCGCCGAGTGCGAGCGTCCACGGCGAGCAGCGCACCCAGACGAGGTAGGCGACCGCCGCGACGGCGAGCGCGTGCGCGAGCAGGAAGAATCCGACATTTTTCCAGCATATGGGCGGCGGAGGCGCGGCGCTGCCGGTGGACATCGTGGGGGGGCTGGGGGGCATGGAGCTCCGATCGAGGCGGGTTCTTTCGTGCCGGCATGGCGAGCGCGAGACCGTCTCGACCGCCTGCGGTCCCGATCAGCGTAGCCGCCGTTGTGTCTCCGTACCGTAGCGTCTGCGTAATAGTTGCGCATCCTTCGGCCGCCTCCCGTGCGACGACGGAGCAGCGGATCCGGACACGCGGGACGGGCGAGACGTCGTCCGTCACGCGCGCGCCGTCGAGGGGCAGCCGGGGGTTGTCGGTTCATCGGGGTACGCTCGGGCGCAGGCCTCCCGGCTCGACGAAGGGCCGCGCTTCGCTCGCCTTTCTGTGTTCTCTTCGGGCGCGGCGCGCGCCTCTACCCCGTCGTCGACTCCTTCCATCAACCCCAGTGGCCCGCCTCGCGACCTTGGTGATCGGCGTCGGCGGGAAGTAGGCCTTGGTCGCGGCCTCCCCGTCGTGCTGCTCGGCGAAGGCGCGGGGAGCCTGAGTCTCGGCAATCCGGATTGTCTCTTCGTTGCGCGCGGGCCGGGGAGAATGGAGCAATGCGACTGGATGACGTCAGCAGGTTCCTCGGTCTCGCGAACCGTCGCCGACATGCCATCAGGCTGAGAGCGGTCAACCTGTCGGGGAACACCGTTGAGATGGTCGGCTATGTGACGGAGGTCCGGCGGGACGGCGGCATCCGGTTCTGCGAGGGCGACGCCGTGGGCGGCCAAGTCCACGACTTCTCCGCCCGGAGCGTGCTTCGCGTCGAGCGTGCCCACGACGCGTAGGCTTCGCAGGCGACGCGCCGTCATTCGTCCTCTCCTCGAGCGTTGTCAATCGAGCCGTGCGAGCTTCATCGCGCGGAGGTACACCGGATCCGGAGGCAGCGAGTTCTCCACGAGGGGCATCGGGACCTCCTCGCCCCCAAGACCCCCGTAGTAGTCGGTCACCTCTTCGATGTAGACCACGACCACATCGTCGCCGTCGAGCGCCGCGTCGTATCCGAACCAGCCTACCTGTTTCTCCACGTACGTGCCCTGGACGTAGCCAGGCTCGCCGGGCACGCCCTGCGCCACCTCGCCCTCCGGCCCGGCGCCGGCGATCCGGTAGTCGCGTGACGGCGTGTTGCCGAAGTCCTCCCAGCGGCGGACGTGAAGCTCGCTACCCCATTCCGTCGGCGTGATGTAGAGGAGATCGACACGCGTGGCGCCACCCCCGACCCGCGCGAAGACGGACGGCAGGTGCGCCCCCGGGCCCCCAGCCACTCCTGCCTCGGAGAACGTCCGGCCGCCGTCCGCGCTCATGCGCATCCGGACGCCGTCGCTCGCCTCGTAGGCGACAAACACGGTCATCGTCTCGCCGTGGCCGAGGAGCGAGAGGCTCGGGTCGAATCCGAGCACGTCGTCCTCGCGCTCTACGCGCACGTCCAGGAACGCATCGTTCCCCCTGAGCCGCGTCAGGCAGTGGGTCTCGGTGAACGAGGTCACGTCCTCCCCGGTGTCGATGAACTGGGTGTAGCCGTAGGCCACGACGAGGTCGCCCCCCTCGGAGTACTGTGCACCGATGACCAGGGGCACGAAGTAGTCAAGGCCGTCCAGCGAGATCGCGGGTCCCCCGTGCCCGTCGCCCTGGAACAGGATGCGCTCGCTGCCGAGGCTGTAGGAGCGTGGCCGGCCCTCGGAGTCGCGTGCGGAGGGGGTCCCCTCGACCAGAACCAGGTCGCTCGAGTCGTCCGCCTTCGCGTGCCAGAAGAGGAGCGCCAGCTCGTCGGCTGGGCCGAGCGCCACCTGCGCGAGGCGGAAGCTCCAGTCGTAGTAGCCTGTCGTGAAATCGTGCGTCTGCGTGAAAGTCGCGCCGCCATCGAAGGAGATGCGGAGCGTGCCGTGCTCGTCGACCACCCGGGCGAACACGAGGACGTTGCCCTTTGCGGCAAGCTCGTGGTCTCGCCACTCGCCGAACCAGTCCTCCTCGCCGAGCGGGGCGGTGTCCTTGCCGACCACGGTGTTCGTCGCCGCGTCGTGGCGCAGGCGGATCTCGTAGGCGTACCAGTCGTTCGGGCCGCCGCGGTCGTACGCGACGACGTTCGTGATGCCGTCTGCGGATGCGACGGCCGGCGAGGCGAGGAGGTCGAGGGTGTTCTCGAGGAGCGTCGCGGTCTGGATCAGAAACGGTGCGCCATCCTCGAAGGGAGCGTCGGGGCCGTTCCGGTTGATGATCGACTCCTCGCCCATGCGAATCCGCAGGAGCACGATCGACTCGCCCTCCGCGTCCTCGGCGGAGATCGCAAGCACCTGGTCCTCGTCGACGGCGCCATCGAGCCCGACCCGCACGTATCCGTTGCCGTCCACCTCGAGCCAGGGGCCGTTCGTCTCCGGGTCGTGGGCGGACGGGACGATCCCCGCGTCGCCGAGGGTTTCGGGGCCGCCGATCGGCGCCGTACCACCGTCCGCGCAGTGCGCGACTCCGAGGCGCACCGGCCCGGCGTTTCCGGGAGCCCGCGCGAGGACGTTGATCGTGAAGAGCTCACCCGGGGGTGTCGAGACGTCGTACGCGCGCGCCACGTGGTCGATCCCGAGCCGGGCGAGGTCGATGTCAGGGCTCACGTTGTCGGTCGCGAGCGGCTCGAGCAGCACCATGCCGGCGGTCAGGAGGATCCGATGGGTGTTCGGAGTCGCCGCGGCTCCGCCCCCGCCGGAGCAGGCGGCGAAGAGGGCGAGGATTAGGACGGGCACGTGTTTCATCTCGGATCCCACGGATGGACCTCCTGCGCTACAAGCGAGGATGCCGCAAGCCGGCGCAGCGGTCGCGGATGTGGAGGAAAACCAGCTGCGCCTTCCGTTTCGGGTCGGGCTCGCGAAACGCCAGGCCGGATGTATACGTTCTAGGAACAGATGCCGCTCGACGAAGCCGCACTACTCGGGCACGGTCACTTCCTGCGTGCGATCGCCCGGGACCTGCTCGGTGATGAGCATCTCGCGGAGGATGTCGTCCAGGAGGCGTGGATCCGGGCGCTCCGTGCGGCCCGCGGGTCCTTCACACGATCCCCCCTCCCGAGAGCGACGACGTACGCCTCCTGCATCACGTCCTCCGCCCGGTTCTCGTCACGCACGATCCCGAGGACGATCGCTCGGACATGGGAGTCGTGCTTGCGGAACCGGTCGAACGCCTCGCGGACGGGATCGCCCGCCACGGCGAGGGACATTCTACCGCGATTCGGGCCTTCTCGACCGCTCGCCTGGGGGCTCGGCATCCCTATCCACAGCAGGAGGTCCATCCATGACCACGCGCGTCGCCCTCGTCCTCGCAGTCACGCTTGCAGTCACGCTCGCCGCAGCATGCTCCGGAGGCGGACGGGGCGCCGTGCCCGGCTCCGTCGAGCGCATCCTGCTGACCGCAGGGTTGGTGCCCCTCGACCCGCTCCCGGTCGATTCGGTGAGCCCGGCCGTGGATCTCGGTCGCCTCGGGATCGACCACGTGGACCGCGCGTTCGACGTCTCGACGCCCGCGGGCGAGCCCTTCTCGATCAACGTCCTCACGCGCGCGCCGGGGGGCACGGGCCCGGTGCGCCTCTGCGTGGCCCACTGCTCGGACGGCGGCACGACGCCGCCCGGTGGCCCCGAATCCCTGGGTGGCGCCGGGATCGCGGCGACGGGCCACGTCCCGGAGGTGGCTGGTCCGTGGCTCGAGATGGACGGGCAGGGGTACGTGCGGCTGGGCCTCGCCGGCGCGGTCGCCGCCGACCAGGTGCTCGCCCTGTGCGCGGAGTCCGACGAGGGCAGGTCGGTCGTGCTCCTCCGCATCGAGATCGGCCAGGAGTCGATCATCAACCGGAACGGGCCCGACGCGCCCGTCGAGGACGGCGACCCCGCCGTGATCCAGACGGCCACGCTCTACACGAGCGATCTCGAGTTCTTGGCCGCGCCCGCCGTCGCTTGCGTCGGCGACGTTACGACCGCGATCACGTACGACGGCAACCGGGAGGATCCCGACGACTGGAACACGTACGAGATCCGCGTACGTCACGACCGGGCCTCGAACGCCGTGACCGATGTCGCGACGCGCCCTCTGGGTGACGCCGAGTGGTTCGGCGAGTGGCGGGACCACGAGATCGCAGCGCGGGGGAGCGTGGTCGCCATCGCCCGCGCGTCCGGCGAGCGCGTCACGCTGGGCCTCTCCTTCGACGGCGGCGCGACGTTCCCGCAGACGCACGCACTGGCTGCCGGTTACGACGACTGGAGCTTCCGTCTCGCGCAGGTCGCACTGGGCCCGTCGTACGAGCTCGCGCTGGTCTTCTGGCGCGTCAACGAGGACTACACGAATGACCTCGTGCTGATCGAGGGGGCGCCCTCGGCGCGCAACGCGCGGGGCGAGCCGCTCGCGTTCAGCCTCGGCGGCGAGCGCGTCCTCTTCCACGGCGGCGAGTACACCGCCCCGGCGTTCGTGAGCGAGGATCTCGACGAGGAGTTCGTGCCGCTCGTCATCGGCGCGCGGTACTCGGAGGGCGGCGACCTCGTCGTCGCGTACGGCTACAACGACTTCCTCGCGACCGGGGACGAGGAGATCGCGTTCCTCGAGACCCGCTGCCTGACCCGGCTCGCCGGAACCGACGCGTTCCGCGACGTGCGCGTCGAGCGCGAGGATGACGTGGTCGGGTTCGACCCGAGCGTCTCCCTCCTCGGCGCGGGCGAGACGATGACGATCTTCGTCGCCTACGAGGCGAGCGACGGCGTTCGGCTGCGCGTGAGCGAGGACGGCGGCCGCACCTTCTCGGAGGCGGGAGTGGCGGGGGGCCCGGGGGCGCACCTCCCGACGGTGCTCGCGCGGGGCGAGGACGGCGGCCTGCGCGTCGATCTCCTCTACGTCACGCAGAGCGACCGGGGCAACGAGCTGCACGTGCGCCACTGGGACGACTTCGGCGGCGCGCCCTCGCGCGACTACCGCCTCGCCGCCGCGGGGTCGGAGGGCGAGGAGGAGCAGGGCGTGCCCGGCGAGCCCGGCTACCTCCCCGGCACCTACGTCGAGAGGCAGGTCGCCTGGTTCGGCTACGACGCGGCGCTCGAGGGCGACGACGTCGTGGTCGTCTACGTCGAGGAGATGATCGACGACTACGGGATCCACGAGCCGGCCGGGTACCTCCGCTCGCTGAAGCTGATCCGGCTCGACTGAAGCCGGTGCGCGTGTGGGTAGCTTCCATTTCGAGAGCGCGCGTGGACTCGTTGGCACCTTCGCCTTGGTTCGAGGCCGAGAATGCCTGGAGGTTGCGAGAAGCTGGCCTCCGTCGAGTCGGCAGCGGACCTCTGGTCGAAGGCCTGATCAAGTGTGCGCGGGGCCTTGGCGGAGGCCGCTGACCGACTTCGCCAAGCACTGGAGGGAGGCGCGGGAGACCAGCTGGATCGGCTGGAGCGCCGCGGGGACGGCATGGGGAGTTGGCGAGGAATGCGCATCAGCAAGCGCATCAGGGTGACCCACGGTGGCAGGCCTCGAAGACCTCGCCCTCGCCGTAACCCCCTACCCGTGCTAGACTTGCCCGCACGACGGGGGCGTAGCTCAGTCGGCAGAGCAGCGGACTTTTAATGCGTCGGTAGCCCCTTGTCCCGCAACGACTTACGGCGACGAGTTGTCCATGCCGTCCATATGGTCCATACCGTCCAAAAGAAGCGCAGCGGAAGCGCATCAGGCCGGCGGCGCCCGCCGCGGTAGGATCGAGGCAGCGTCATGACCAACCTCGAGAAGCTGGAGAAGCACGTGCGCGGACTGACCCCCGAGGAACTCCGGAAGTTCCGGGAGTGGTTCGCGGAGTTCGACGCCCGCGCCTGGGACGAGCAGATCGAGGCCGATTCCAAGGCCGGCAAGCTCGACGCCCTGGTCTCGGAGGCGCGCGCGGAGCACAAGGCAGGGAAGACGCGGGAGATTTGAGGCACTACGCCTCGTCCCGCTTCTGGGCGCTGCACGAGGCCCTGCCGGCGGAAGTCCGCGAGCTCGCCGACAAGAACTACCGGCTGCTGAGGGACGACCCGCGGCACCCCTCGCTCCACTTCAAGCGCATCGGCTCCGTCTGGTCGGTCCGCGTGGGCGCGCGCTACCGAGCCCTCGGCCACGAGGGTGAGGACGGCATCGTGTGGTTCTGGATCGGGACCCACGCCGAGTACGACAAGATCGTCGGATGACGGCGTGCGGCGTCGGGAAGAGTGGGGGGTCCGGGGGCACCGGATCGCGCAGCCCCGTACGCTGCCGGGATGCTCCG
>DASUGR010000105.1:0-37259 GCA_036273915.1 Planctomycetota bacterium | reverse complement strand
CACCGTGAAGGGGTTCCTCCAGACCGACTTCAGCCGCGTCAGCTCGCAGAAGGCGGGCGAGATCCTGAAGCACGCGGGCATCAGCGAGGGGTACCACCCGAAGACGATCGCGCGCGACCAGGCCGACCGCCTCTACGAGGGCATCCAGCAGACGAAGCTGATGGCGCCGCCGACCGACTGCCTCGCGCCGATCGGCGAGGCGCAGCTCGTCGCGGGCCTCAAGAAGGAGTTCGAGGCCGAGTTCTACACGTCGACCACGCGGCCGCCGGACGTCTACCGCGGCAACCCCTTCCAGATCGAGGCGGCGCTCGCATACGGCGGGAAGCTGCCGGCGGAGGAGCCCGCGCAGGTGCTCCGGTTCGCCAACCGCGTGCCGCTCCTCTACCAGGCGGGCGGATGCGCGATCTCCAAGGCCGTCACCGCGACGTCGTGGCGCAACTACAACCTCCAGCAGCCGAAGGGCTCGATGCCGATCGGGCCGCTCGTGATCGTCGTCCACATGGCGAGCGTCTGGGTGCCGTTCACGTCGGAGGCGAAGGAGGCGGTCGCGAGCTATGACGAGATCCTGAAGGAGATCAAGCTCGCGCTCCAGGAGTGCGGCCGCCGCGTAGGCATCCACGTGAACAAGAACCGCCGCGCGGCCGACGAGGCGAGGAAGCGCGGCTACATCGACATGTACCTGCCGCACATCGGCATCGCGCTGCAACAGATCCTGAAGCTCTCCGACGCGGAGCGCGAGAAGACCTGCCGCAATCTCAAGTCCATCCTCGAGAAGACGCGCAAGGTGTAGGGAAGAACAGGGGGTCCGGGGGCACATGGCAGCGAAGAAGAAGCAGGACAAGATCACGAAACACAAGGGCATGGATCTGCGCGATGGCCTCGTCATCGACCAGATCACCGACGTCGCGGGCGCGATCCACGGCGTCATCGGGAAGCGCGGGAGCCCGCAGCTCGACTTCCCGGCGCGCTCGCTCAGCAACGTCACCTACGACGAGAAGCAGGGCTACTTCGAGATCGGGAAGCAGAAGGTCGAGCGCACGCTCACCTACAACACGGTGAAGACGTTCGCGCAGACGCTGCGGTTCATGGCGCTGTCGAAGGAGCTCGTGGAGCGGAACGACTTCGCGACCAAGAGAGACGCGTACTACCAGTCGAAGAACTGGGGCGAGGCGAAGTTCGACGAGCAGCCGGAATCCGACGCGGTGATGGACGACGTGGAAGCGCTCTTCTCGACCTACAACGTGTCCCGCGAGGAGCTGCGGTTCTATCCCGAGGAGCACGGCGGCGCGGTCGCCGGGCAGCTGGTGGTCATGGACACGGATCGCGACGGCGCGGAGCTGGAGATCGACTGCACGAAGTTCGGATCGGGCTCCTACGCGATCCCGCGCAGCGTCGAGCACCTGCGGTTCAAGACCGACGCGAAGTTCATCCTCGCGATCGAGACCGGCGGCATCTTCGAGCGGCTCAACTACCACAAGTACTGGCAGAAGGCGAACTGCATCCTCGTCGAGCTCGGGGGCGTGCCGACACGCGCGACGCGCCGCTTCGTCCGCCGGCTGTCGGAGCACCGCGGCGGCAAGCCCATCCCCGTCTACGCCTTCACCGACTGCGATCCCTACGCGTTCGCGAACATCTACCGGACGCTCAAGGTGGGCTCGGGCAACGCGGCGCACATCAGCCGCTTCTTCTGCGTGCCGCATGCGGTGTTCCTCGGCGTGACGCCGCAGGACATCCTCGACCACAAGCTGATGGACGCGACGCACAAGCTCCTGGACGTCGACATCAAGCGGGCGAAGGACGCGCTCAAGAACGACCCCTTCTTCCAGATGCAGCCGAAGTGGCAGAAGGCCGTGAAGCAGCAGCTGTCGATGGGCGTGCGCGCCGAGCAGCAGGCGTTCGCGAAGTGGGACTTGAACTACGTGATGGACAAGTACCTGCCGGCAAAGCTGAAGAACCCCAAATCCTTCCTCCCGTAGGGACGACGTACCGAGTACGCCCGCCGGATTCCGCAACCCGAGCCGAGACAACGACTTGCGACCGGAGGACCCGGACCCAAGGGTCCGGGTTCCCGACGCGGCACCGGCGGCCGGGCGACGCGGCTATCCTCACGGGCATGCTCCTCGAACCCGTCACCCTCGAAGGCCGTCTCGTGCGGCTGGAGCCCCTGCGGCGCGACCACCACGCGGCCTTCTGCGCCGTCGGGCTCGACCCCGACCTCTGGCGATGGACGGCGGGGCACGTGGACGACGCCGAGGGGATGCGCGCCTACATCGAGCGCGCGCTCGCGCGGCAGGCGGAGGGATCCGTCCTCCCGTTCGCGACCGTGGAGCGGGCGTCCGGCACCGTGATCGGCTCCACGCGCTTCGCCTGGTTCGAGCCGAAGGACCGCCGCGTCGAGATCGGCTGGACGTGGATCGCGCGGCGCTGGCAGCGCACCGGCATCAACGTCGAAGCGAAGGTCCTGATGCTCCGCCACGCCTTCGAGACCCTCCGCCTGAACCGCGTCGAGCTCATGACCGACGTCCTGAACGCCGCGTCGCGCCGGGCGATCCTCGGCATCGGCGCCACGGAGGAGGGCACGCTCCGCCGCCACATGGTGACGAGCCGCGGCCGCGTGCGCGACACGGTCCTCTTCAGCATCGTTGCCGACGAGTGGCCGTCCGTCCGCGCGCGCCTCGAGTCCAGGCTTGGAGCCGTGCCCGGCCGGTGACCGCCGCTCGCGGCGGCGCCTTGCGCCCCCGGTCCCCCGTGCCCCCCCGCATCGAGGGCCAGGTCAGCCCTTCGTCGGCAGCCCCGAGATCCACCGCGCGCGGCGCGCGGCGCGCTTCGCGGCGTAGGTGCCCTCCCACTCCTTCTGGAACTCCTCGAGCTCGGCCAGGCGGTTCGACTTGGCCTTCTCCGTGAGCGTCGAAGGGATCGGCGCGGCGACGAGCGCGGCCAGCGCCTTCGACGCCTCCAGCGAGCGCTTCACCTCCGGCGTGTCGAGCTTCTTCGCCTCGGCCGCCGCCCGCCGGCCGTCGCCGACCTTCACACCGAGCTCCTTCGCGCCGAAGGGAGCGGCGTCGAGGTGGCGCTGGATGAGGTCGAGCCCGTAGAGCGCGCGGTCGTAGTCCCCGCGGTCGATGCCGTCCTGGAACAGGCCCCACCAGTACACGCGGCAGAGCTCCGTGAGGCTCACGAAGCAGTTCGCCTCTGCCTCGTAGAGCTGCGCGTACGGCAACAGGTCCGGCAGCCGCTTCGCGTCCTTCTTCCAGCGCGCGGCCTGGTCCACCGCCCAGAACGTGGCTTCGATGAGGTTGCCCTTCTTGAACGCGTTGGCGGACTCCTTGTTCTCCTTGCTCATCTCCGGGAGCACGAACGGCTTCGAACGCCTGACGACCGGATCGAGCGTGCTCGGCTGCAACGAGGCGAGCGGCCCCTGCCAGGCGACGCGCCCGTCGGGTGCCACGAGATACGCGTACGGGAGCTTCCCGGCGCCGTACTCCGGGTGATGCGTGTCGGCGCCGACGGAGCAGAGGACCCCCTCCGCCTCGTACACCTCCCTCGTCCTCTCCACCGCCGAGTCCGTCAGCGCGAAGGCGCGTCCCCCCTTCTGGTAGATCCGCTCGTGGAGCTCGCCGATCAGGAACAGGTCGTCGCCCGCGGCCTCGCCGGCGGCGGACCAGAAGACCATGACCACGGCCCGGCCCCGCAGGACATCGAAGCTGCCCCCGTCGCACATGCGAAGCCAGGTCGTCGCGAAGACCGGCGCGTCCTTGCCGAGGAGCCTCTTCCAGTCCCCGAACGCCAGCCCGTGCAGAAGCAGGAGGCCGAGCACGGTGAGCCCGACGCGGCGCATGGCCTGAGTCTACACGAACGGTGCCCGGGGGCCCCCGCGCCCGTGGAACGGTTCCGGCCCTAGGCCCGTTGACTGTCCACGCCACCCGTTTATGCTCTGAACCCCGTGAGGCGATTCGGACTGGTGCTGGCCCTCCTCCCGCTCGTCACGGGCTGCGCCCGGTACTACCGGGTGGCCGACCCGCACACCCACGACATCTACTACACGCGGGACGTCGACCGGCGCGACTCGGGTGCCGTGGAGTTCACGGAGGCCAAGACGAAGGCCAAGGTCACGCTCCAGTCCTCCGTCGTCGAGCGCATCACGAAGCAGCTGTTCCACGAGGCGGTCGGCGCGGACTAGCAAGTCGGTCGACCCGTGAAGCGCCTCCTCCTCGTCCTCCCCCTCCTCGGCGCCGCGTGCGGCCACGCCCCGAGCCGCGTGACTGATCTCGAGAACGGCAACGTGTACTACACGAGGGACCTGCGGCGCGGCCTGACGAGCGGCAACGTGTACCTGAAGGAAGTCAAGACGGGGGAGCAGGTCGTCGTCCACTCCTCGAAGATCGAGAATCTCTCCGAGGAGGACTTCCGCCTCGCGGCCGGCCTGAAGTAGCGCCGGCTCTAGCCGTCGCGTATGCTCCCCTCGCAAGGAGGATCCCGTGAAGCGAATGCTCCTGCTCGCTGCCCTTCTCCTGGTCGGCGGCTGCGCGGGCCGCTACTACCGCGTCACCGACACGTCTTCCGGCCGCGTCTACTACACCCGCGACGTCGACACGAAGCGCCGCAGCGGCGCCGTCGACTTCAAGGACGGGAAGTCGGGCGCCAAGGTCACGCTCCAGTCCTCGCAGGTCGAGAAGATCAGCGAAGCCCAATACCAGCAGGGCCTCGCGAGCAAGTAGCGGGGTATCATCGGGCGGTGCGGATCGCCGCCCTCCTCCTGCCCGCCGCCCTCGTGGTCGCGTGGTCGCTCGCGTCCGCCCAGGACGGCCCGCCCCCGGAGCCCCCGAGGACCGCCGGCTTCGTCGGCAGCGCGGCCTGCGCCGCATGCCACCCGGACCTCCATGCCCGCTGGTCGAAGACCGGACACGCGGTCTCGATCCGCGACTTCACCGGGAAGGAATCGGCGCGCCCGTTCGACGGCGACATCTTCACGGCCAGGAACCTCGACAACAAGCTCGGACCCGGCACGTGGATGGAGTGTGAGGGGCCCGGGGGAGAGAGGGGAAGGTTCAAGGTCGAGAAGGTGATCGGCATTCGGCGCGTGCAGATGTTCGTCACCTCGCTCCCCGGCGGGCGGCTGCAGGTGTTGCCGGTCTTCGTCGAGGTGCCGCCGAGGAAGTGGTTCGACTACGCCGACTTCATCTTCGGCGGGCCGAGCAAGCTCGAGATCCCGCCGGACAGCCCATACTCCTGGTACGGCCCGCACCGGAACTTCTCGAGCCGCTGCGTGATGTGCCACATGGTCGACTACCGGATCGGCTACGACCCGGACAAGGGCACGTACGAGACGACCTGGTCGGAGCAGGTCATCGGCTGCGAGGCGTGCCACGGCCCCGGCGCGGGGCACGTGGAGAAGTGGAGCAGGGACCTCTCCGTCCCCGACCCGATCGTGAACCCGGTGAAGCTCCCGATCGAGCGCGCGAACGAGGTGTGCGCGCAGTGTCACTCCGAGAACCTCCTCGTGAAGCCCGGCTTCCGCCCCGGCGACGATCTGTACGCGAGCTACGACCTCGCGGGGCTCGAGGACGAGCGCCACCTCCACCCCGACGGCCGCGCGAAGGAGCTCATCCACAACCACATCCCGACCCTCGAGAGCCGCTGCGGCCCGATCCGCTGCACGAAGTGCCACGACCCGCACGGGCGCGCGGGGCCGGACGGCATGCCGATCCCCGGCGACCTCATCAGGCCGATCGACGACGACTGGACCTGCACGCAGTGCCACGACGGGTTCAAGGAGAACCTCCGGGCGCACACGCACCACGCGCCGGAGAGCGCCGGCAGCCGCTGCGTCAACTGCCACATGCCCCCGCTCGTCATCGAGGGCGGCCACGGCCGCGTGCGCGACCACACGATCTCGATCCCGTCCGGCGTGAACACGAAGAAGCTCGGCCTGCCCAACGCCTGCCGCACCTGCCACCTGACCGAGTACCCCGCGTGGGAGTTCCCGTACCTCGAGGAGTGGTACCCCGACGCCGACAAGAAGAACCACCGCGTCGCGCTCGCGGCGGCGATCTCCGCGGGCCGCGCGCGCCAGCCCGACGCGAGGGATCCGCTCGAGAAGCTTCTCAAGGACGAGAACCCCGTCTACCGCGCGGCCGCCGCGTCGCTGCTCGCGCCCTACGACGTCGACCTCCGCCCGGCGCTCGCCGACCCGCACCCGCTCGTGCGGCGCGCGGCGATCGACGGCGTCGCGCGGCTCCACGCGGAGGCGCTCGAGCCGCTCCTCGCGGACAAGAGCCTCGTGCTCCGTCGCGCGGCGGCGATCGCTCTCGCGAGCCGCTTCGAGCGGGTGTCGTACGGCTACGTGGCCGCGCGCCCCGAGCTCCGCCAGCGCGTCATCCCCGTGCTCGAGGAGTGCGTGCGCGAGCGCCCCGACGACGCCGACATCCACTACCTCCTCTCGCGGCTCTACGAGATGGAGAAGCGCCGCGAGGACGCGGATCGGGCGCTTTCCCGATACAAGCTGCTGCGGCCGTGGGCGAAGTAGCCGGGTACGATGGCCGTCGTGCCCCCGGAGCCCCCTGAACTCGCCGCGTGGCTCGCGCTCGCCTTCCGCACGGCGCTGCCGTCCGCGGAGGTCGCGCGCATCGCCAACGGCGACGGACCGAAGCCCGGCGACTTCCCGCCGAACGTGATCGAGCACGAGACGGCCGACCTGAAGGCGCTCGCGGATCTGGGAGTGCGCGTGATCACGGTCAAGGACCCGGAGTTCCCCGGGAAGATCAAGGGCGACGACGGCCCCTACGTCCTCCAGGTGGCGGGAAGGGCAGGGCTCCTCGGGGAGGGAGGGGTGAAGTGGCTCGCGGGCCACCGCGCGCTCGGGGAGGCGCTCGAGCGCGGCGACCGCGCGGTGGTCGTGCTGTCGAAGGGCCTCTTGAACGCGAAGACGATGCTGCGCCAGCTCCACGACGCGCTCGAGGAGGGGCAGGTGGCGCTCGTCTCCGCCGAGCCGCCGCGCGCGGCGTGGAACCGCCTGCGCGACCAGCGCCGCGACGAGCTCGTGGCGCGCGCGATGGCCTGAGGCGCGCGGCCGCGCGTGCTACGATCCCCGCGTGGCTCGGGATCGCAGCTCGGAGCGGCACGTGCGGCAGGTGCTCGCGAAGGCGGAGGAGCGCGATCGCGCGCCCGCGTATCTCTTCGCCGCGCCGGGCGTGACGTGGTGGCTGTCCTGGCTCTACCTCACGCTGGCGCGCAGCGGCGCCGAGGAACCGGCACGGCAGCTGATCGGGTTCCTGAACACGATTCCCGTGATGATCCTCTCGTGCGTGGCGGTGGCCTTCGGACTCTGCGCGCTGGCCCTGCTTCGGGTCGGCGTGGGGCGGAGGCTGCTCCTCTGCGCCGTCAACGTCTCGGGGCCCATCTGGCTCCTCGCCCGGTAGCCCCGGTCACGCCGGCGCGAAGAGGCGGTCCAGCTCGGCCTTGACGCCGCGGTCGAGCTTCGTGCCCGCCGCGGCGAGGTTCTCCGCGAGCTGCGCTTCGGTCGTCACGCCCACGAGCACGCTCGCGACCACCGGGTTGCTGAGCACCCACGCGAGCGCGAGCCGCGCCATCGGCATGCCCGCGGCCCTCGCGAGATCGCGCATCTTGGCGACCTTCCTCAGCTGCTGTTCGCCCAGGTACTTGTGCATGAACTGGTTCCGACGCGGGTCCGCCGCGCGGGAGTCCTCGGGCCTCGTCCCCTCGAGGTACTTGCCGGTGAGGACGCCCTGCGCGAGGGGCGAGAAGGGCAGGATGCCGAGGCCATACCGCTTGCACGCGGGCACGACCTCCGCCTCGATCTCGCGGTTCAGGAGGCTAAAGGGCGGCTGCTCCGATACCGGCGCCGCGGCACCGAGCTCCTTCGCCGCCGCCACCGCCTCCTCGATCCGCATCGCGGGCCAGAGGCTCACGCCCCAGTAGAGGACCTTCCCCTGCCGGATCAGGTCGTCGAACGCGCGGACCGTCTCCTCGACCGGCGTCTCCGGGTCCGGCCGGTGGCACTGGAAGAGGTCGACGTAGTCCGTGCGGAGGCGCCGGAGCGAGGCGTGCGCGCTCTCGAAGAGGTGCTTTCGGGAGAGCCCCTTGTCGTTGGGCCCGGGGCCCGTCGGGAAGAACGCCTTCGTCGCGAGCACGTAGCTCTCGCGCCGGACGCCCTCGAGCACGCGGCCGAGCTGCTCCTCGGCCTTCCCGTCCGCGTAGACGTCGGCGGTGTCGATGAGGTTGACGCCGCCTTCGAGCGCGCGGCGGACGATCTGGCTCGCCTCGCGGTCGCCGAGGTGCCCGCCGAAGTTGAGCCACGTGCCGAGGCCGACCGCGCCGACCTTCAGCCCCGAGTGTCCCAGCCTGCGGTATTCCACGCCCCCATTCTCCTACACGGGCCGAGAGGCCGGCACGACCGTCGCGCCCTCGACGCCGAGGTGGTGGTCCGTGCCCCAGACGATCTTGATGCCCTTGGCCTTGGGCCACACGAGGCTCGATGCGTCCACGTAGGCGAGCTTGGTGCCGCGCAGGCGCTCGAGCTAGAACCGCAGGTCCCGCCGCCGGCCGGGCTTCGGTCACGCGCCCGGCCGGTCGCGCTTCGTCGGGATCTCCGCGTTCCAGGTCACGCGCACCTCGCCCTGCGCGAGGTAGTCGGCGACCCGGGCCATGACGGCGTCGAGATCCTCGAGCGGGAGCGCACGCCCCTCGAAGAAGACCTGCGGCGGGCTGCCGTACTTCTCGACCCACACGTCGAAGCCCACGCCGTCGCCGAAGCGGAGGCAGAGCGTCTCGCCGTGCCAGAGCCGCTGCCGGATCGAGTCGAGGCCGGTCGCGTTCGCGTTCATCATCCGGCCGAGACCCTCCGCTCCACGTCCTCCTCCTCCCCCGCGGACACCCCCTCCTCCTCCCGGAGCCGGGCCTCGAACTCGCGGAGCTCCTCCTCGATCTGCAGCCGCCTGTTGCGGTCGCGCAGGAGGTCCTGCCGGTAGCGCGTGAGGAAGTACGAGATCGTCTCGACGCGGATCTTGATCGACCCCGTCGGCTTGTTCTCGTCGATGTCGCGGAAGGAGAAGAACGGCGTCCCGCTCTTCTCGACGATCTCCTCGACGACCGTGTAGATCGGCGCGTCGTGGCCGCACTTGAAGCTCGACAGCTCGAGCCCCACGAGCAGCGGGTGGCGCGCGACGAACTTCGCCGCCCACACCTTGCGGTTCGTGTTCTCGCTGTAGCAGTTCTTCCACACGTCGGTGATGTCGCGCGGGTCCGTGACGATCCCCTGCTGCATGTCTTCCCGGAAGAGCGGCTCGAGGGTCTCGTCGTCCACCGGCAGCGTGTCCTGCGTGAGGATGGGGTAGCCCTTCTTCTGCAACTCGATCAGGATCTCGTGGTTGATGCCCGGGTCGTTGTGGTACGGGCGGCCGAGCACCACGATGCCGACGCGGAAGTCGCGCTCGAGCTCGCGGAGCGTTTCCCGCCCACGGTCGCGCAGCTCCTTGTCGAAGCCCTTGAGCGCCTTCCAGCCCTCCGCGCACGCGCGCTCGTTCTCCGCGCGGCTGAGGCCCAGCATCGGCCCGAAGCCCTGGAACATCTGCTGCTCGAGCAGCTCCTCGTCGGCGAAATCGACGAAGGGCGCGAGGTACGTGATCCCGTGCTCCTTGAAGACGTCGCCCTCCTTCGTGAACGCGGCCTTGACCGCCTCGGGCGTCGCCGTGACCGTGGGGCACGCGCGATTCGCCTGGGTGTTCCTCAGCGGCGAGGGCAGCGCGTCCACCATCGGGAAGACGATGTGCGTGAGCGGCTCCTTCATGTGGAGCACGTAGATCAGGTTGTGCACGTGCGCGATGCAGACCTTGCTCGGGAAGCACGGGTCGATCGACCCGCGCCGCGCCCCCTCGCGGTAGAGCGCCTCCGACGTGTAGTCGGAGAACACGAGGCTCCGCGGCGGAACGCCGAGGCTCTGCAGGTACGCCGTGAAGAACGGCGCGAGCGAGTACATGTTGAGGACGCGCGGCATGCCGATGCGGAGCTTCGCGCGCCGGTTCATGAGCTCGGCGCGCTCCTTCGCCGCCTTCGTCCACGTCCGCGCGGGCGGGGCGTCCGCCACGACCGTCGGCTTGAAGTCGCCGAACGCCCGCTTCGCCGCGTGTTCGACGAGGTTCGGGTTCGTGCGCTTCACCTCGTCCATGCCCGCCTTGATCTTCTTCATCGCGTCGATGTTCTCGACCTCGCCCTTCTCGCAGGTCGCGATGATCAGCCGGCGGGTGTCCTTGTCGAGCTTGTCGCCGGGGGCCACCGGCGCCTGGGGGTCGGGGGCTTCGGGGGCGGGGGCACCCGAGAGGTTCACGTCGATGAAGGTGCGGAGGCACTTGTTCTTGCAGAAGTAGCAGCGCGTCGATTCGTTGCGCGCGGTCTTGTAGCCGATCCGCGCGACCTCGTCGAGGCCGATGAACTGCGTGCGCGCGCCGGCGTCGTAGAGGCGCGCCGCCTCGAGCGCGGCGCCGATCGCGCCCGACTCGCCCGTGTGCTTGTGGACGAAGACGTCGGGCACGGTGCCGTTGTCGTCGCGGAAGCGGTCGTGGATGAAGTCCACCTGCGCCTTGACCGCGGCCATGTTGTGCTGCGTGCCGCCCTGGAGGACGAAGCGCTTGCCCAGCTTCGCGAGGTTCGGGATGCGCGAGACGTAGAGCCAGATGTTCTTCGGCAGCACCGCGGCGAGGCCGGCGAGGATCTCGTTGGGCGCCCAGCCCTGTCGCTGGAAGTCCACGATGTCGCTCTGCATGAAGACCGCGCAGCCGTAGCCGAACTCCGGGTAGTTCCCGGCGGTGAAGGCCTGGTCGGCGTAGTCGCGGACGTCCACGCCGAAGTTCCGCGCCGTGCTCTGGAGGAAGTAGCCGTTCCCCGCCGAGCACTGCGTGTTCAGCTTGAAGTCCTTCACCTTGCCGTTCTTGAGGACGATGATCTTGATGTCCTGGCCGCCGACGTCGCAGACGACGTCCACGTCGTCGTAGAAGTGGAGCGCGCTCTCCGTGTGCGCGACGGTCTCGACGATCGCCGCGTCCGCCTTGAGCACGTCCTTCAGGATGTCCTTCGCGTAGCCGGTCGTGCCGACGCCGAGGATCTCGAGCGTCGCGCCTTGTCCCTCGACGTACTGCCGCAACTCGAGGATCCGCTGCTTCGTGTCCTCGATCGGGTTGCCCGCCGAGAGGCCGTAGGCCTTGAAGAGGATCTCGCGCTCCGGCGAGAGGAGGACCGCCTTCGTCGAGGTCGAGCCCCCGTCCACGCCGAGGAAGGCGCCGACGCGCTGTCCCGGCTGGAACGTCGCGGGGGTGAAGGGCTCGGGCCGGTACCGGTCCTGGAACGTCTCGAGATCGCCCGCCGCCTTCGCGAGCCCCTTGCCGGACGCCTTCTTCTTCTGGCCGGTCGCCGCGCCGTTCTTCAGGTAGTCGCGCAGCGGCTCGATGCCGCGGTAGCAGCCGGAGCACTCGGGTTCCTCCTTGCCGAACTCGACCGCGCCCAGTGCCGCGAAGTACTGCGCGTCGTCCGGGACGACGATCAGCGACTCCGGGTCCACGCCCTCGGGCAGCGGGACCTTGCGCTCCTCCCACACCTTCGGGATGTTGACGCGCCAAGCCTCCATCATCCCGCGGATGAAGGTGTTCGGGCCGCCGAGGAGCAGCACCTTCGGCCGCAGCGTGTTGCCGCGCGTGAGCACGGAGAGGTTCTGCTGGATGATCGCCTCGAAGAGCGAGGCCATGAGCTCGTCGGGCGGGACGCCCTGCTTCTGGAGGCCGTTGATGTCGGTCTCGGCGAAGACGCCGCACTTGCCTGCGACGGGGTGGAGCTTCAGCCCCTTGTAGCCCATCGCGCAGAGCTCCGCGGCCGGGATCCCGAGCTTCTGGTTGATCTTGTCGATCACGGAGCCGGTGCCGCCCGCGCACTTGTCGTTCATCGACGGGATCTTGCGCTTGCGCCCGCTCTCCGGGTCCTCCTTGAAGATGATGATCTTCGCGTCCTGGCCGCCCAGCTCGACGACCGAGTTGCACTCGGGGTAGAGTTTCTCGACGGCCAGCGAGACCGCGTTGACCTCCTGGACGAACTTCGCGCCGACATGTCCGGCGAGGCCGGAGCCGCCCGAGCCGGTGACGAAGACCCGCACGTCGCCGGCCGGGGGGTTCCCCATGGCCTCCCCCATCTTGGTCAGGAACTCGAGCGTCTTCTCCGCCTGCCGCGTCTCGTGGCGCTGGTAGTCCTTCCAGAGAACGGCGTCATTTGCAGCGTCGACCAGCACCGCCTTCACGGTCGTCGAGCCGACGTCGAGGCCGATGCGGTAGCGGATCACCGACCCTCTCCCATCCTCTTCGCGACGTGCGCGACGAACCGCGCCGCGGTGCCCGCGTAGCGGTGGTCCTCGGGGACGAGGTAGAGGCCCGAGCGCATCTCGGGATGCGCGTCGACGTAGCCGCGAAGCTCTGCCTCGGTCCGCCCCGCGTCCGCGAGCGCCCGGGCGTACTCCTCCTTGGCCTTCTTCCGCGCCTCGCCGAGCGCCATCTGCACGCGCGAGTGGGCGTTGATCTCGCCCTCGCCGGAGGTCTCGACCGGCAGGTAGACCATGTCCGGGAACTTCCCGACGACGGCCGCCTGCGCGCCGTCCGACTGCGTGGAGGGCATGCAGCCGAAGGGCTTCAGCGAGAGCACCATGTGGCAGAGGTTCTTGTGGAAGTAGTAGATGTTCTTCGCGACCTCGAGGTGCCCCTCGCCGCCCTCCGCGTTGGTGTTGTAGAAGGGGTGGCCGAGCCGCTGGAGGTGGAGCTGGTTCACGAGCTTGTGGGTCGTGCCGCCCAGCGCGTTCCGCAGCCGGTCATACATGCGCGCGAGCAGCCGCTCGGCGAGCGCGATGCGCCCGACGCGGTACGCGTGCGCGAACGGGTTCCTGCTCCCCTTCGACCCGAAGCGGTGGCGCTCCTTCTGCTTCACCTGCCAGACGAGGTAGCAGAGCCAGGTGAGGATCGGCTCGACGAGCACCTCGGCGCCCTCGCCCTCGAGGAAGCGGAACATCTTGTAGTTGCCGTCCCCTTCGGTCGTCTGCGCCCAGAATTCGCCCGTGACCTTGACGACCGGCTTCATCTGGAGCCGGTCCACCTCGATCGCCGCGAGGATCTTCCGGCACTCCTCGAGCGCGTTCGTGTAGTGGTCCGTGAAGAGGTACTGGAGGAAGCGCGCCCCCTTGTCGGCCACGCCCCCGAGCCCCGGCACGCGCCGGATCCCGCGCATGGCCCGCTTCCCGGTCCAGGCGAAGGAGCGGTCCTTGAGCGCGTCGCGAACGATCCTCGTGCACTGCTCGAGCGCCTTGTCGGTCGCGCCGGCCTCGACCTCGTAGGGCCGGATCTGGTAGCCGACCTCGTTCAGCAGGTCGCCGATCGCGAGCGAGGAGACGAGCGTCAGGAAGAAGTCGAGGTCCATCTTGAGGCCGGCCTCGACCTGCGCCTGCTCGAGCCCCCCCGTCTGGGAGAAGAGGAGGACGCGGAAGCCGTCGAACCCCGAATTCCGGAGCGCCAGGCGGTACTCGGACTCGTACATCCCGAAGCGGCACGGCCCGCAGCCGCCCGCGGTCAGGTAGACGTAGTCGTCGAGGATCCGCTGCTTCGGCGTGCCCTTCTCGCGTAGCCCCTGGAGGTGCTTCACGAGATTGCCCACGGTGAAGTAGGTGGGGTTGCACTGGCCGGTGTTGCCGTACTCCTTGCCGAGCTCGAAGGAGCGGACGTCGGGAACGGCGAGCCGCTCGGCGAGGTAGCCGAACCCCTCGAGGCAGCCGAGCACGAACTCCTCGTGCTTGACGGTAAGCCCGCTGATGAGGATCGTCGTGTGCGCCTTCTGGTCGGCGGTGAAGGGACGCTCGACGGGCTTGCTGAAGTGCTCCTTGTGCTCCAAGAGCCCGGCCTCGCCGAGGCGCCGCGCGCGCTCCTCCTCCACGCGGCGACGAATGCTCTGCTCCAGTTCGGAAACCGTGTTTGCCATATCTCCTCCCACTGCGTCCGAAGAGCAACGCGGGACAGATTTTGGCACACATGTCACCGGGGATGGGGCAGATTCCGCACCCGAAAACGGCCCGGTTCCGGGCTTCGGGTTTTCCGAAGCCAAGGCCTCTTTCAGCCCTCCACGTACAGCTTGTCGGCGCCGGCGGAGAGCGCGGCCTCGTAGAGCTGCGCGCGAATGGCGAGCACGGCCTCGCGTCCGACGCCCTCGAGCGTCGCGTCGTACCAGAGCTCCTTGGCGTCGCGCGGCGCAAGCTGCTCGAGCACGATGCCGACGCTCGGTGCGCCGAACTGGCGCGTGAGATCGTCGACCGCCGCGCGATACGCCTCGCGGTAGCGCTCGTGGTCGGCGACGACGAAATCGAGGCTGCCGATGCGCACGCGCTCCGTGGTCTCGGGATCCGTGACCCCGGGCCGGAAGACGTCGTAGTACGCGTCCGCGACGTCCTTGCCCGCGATCCGGACGATATCGCGATAGAGCTCGAGCGACGCCTCGGCGCGCTCGCACTCGGCGGGAAGACCGGCGCCGCGGCGGCGCATCGCCTCGTGATGCAGCCGCACGAGGTCGAGCACCTGCGGCTCCACGGCCGGGTCGAGCGGGACCGCGAGCCTCTCAAGCGCGCCCTTGAAAACGACGCCGTACGCGGTCGCGGGCGGGATCTCGAGGCCGCCGACGCCCGAGCGGGGGACACGCCCTTCGCGACGCTCGGCCGCGATGTCGCCGAGCCTCCTTCCGAAGGCGAGCCACTCCTGCGCGATCGCTTCCATCCCGTAGGGAAGCTTGGGGGGGTCCGGGGGCCGGCCGAGCCACAGCGCGAGCGCGGCCGCCGCGGCGGCGAGCGGCACGCCCGCGAGGAGCCACAGCCGCCGCCTCCGCGCGCGCATGCGGGAGAGCACGGAGAAGACGACGCGCCCGTCGGGGGACTGCTCCTCGAGAAGCCCGGCGAAACGGCGCACGGACTCGAGCTCCGCGCGCAGCACGGGATCGCGGGCGAGCGCCTCCTCGAGCTGCCGTGCCTCCTCGGGCGGGAGCAGGCCGTCGAGATACTCGTCCAGGCGGTCGGTCCAGTCGTGTCTCATCGCCATCCCGTCACAGGTAGCCGGACCTCCTGAGCACCGTCCCGACGCGGCGGCGCAGCTCCAGGCGGCCGCGCGCGATCCGCGACTTCACGGAGTGGAGGTTGTCCTTCAGCTGCTCCGCGATCTCCCGCGCCTCGAGGCCGTGGACGTAGCGCATGAGGAGCGGCTCCCGGTAGATCTCCGGCATCCGCGCGATCGCGTCCTCGAGGATCTTCCGGAGCTCCTTCCCCTCGACCCCTTCCGCCTCCCCGGCCGGGAGGTCCTCAGTCAGCTCGACGCCCCCCCGCTCCCGCTTGAGGAGGTCGGTCGCGCAGTTGTAGACCACGCGCCGGAGCCATGCGCCGAGGTTCTCGATGTGGCCCGTGCCGCGCAGGTAGCGGTGCGCCCGCACGAGCGCGGTCTGGACGGCGTCGTCCGCGAGCGCCTTCGCGCCGCAGCGCTGCTCCGCGATCCGGAGCATGGCGCGGTAGTGGCGCTCGACGATCCGGTCGAAGGCCCCGCCGCTGCCGGCACGGAACGCGGCCACGAGGCCGCCGTCGTCCGAGGGGAGCGGGCCCTTGGCCATCCTTCCCATTAGACCTCCCGGGAAGGCCCGATGGATGCATTCCCTTGACGGAAGGCGTCGCGCCGCCGATCTTCTCCCACATGCTTCGATTCAAGCGCGCGATGAACCGGAAGAAACGGAAACCCAAGGCGGCCAACCGCAACCGCCGCGCCCGGGTCCGGGCCAAGCTGGCCCGCAGGACCTAGGCCGGGGAGCCGCCCGGTGGACGTCGCCTGCGGGAAGTGCGGGGCGGGCCTCCGCCTCAACCCGAACCTCGCCGGGACGACCGTCTCGTGTCCCCGCTGCGGGGCCCCGATCGCTGTCCCCCGGGCAGCCCGGGAGGCGCCGCGCCGGCTGGAGGAGGCGGACCGCCCCCGGACCCCCCGTCGATTCGGAGCCACCTACACCCTCTGGCTCCTCGGGGCGCAGGCGGCCCTCGCGGTCCTCGGCCTCTCCTGCCTCGTGGGCGTGTTCCGCCCCTCCGCGGACCGGCCGGCCTGGTCCTACCTGAGCGAGGACAAGTATGCGCTGGCGGGCGCCGGGGCGCTCCTCCTCCTCGCGGTGTGGGCGGCCTACCACTTCCCGGTGCTGACGACGCTCGCGACCGCGCTCCTCGCGATCGGCGTGTGCGCGCTCCGGTACGTGGACGCTGCCGCGGTCGACGTCACGCGGACGGCGGCGCTCGTGGTGGCGATGCTCGCGCTCTGGCTCGCGCTCAACCACCGCCGCGCGGCGGCGCGCTGACCACCCCGCTCGGCGCGCGACACCGCGCTCCGGCAACTGGCGCTCGTGCCCGATGGGGCCCGAGTTGTCACGCGCATCATGCAGCCATCGGGGGAAGCACCTCCTCTCCCCTGGGTCCCGTAACGCCCGCGGCGGCGGCGGCCGCGTGCGATGCGGCACCGGCGCGAGCGCGGTCGTAAGCCGCGGTGCCGCATGCGTACTCCGGCGGCACGGGCTCCCACATCCGCCGCACGCGGAAGCGGAACGACGGCTTGCTGTCGGGCCACGGCGGGTTCGGCGCTTTCGGGCGCGGGAACCAGTCGCTCCACGCCTCGTGCACAGGCTTCGGGCGCGCGGGCAGCGGAACGAGGAACCCGAACGGCTCCTGGCCGGGAAGGGCGATGCCGATCGAGCGCATGCCGCGCCCCGTGAAGAGGTACGCCGATCCCGGCACGATCCAGCGGCCGTCCGAGAGGCGCGCCTCGGCGGATCGCAGCTCGCCCCGCTCCGACTTCCGCGCGACGCGACGAACGACCGAGTGCAGGTGGAAGTACGACTCGCCATCCGTGGCGATGGTCGCGCCGGTCGGCAGCCTGACCTCGATCTCGAGCGTCAGCTCCTGCCCGTCGGTCGTCGGCGGCACGTCGGCCAGCGCGCGGGCGACCGCCGCGGAGAGCAGCGCGAGGAGCACGATGATGCCGGAGGCGATCCCGAGGGTCCCGGGAAACCCAGCGCCCGTGAGGCGCGCGACGGCGAGGCCGACGACGAACGCGGCGATGCCGCCGAGAAGCGCGACGGCGACGACCGCGTAGCCGGCCTTGCCCTCGAAGTGCGAGACGCGGTACCAGCCGACGCAGGCGCTCATGACGAGGCCCGCGGCGAGGAGGCCGAGGCCGCCGGAGAGGAGCGCGACGAGGATCGAGCCGGGCCAGCCCATGCGCGTGGCGCGGGATTCTAGCGCCGGGCGCCAGCGCCCCTATCGCGCCAGGTACCCGAGATCCTGGAGCTTCCGTTTGTACCGTGCGACGACCTTGTCCTGCTCGGCTGCGGAGGCGTCCGGCGCCGGAACCTCCTTCAAGACGACCGAGATCGCCTCGATCGCCATCGCCCTCCACTCCGGGTCGTCGAGCAGGGCTCCGACAAGCGGAATCGTGCGGTCCCGTCCCACGCCCAGATAGGTGTGCTGCTGGAGCGCCTCCCAGCGAAACGCCCGGACGGGTGACCGCAGCGCGCGCACGAAGAGATCGACGCCCTCGGGTGCGCCGGCCATGGCGAGGAGCTTCAGCCCCTCGCACGCCGTCTCGACCGGCTCGGCGCTCCATGTGAGATTCAGCTTACCGTCATCCTCCTCGCGCCACTCCTTGAAACTGAGATCTTCCCCGTCGCGCTGGAGGCGCTCGCCCTCGTCCATGGCTGCCGCGGTGTCCTTCGCGATCTCCTTGCCGACATCGCGTCCCACATAGCAGAGCGACGCGATCATCTCGCCGTACGCCCGCCCATCGACGCGCTCGTACGTGTACCCGAGGGGATAGATCTCTCCGCCTGCGTACAGGTGGAGGTGCTTCTCCTGGTCCTTGCCGCGCAGCTCACGCCAACGGGCGAGCAGGGCAACGGCCGCATCCTTGCCGCCGATCTCGCCGAGGAAGACCGCCGCGAGCGTTCCCCGTTCCGGGTCATTCAGCAGGCGCACCAGATCGGGGACCGCGGCATCGCCCGCACGAAGCAGCGCTGCGGCGTCTTGGTCGGCCAGCAGACTGTCCCGGATCCCCCGATCGCGCGTCACGTCCGGAGTGTCCGGGTAGAGCTCCTTGATCCGCTCCGGCGAGGGAAGGCTCGCGTGCGCGAAGTGCGCGCCCGACCGGCGGATGGCGTCGATGCGATCCTGGACCGAGGGCTCGCCGCACGCGGCGCCGAGCAGCACGACGAGCGCCACGACCGACCACCGCACGCCACCCTTGTATCACGCGGCGGGCGACCGGGGGATTCACGGGAGGACCCGGAACCCGCGTCGCCGCCCCGGGCCGAACCGGTAGACGCGGAAGTGGTCGCCGAACGCGAGCGCCTCCTCGATTCCCCTCGCCTCCATCGCAGCGAAGCTCGTCAGGTCGACGAGGCGGAAGTCCTGGTCCGGCCACGCGGCCCCGATCCGGTGCGCCGTCGCGAGCTCGCCGGCCGATACGCCGAGGATGGTGACGCCCCCGCCCATCACCGCGTCCCAGTAGCGCATCGCGGCCGCTCGCGAGAGGCGCGCCCGCAGGAGCCTCCACGTCTCGACGACGACATGGTCGGTGGTGACAAGGTCGCCAGCGGCGCCGCGGCTCTCGAAGAGCTGTGTCGCAGCCTCGTGATGGGCGTCCGAACGGTCGGCGACCGCGTAGAAGCCCGAGGTGTCAACGAGGAGGTCCGGCACGGAGCGCCTCGTCCAACGCCCGGTCGTGGTTGGCGGAGACATCGGTCCGGCCGCTCTCCCCGAGGCAGACGAAGGAGAGAATGAGATCCTTCTTCGGAGCGCGTCCCGCGGTCCGGCGACCGAGGAGGTGCTGGTCGAGGATCCGGCGCAGCACCTCCGTCATGCTGACCCCCTCGCGCTCGGCCTCCCTCTTGAGCGCCCGATGCTGCTGCGGGGTGAGGTAGACCTGCGTCCGGGTCACCCCATAATGTTATCATGATGTTGCCATGATGTCAATGGCGGCGGCCCAAGCGTGCGCCATGCGGACCGCCTTCCGCGCCGCCCGCCGACCCCGGCCGTAGCCAAAGCCATGAACCGGATCGTCCCGCTCGCATTCCTCGCCGCGCTCGGTTGCGCCGGACGGACGGTGCGCGTCGAGCCCATCGCCCCTCCCTACACGCTGGAGGACGTCGGCGCCGTGTGGTCCCACGACCTGCGCATCGGGAGCTTCCGGGGCTATGCCCCGGGAGAGTACTGCGTGGGCTCGGAGATCCGCGACGACACGACGATTCGCTACGGCATCCTGGTCCGCGTCTCGTCGCTCGGGACCGCGTACGTCGCGACGCAGGAGTGGGAGGGCGGGTCCGAGACCCTCGAGATCCGGCTGCGGAAGGCCGACGTGGCAGCCAAGCTCTACGCCGACTTCGACCACACCGTCCGCGATCGCGGGGTGGTGAAGCTGCGGTTCTCGGGCACGACGATGCTCCCGATCGACTGGGCTGAGCAGGAGCCGGTCGGATCCGGCGACGCCGACGCGGCTACGCCACCGCGACCTTCACGCAGTGGATCGGCGGGAGCGAGTCGAAGAGGCACTCCCACTCCTCGCCGCCCTCGCGGCCCATCCAGAGCTGCCCCGTCGTCGTCCCGAAGTAGAGCGCCGGCGTCTTCAGCTCGTCGATGTCCATCGCGTCGCGCAGCACCGTGAAGTAGGAGTCCTTCTTCGGGAGCCCCTTCGCGAGCTTCCTCCACGACTCGCCGCCGCTCTCGCTCCGCCACACCGCGGGCGCGCCGCCCGGGCAGCCGCGCGTCATCGGCTCGAGCGGCAGCACGTACACCGTGTCCGGGTCGTGCGGGTGCACGACGATCGGGAAACCGAAGTCCGACGGCAAGCCCTTCGCGATCGACCGCCAGGTCTTGCCGTGGTCGTCGCTCCGGAGCACGCCGATGTCCGGACGCCGCCCGCCGGGCCCGTCCCACTCCGCCCAGCCGCCGTGGTTCTGCATGTAGAGGCGGCCCGGGGCATCCTTGTGGCCCGCGATCTTGTGCACGCACTGCCCGAACTCCGGGTAGGGGTCGGGCATGAAGCCCGCGCCCACGCCGCGATTGGAGGCCGCGAAGCTCTTCTCGCCGTCCTCGCTCACGTAATGGCCGCCCGTCGAGATCCCCAGGTGCACGCGGTCGCCGTCCGGCAGGATCGTGTGCAGGCAGAGCCCGCCGTTGCCGGGGTGCCACTGGCGCGCGTGCGCGTGGTTGCTGATGCCGTCCACCAGCTGCCAACTGTCCCCGCCGTCCTCGCTCCGGAAGAGCGACGCCGGCTCGACGCCGCACCAGAGGTCCTTCTTCCCGTTGCCCGGCTCGAGCGACCAGATGTTCGCGAGAGCACGCCCGTCCTCCTTCGGGAACGCGGGGCACGACTTCGTCTCCTTGAACGTCTTGCCGAGGTCCGTCGAGCGGAGCACCTTCATCCCGAAGAACGCGTTGCAGCTCGACGCGTAGATCTTCGGCGCGCCGCGCGTGTCGACGAGCGTCGCGTAGACGGAGACGCCGGTGCCGAAGGGGCCTTTCAGCTTGAAGCTCTTGCGCGACTTCGCGCCCTCGGCGACGAAGACGCCCTTCTTGGTTCCGATCGAGAGGATCACGCGTTCGGACATGGCTTAGCCTCCTGAGACGGCGGGAAGGATCGACAGCTTGTCCCCCGGAACGAGCGCGGTGTCGAGCCCGTCGCGCTCGCGCACGTGGAGCTCGTTCACGAAGAGGTTCACGTGGCGGCGCACGGCGCCGGTCTCGTCGCACACGCTGCGGTAGAGCCCGGGGTGGCTGCGCGCGAGCCCCTCGAGGGCGGCGCGGACGCTCGGCGCCTCGACGCGCAGCTCCGCGGCTCCCCCGCTGTACGTGCGGAGCGGGGCGGGGACGAAGACCGTGACGTTCGGGGGGACCATGGAGATGGGGATTCTAGACCACCTCTGTTCGCAGCATGCGCCCCGGCGTCTCGGTCTTTTTCCTGTCTTGATCGGAGGGGGCTTCGGGGGCCAGGCAGGCCCTACTTCCCCTCCCCGCCTTCCCCCCCGCCCCCTTCCTTCCCTCCCCGGGGACTCACGACCACCACGATCGCGTTTCTCGGATCGTAGTACTTCGCGAACGTCTCGCGGACCTGCTTCGCCGTGAGCGCCTGGTACGCGGCGGGCCCGTTGACGACGTCGTCGAGCGACTCCCCCCGCCACGTGAGGAGCTGGAGGCGCGAGAGCCACCAGCCGGGGTCCTTCACCTGCTCGTCGTAGGTGTTCGCGATCTGCCTCTTCGCGACCGCCAGCTCGTCTTCCGTCGGGCCCGACTTCGCGAACGCCGCGTACATCGAGGCGAGCACCTCGACGAGGCGCGCCGCCTTGGACGGCTCGGTCGGGGCGCCCGCCGCGAAGACCCCGAAGCCGGGGAAGGTCATGCCGGCGCGGGAGGATGCGCCGATGCTGTAGACCAGCTGGTCCTTCTCGCGGACCTCCGCGATCATGCGCGTGGAGAGGATGCGGGCCGCCATGCCCATGGCGCGGGCGTCGGCCAGATCGGACTCGTCGGGGCCGTAGAAGCCGGAGTGGACGAAGGCCTGCGGCGTCGGCGAGTCGATCTCCTGCTCGAACGTGCGCGGGCCCTTGGGCCGCTTGAGCGTCCGCAGGTCGAGGAACGTGTCCGGCGCCACGCGCTTGCGCGAGGGCAGCGAGCCTAGGTAGCGCGCGGCAAGCGCGACGGCGCGCTCGCGCGGGAGGTCGCCGACGATCGCGATCTCGATGGGCGATTCGGCGACGAGCTTCTCCAGCCAGGCCTGCGACGCGACGAGCGTCAGCCGGTCGATCTCCTCGGCCGTGAGCGGGCGGGTGCGGGGCTCGTCGTCGGGAAAGGGAAGGGAGCCGGCGGCACGCATGCCGACGCCGAACGGGGAGCTCAGCGACTCCTCGAGGAGCTGCTTCGTCGCCACTTGGAACTGCCGGAACGACGCCTCCTCGATGCGCGGCTCCGTGAGCAGCAGGTGCGCGAGCTGGAAGCCCGTCTCGAGGTCCTCCGGGCTCCCGGAGATCGCGAGCGAGATCGTCCCAGGCGTCCCGCCGCCGCCGCCCCGCCGCCCGCGACCGCGCCTGCCGCCGCCGCCGGATCCGCCGCCACGGACATCGACCTTCTTCCCCGTCATCAGGTCGCGGATGTCGGCCGACGACAGGTGCTTCGTCGCCGGGTGCGACCACGCGACCTGCGCCGCCTCCGTGATCCCGCGGTCGGCGGCGGTCTCGAGGAGGTCGCCGCCGATCAACGTGACCGTGACCGTCACGTCGTTCTTGCGGTCGTCCATGAACCGGAAGCGCATCCGCGCGTTGTCGGAGAGCCACGCCGACCAGACGCCGCTCGCGGCGTGGTCCTCCTCTTCCGTCACCTTCCCCGGCTCGGGGAGGACGGGGAGGAGCTCTTTGGCGCGCGCGACCTCGGCATCGCGGGTCGGCTTCTTGGCCAGGGCCGCGGTCCCGATCTCGAGGAGCTGGGCTTCCGTGGGGACGGACGGACCGGCGGGGAGGGTCGCGACGAACGCCACGGCCGCGGGGTCGAACTCGCGCGCGAAGCGCTTCGCCACATCCTCGGGGGTGATGCCCGGGAGCTCTTCGCGGAGCAGCGCGAGGCGCTGGCTCGGCGCGAGCATCGGCTCGCCCGACGTGACCGACGCGTTCATGCGGCGGATGAGCGCGCTCGAGGGCATCGTGGATTCGGTCTCCACCGCCCGCTCGGCATTGGAGAGGACCTGCTTCCGGACGGCGTCGATCTCGTGTTCGGTGAAGCCGAACGCGCGGGCACGCTGCAGCTCGAGCGCCAGCTCCGCGAGCGCCTCCTTCCACCTTCCGGGCGCCGCACGACCGTTCAGCTCCCAGCTGTGGAGCGCGCGACCCTCGTTGCCCGCGGAGACGCGCCCCCCGAGCCAGCTCGTCCCGCCCGCTTCCAGCTTCCGCTCGAGGCGCCGGTTCATCGCCACCACGCCGAGATCGAGCACCAGGTCGTCGCGCCAGGCCTCCACCGTGGCCGCCGGCGCGCGCGCCGGCTCGAGGCGCATGATCTGCACCTCCTCGGACGTGAGCTCCGGGTCGCTCGCCACGAGCGCGAAGCTCTTCTCGTACGCCTTCACGCCGGGGTCCTGTCCCGCGGGCCGCGGCTTCGCAGGGGCGCCCGCGAACTGCTCCCGGATCGCCTTCACCGCGTCCTGCGGGTCCGCGTCCAGAACGACCATCAGGGTCGCGTTCGAAGCGCAGTACCAGGTCCCGTAGTAGTCGAGGAAGTCCTGCCGCGTCGCCCCCTCGATGCTCTCCTCGGTGCCGATCGTGTCGCGCTGCCCGTAAAGCGAGCCGGGCGCGATGTGCTCCATCAGGTAGTCGCCGACGCGCTGCCGCGCCGACAGCCCGCGCCGACGCTCCTCGAGGATGATCTGCCGCTCCGCGTCGATCTCCTCCGGCGCGAGCGAGAGACGGAACAGGACGTCCGCGAAGAAAAGGAGCCCCTTCCTCAGCGTCTCGGGGCCGGCATCCGGGAGCGAGAGCTGGTACGTGGTCTGCTCCATGTTCGTGAACGCGTTCTGGTCGCGGCCGAACTGCATCCCGAGGGACTGGAAGAAGTCGACGAGCGTGCCCGGCTTGAAGTTCTCCGAGCCGTTGAAGGCCATGTGCTCGAGGTAGTGCGCGAGGCCGCGCTGGCGGTCGGTCTCGTTGAGCGAGCCGGTCCCCATGTGGAGCCAGATCACCGCGCGGCCCGGCGGAACCTCATGCCGACGCACGAGGTACGAGAGCCCGTTGTCGAGCCGGCCGGTGACGACGTCCGGGTCGGTCGGGAGCGGCCGGTCCTCGGCGCGCGCGGGTGCCGCGACGGCGAGGAGGACGAGCACGAGCGCGAAGAAGCGGGAACGCATGGGGCCCTCCTTGTCGTACGGGGCAGAAAGCATAGCAGCGGCCCCCTCCGGGTCAGAGCAGCGCGAGCATCTCCGACGCGCTCCCGCGCAGGCAGTGTGTGTAGAGGGCGGAGAGCGGGGTCTCCTCGGGGTTGATCTCGATGGTCACGGCGCCGCGGGCGAGTGCGAGCCGCGGCAGCTCCGCCGCCGGGTAGACGACGCCCGACGTCCCGACGCTCACGAGAAGGTCGCACCGGGAGATCGCGTCGGCCGCGGCTTTCACGGTCGCGGAATCGAGCACGTCCCCGAACCAGACGATGTCGGGCCGGAGCCACGCGCCGCAGGCGCAGCGGCGCGACCCGATCGGCGCCTCCAGGTTCTCGCGGACGGTGCGGCAGCGCGCGCAGCGCACGCGCCAGAGCGAGCCGTGGAGCTCGATCACGCCCTTCGACCCGGCGCGCTGGTGGAGCCCGTCGATGTTCTGCGTGACCACCGTGGCGCCCGGCACGCCCGCGATGATCCGGTGGCCCTCGTTGGGCTCGCACGCCCCCGCGCGACGGCGCCGCTCGTCGTGGAAGTCCCACACCTTCGCCGGGTCGCGGTCGAACGCGCGCTGGCAGGCGTAGTCCCGGTAGTCGTACTCTGCCCAGATGCCGTCCTTTCCGCGGTAGGTCGGGATGCCGCTCTCCGCCGAGAGGCCGGCCCCGGTGAAGAAGACGATCCGCCGGAAGTCCGCGAGCCGGATCACGCGAGGAGCTTCCGGAAAAGCGCGGCCGAGAGCTTCGCGCGGGGCCCGAACGAAGCCCCATCGACGCTCTCCGGGTCCGGGCCCGTGGCGACGTGGGCGTTGCGGCCGACCGGCCCGAGGCCGTCGAGCGTGGGGACGAGGTCCCAGAGGTGGCAGCCGTCGCTGCCGCCGCCCCGGCGCCCGGCGACGAGCCCGGGGTCGAGCGAGCAGGCGAGCTTGCCGAGCGCCCCGCTCCCCTCGTTCGCAGGCCACGGCGGGTAGCCGGGCCGCTCGGTCACCGCGACGCGCGTGCCCGGGACCGACCCCTCGCCCGCGAGGCCGAGAGCCAACGCGCGCCCCCGCGCGAAGTCCCCGGGCGTCCACGCGCGCAGGTCGAGGCTCGCCGACGCGCGGCCCGGCACCGAGTTGACCGTGGTGCCGCCCTCGATCGTGCCGACGTTGAACGTGACGCCGTTCGCGTAGTCGGTCGCTGCCTCGATCCGCTCGACGACGCGCGCGAGCTCGCGGATCGCGCTCGCGCCCTTTCCGTGCGAGTGCCCGGAGTGCGCCTGCCGGCCGGTGACCTCCACCCGGAACCGCCCGGAGCCCTTGCGCTCGGTGACGACCGTCGTCTTCCCGCCCTCCTCGAGCCCCGGCTCGTAGACGAAGCACGCGCGCGTCGCCGGGGTGACGAGGCTCCGCGCAAGCGGCGGGAAGTCGGCGCACCCGCCCTCCTCGGCGGCGTTGAAGAGCAGCGTGACGTCGGGGCAGAACTCCAAGAGCGCCATCCACATCACGACGATGCCGCCCTTCATGTCGCAGACGCCCGGGCCGAAGATGCGCCCATCGGCCTCGCGCCACGGGAAGTTCTCCGGGTAGACGGTATCGAGGTGGCCAATGAGCAGGAGCCTCGGCCCCCCGGCCCCCCCGCGTTCCAGCGCCAGGTGGTCGCCGATCCGCCTCGCGCGAAAGCCGAGCGGACAAAACATCTCCTCCACCATTCGGGCCACCTGCTCCACGCCGTCGCGGTTCCCCGTGAAGGAGTTCACCTCGACGAGGCGGCGCAGCATCTCTTTCTCAGTCAAGGGGAGGGGCTCCGGGGAGGGGGACGACGCGGGCGCCGTCGTCGATCGACTCCGGGTGCAGGACGACCGTCTCGCCCTCGCGAAGCCCGGAGAGCACCTCGCGGCTGCGGCCGTCGCGGAGCCCGGTCTCGACCTTCCGCCGCCGCGCGCGGCCCCCTTCCACCGCGAACGCCTGCCACGCGCCGCCGACGCGGAAGAGCGCGCCCTCCGGCACGAGCACGGCGTCGGCCCGCTCGTCGAGCACGACGCGCACCTCGACGCGGAAGCGGTCGCCGAGCGGCACGGCGCCCGGCGGGAAGCCGATGACCACGGTCACGCGCTGCTGCTCCACGCCGAGGGAGGAGATCTTCAGGAACGCGGACGGGTAGATGCGCTTCACCTTGCCCGCGATCACGCGGTCGCCCACCGCGCGGCCGAACACCTCCGCGGGCATGCCCTCGCGCATGTGCGCCGCGTCCTCCGAGAGGAAGTCCGCCTCCACCTCGAGCCGCCCGAGGTCGCCGACCTCGAGGAGCGGCGTCCCGGCCTCCACGACCTGCTCGCTCTCGAGGAAGACCTTCAGGATCGTGCCCGCCGCGGGCGAGGTCACCTTCGTGCGGGCGAGGTCGTCCTTGAGCGCCGCGAGCGCGGCGTCGAGGCCGAGGATCTGCGCCGCGTAGTCCTTCTCCTCCCAGGCGTAGTCCTTGAGGCGCGCCTCGAGGATAAGGGTGTCGAGCTTCGTCGCGCGGATCTCGAGGGCGCGGATCTGGATCCGCACCTCGCCCGCGCGCACCTCCTCGCGCGCCCGCGCCTCCTCGGCGGTCGCCGCGTCCACGTCCTCCGAGCTGCCGGTCCCCGACTCGAGCGCGGCCTTCGTCCGGCTGAGGTCCTTCTGCGCCTTCACGAGCGCGGCCCGCGCCGCCTCGAGCTCCCGGTTCCCGACGTCGCGCGCCTCCGTGGCCTGCTGCTCGAGGACGCGCGCGCGCTCGAGCTCCTCCTCCTTCGGCAGCTTCGTCGCGACGCCCTCCTTGCGGTGGCGGAGCGCGTCGATCCTCGCCTCCGTCTCGGCCACGCGGCTGCTGAGCTCGAGAGGGTCGATCTCGGCGACCACGTCCCCCTCCCCCACGGCGGCCCCCTCCTCCAGCACGATGCGGCGCACGCGCCCCGCGATGGGCATCGACACGACGTAGCGGTCGACCACGCGCGTCTTGCCCTCCTCCTCGACGGTCTCTTGGATCGGGCCCCGCGTGACCCTCGCGAAGTCGACCTTGACGGGGGCGGGGCGGAGGAGGAGCCACAGCGCCGCGACGACGGCGGCGGCAGCGGCGAGCCAGAGGAGCTTGCGCATCACTCGCGGGCCTTCAGTATGTCGACCATGTCCAGCGTGCGGAGGCGGCGGCGCACGAGCAGGTTGGCGAGGAGCGTGAAGAGGAGGACGAGCGCGACCGTCTGCAGGATGCTGTCGCGCCGCAGCACGAACGGGAAGCGGAAGAGCTCCGTGTCGTACACGCGCGTGAGGAGCCAGCTGAACAGCGCGCCGAGCCCGAGGCCCGGCAGCAGCGCGAGGGCCGCGAGGAGCCAGCTCTCGCCCTCGAGGACGCGCCGCACCTCCGTGTCCGTGAAGCCGAGCACGCTGAGCGTCCCCAGCTCGCGCGCCCGCTCCGCGAGCGAGATGCGCGCCGTGTTGTAGACGACGCCGAAGGTGATCGCGCCGGCGAAGAGGATGAGCACGGTGCCGAAGATGCGCTGCGAGCGAGCCAGCGTCTCGCGGAACGAGGCCACCGTGTGCCCCTTGAAGTCGACCGCCGCGACTGACGGGATCTCCTTCAGCGCCTCGCCGAGCCTGCGCGGGTCGGTCACCGAGAGCCGCGCGCCGGTGAGCGCGTACTCCTCGCCCACCCACCGCGAGAGGCGGTGGAGGTCGGCGTAGGCGGCGGTGCCCAGCTGCTCGTCGACGACGCTCTCGACGGGCACTTCGAGCACGGGCTTCCTCCCGTTGAGCACGCGCACCTCGACGTCGTCGCCGGGGCGGACGTCGAGGAGCTCGGCGAGCTTCCGCGAGAGGAGGAGGCCCTCGCGCGGCGGCTGGACGTGCCGCAGGTTCTCGTCGAGCAGCGCGTGGAGCGTCGAGCCCGGCGCGAGACCCGCGATGCCGGTGCGCCGCGAGCGGTTCCCGTGCACGAGCCGGACGGGGACCGCCAGCTCCGGCTCCGCGACGCGCACCCCGGGGAGCCGTCCCAGCTCGTAGAGCGCCCCGCGCCCCCGCTCCTCGTGGAAGGCGACGCGCACGTCCTGCCGGTCGGAGAGCCGGAACTGGTGGTCGAGGAGCCCCTCCGTGGCGCCCCAGCTGAAGAAGGCGAGGAGCAGGATGCTCGCGGAGAGCGCCACGCCGCCGACGGTGATCGCCGCGCGCACGCGGCTCCGCGCGATGTGCCGGAGGATCATCCGCGCGGGGAACGGGAGGCGCGCGAACAGCGGCCAGCGCTCGAGGAACGTGCGCCCGAACGCCTTGGGCGCCTCCGGCTGCAGCGCCTCCGCGGGCAGCAGCCGCACCACCGCGCGCAGCGCCCCGATCGCCCCGAGGCTCGCGAAGACGAGCGCGGCGAGCGTCCCCCCGACGATCGCGACCGGGTCGACCGGGAAATCGAGGATCGGGAAGGAGTAGAACTCGCCGTAGATCGCCGCCACCTGCCGCCCGAACCAGATTCCCATGCCCGACCCGACCGCGGCGCCGAGGATGCCGATCCCGAGCGCGAGCTTCAGGTAGTGGCGGACGAGCTCCCCGGTCGTGTAGCCGAACGCGCGGAAGAGCGCGATCTGCGTCCGCTGCGTCGCGACCACGCGCGCGAGGAGCATGTGGAGCGTGAACGCGGCGACGGCGAGGAAGATCGTCGGCGTCATCGTCGCGCTCCCCTGGAGCCCCTTGATCTCGTCCGACAGGAAGCGGTTCGAGAGCTGGTCCCTCCTGCCGTAGGCGCCGATCGCCCCGTGACGGTCGAGGCGGCGGTCGAACGCGGCGATCACGTCCTCGAGCGACGCGCCCGGATCGAGCGTGGCCACGAAGTCGTTGCACGCGCCGTCGAAGTCGAACACCGCCTCGGCGAACGTCTCGCTCACCCAGAGGACGGTGAAGGACTCCGGGTCGGGGAGCACGTCGCCGGCGCCCCGGATCAGGTAGGTGAACTCGGGGGAGAGCGCGCGGGCGACGATCCGGAGCGCCTCCTTCTTGTTGTTCATGAGGACGCTCACGGTGTCGCCGACCTCGAGCCCGTGGACCTGCGCGAACCGGTCCGCGACGATCACCTGGCCGGTCCCGTCCCCCTCGAACCAGCGCCCGCGGGTCAGGTGGAGGTCGTTCAGGATGGCCGTGCGGCGGTCCGGCACGGAGACGACGCGCCCGGACGCGGGCCGGGAGAGGTCCGGGACGTCGAGCGTGACGTCGAAGACGATCCGCCCCTCCGCGCGGCGGACGCCGGGAAGCCGCGCGAGGTCGTCGAGCGCGGCGCGCGGCGCGCGCTTCACGGTCGCGAAGAGGTCGGCCATCCGGTAGCGGGCGTAGTAGGCGTCGCGCGTCGACGTGAGGCCGCGGTACGCGGTGAGCACGGTCACGAACGAGGCGATGCCGCAGGCGATGATCAGCACGATCGCGAACAGCTGCCCGCGCATCGAGCCCAGGTTGCGGAGGAGCTTCCGGTCGAGCGTCCGCATCACCACTCGATCGCCTCGGGCGCCTTCGGCGCCTCGTTCACGCGCGTCTCCAGGATGCGGCCCGACCGCATCCGCACGACGCGGTCCGCGATGTCCGCGATCGCCGCGTTGTGCGTGATGAGGAGGAGCGTGGTGCCGAGCTCCCGGTTCACCTGGCGGAGCACCTCGAGCACCTTGATCCCGGTCCGGTAGTCGAGCGCGCCGGTCGGCTCGTCGCAGAGGAGCACGTCGGGGGCCTTCGCGACGGCGCGCGCGATCGCGACGCGCTGCTGCTCGCCGCCGGAGAGCTGCGCCGGGAAGTGGTCCGCGCGGTCGGCGAGCCCCACCATCCCGATCATGGCGCGGGGGTCGCGCGGGTTCGGGGCCACCTCGGTCGCCATCGCCACGTTCTCGAGCGCGGTGAGGCTCGGGATCAGGTTGTAGAACTGGAAGACGAACCCGACGTGGCGCCGGCGGAAGAGGGTGAGCCCCTTCGCGTCGAGCCCCGTCAGGTCGAGGTCCCGGAAGAGGATCGTCCCCGCGCTCGGCCGGTCGACGCCGCCGAGCAGGTGCAAGAGCGTGCTCTTCCCGGAGCCGGACGGCCCGAGGATCACGAGCGCCTCCCCCTCCGCCACGTCGAGGTCGGTGGGCTTGAGCGCCTCCACCTCGACCTCCCCCATCCGGTAGACCCTGCTCGCGCCGCGCACCCGGTAGAGCTCGCCCACGCCCGCAGCTTACCCGCCTCGCCGAAGCCCCGCAGGGCATGCCCCCCAGCCCCCCCGGGCGTCCCGACTTGAGACGCCCCCCGAACAGCCTTGCCGTTGGGGGCCCGGCAAGGCCGATTCGACTAGGGGGCGATGCAAGACCGGGACAACGACGACCGCGTCCGTTCGCGGGGGGATCTCCTCCTCACGACGCTCTCCCTCGCGATCCCGGTCGCGGTCTACAACCTGCTCCTCGTCGAGCGGAAGTACTCGGTCCTCTTCGGCCGCGGCGCGTTCCTGCAGGAGCCGCTCGTCGGCCGGGAGAAGCTCGCGTTCGTGCTCGTCTTCTTCGCGGAGGTCACGCTCCTCATCCTGACCGCGACGGCGCTCCTGCGCGGGCTCCTTCGGCGGGTCCTGCCCGGCCGCTCGTGGACGTGGCCCGCGGGGCTCGCCGCGGCGGCCGCCTACTTCGCGGCGGTCACGGTCCAGTTCGACGTCTACCGCTACTTCAAGGACGGCATCGACATGGGCGTCGCGCGCGATCTCGGCGGCGGCAGCCTCGGTCGCGCGCTCGCGTTCGTCAAGAGCGAGCTGATGGGACTCCTTCCGCTCGTGCTCGCGGGCATCGCGGGGGGGATCGTGTGGATCTTTCTGTGGAGGCGCTTCGGCAGGCGGATCGCAGGGGGGCTGGGGGGCAGCCGCACGGGCCTCAGGTACGGCAGGGCGCGCGGCATCCTCGTCGCGAACGCCGTGCTGCTGCTCCTGCCGGCCGCGTCGCTCGCGGTCTCGGACCGCCTGACGCGGACGCTCGCGCGGGTCGAGGCGCATCGGCTCTACCGCGTGCCGCTCGCGTACCTGACGGACTTCGACGGCGACGGGTACGGCCTCCTGACCCGCCCGGTCGACGACGCGCCGTTCGACAGTTCGCGCCACCCCTACGCGTTCGACGTCCCCGGCAACGACATCGACGAGAACGGGATCGGCGGCGACCTGCCGAGGGCGGAGACGCGCGCGCCGATGCCGGCGTGGGACGGCAGGCGCCTCGCGAGGCGCAGCGTGCTGCTCGTCGTCCTCGAGACGGCGCGGCGCGACCTGCTCGACGCGGAGGTCGACGGGCAGCCTGTGATGCCGGTGCTGCGCGGGCTTCCCGGCCAGCGGATGCGCGCGATCTCGCACTTCGCGTTCACGGGGCCCGCGATCTGCGGCATCCTCAACGGCACGGTCTCGGACGTGGAGGAGGGGATGTCGCTCGTCGACCGCTTCCGCGCGCTCGGCTACGCGACCGGCGTCTTCTCCGGCCAGCCCGAGGACTTCTCCGACATCGCGAGGCGCACGGGGATGGACCGCGCGGACGTGCGCTGGGACGCGTCGCGGCTGCCCAAGGACGAACGGATGTACACGGGCTCCGACCTGACCGCGCTCGTGATGCCCGGCCGCCTCGTCGTCGGGAAGTTCGCGGAGTGGCTCGGGACGGTCGGCGACCGCCCCTTCTTCGCCTACGTGAACCTCCAGGAGATGCACTTCCCCTACGACTCCGACAAGATCAAGGCGACGCTCCTCGACCACCCGATCCCGCGGTCGGAGATCACGGAGGCGAACCGGGACTGGCTCCGCCGCACCTACTGGAACGCGGCGCGCCAGGTGGACACGGTGCTCGGCACGGCCTTCGACGCTTTGCGGACACACGGCTCGTTCGACGACACGCTGATCGTGGTGCTCGGCGACCACGGCGAGGAGCTCTTCCAGCACGGCTACCTGGGCCACGGCGTGAACATCTCCCACGAGCAGAACGAGACCTTCCTGAAGCTCGTCCACGGGGCGGTCGACGCGCCCGAGGGCCCGATCGGCCTCTGCGACGTCGGCAGCGTGATCCACAACGCGCTCGTCACCGATCCGGCCGAGCGGCTGCCGATCGGCGGGCCCGTGCTGGCGATCGTGGGCGGCCCGGTGGCGCCGCGCCAGATCGGCCTCTTCGACGAGCACGGCCTCAGGAAGTACGACTTCACGAAGGACGCGTGGACGCGCGAGGACGGCCCGGGCGCCGAGCCGCGCGAGATGGACGCGGAAGACCTCGAGGTGATCCACGCCTGGGAGTCCTACGCGCTCCAGGCGCGGTGACCGCTCGTCCTCCTCCCCGCCGAGCGCGTCCCTCCCACGGACGGCCCACGGTCGACTGGACACCCCCTTGACAGGCCGCGGCCGCAGCATTAGACAATATGTCTCAATGCGGGTGATCAGCCTGCGGCGCCTGAGAGAGTTCCGGGAGCGACATGGAGATGCCGAGATTCCGCTGCGAAACTGGTTCAGGACCGCGCGAAAGGCGCGTTGGCGCAGCCTCCAGGACGTCCGGCGGGCCTACCCGCACGCGGACGGCGTTTCCACGCCAGGAGGCGAGGTCTTGACCGTCTTCAACATCGGCGGGAACAAGTACCGACTGGTTTCGCGTATCCGGTACGACTTCGATCTGGTCAATGTGCGGGTTGTGCTGACGCACGCGGAGTACGCCCGAGGAACGCGGAAGGACTGAATCGATGACGACGACTCGACGCAGGAGCAGAGGACGGCTGCCCACGAGCTTCGACGAACTGATACGGCTCATGCCGCCTCAGGCCATCGCGGACGAGGTCCATTACGAGAACTCGATCGAGATGATCGATCGGCTCATGGCGGTCGGCAAGCCGACCAGGGGACAGCGGATCTACCTGGAGACCCTGGTCCAGCTCGTCGAGGTCTACGACGCGGAGCGGCATACGATCGACATCTCGGGCATCCGCGGGATCGACTCGCTCAGGCACCTGCTCGAGGAGAATGGCATGAACGCGTCGGACCTCGCGCGGCTGCTCGCCGTGCACCCGAGCATGGGCTCCAAGATCCTGCGGGGGGAGCGATCGCTGACCGTGAAGCACCTCCGCAAGCTGGCGGAGCGCTTCAAGGTCAGCCCCGAGCTGTTCATCGACTAGGTTATCGGCGCCCTCGGCGACGGGGCGCGTCGAGTCAGTCGCGGGCGCCGTAGGGGCAGAGCCAAATACAGTCGCCCCGCGCCGTCTGCCAGAAGGTCCGGCCGGCCTCGATGCGCCGGTGGCAGGCCGAGCAGTTCTCGTGATCCCAGCCGCCGCGCTCGACCCGTGCGCCCTTGGGCAGCGCGCCGCCGAGGTAGGGCCACTTCACGAGGTAGGTGTCCCCGCGGACCGGGTACCAGCGGACCTGCGCCAGGTCGCGGACGGCGGCCCGGAAGCTCCTTGGATTCGGCCGGGAGCCGAACGCGCGGATCGCGACCGCGTCCTGCGCGCGGTACCGGATGCGGTCGAACCTGCGGCCGCGCAGGCGCCGGAGGAGGCGCGTGCGCGCGTCCCCGCCCGGCTCGCCCGCCACGGCTACGACCCGCCGAGCTTGAGGCGCGACTCGCACCAGGTGCGGCGGTCGAGCAGCTCCGCGAACTCCTCGTCGGTCTTCGGGTGGCGGAGCGCCGAGAGCGTCTCGTCGAGCTCCCGCTTCGCGACGCCCGCGTCGGCGTCCGCCTGCGCGACCGCGTCGTCCACGAGCACCGTGACCTTGCTGCCCCCGACCTTCAGGAACCCGCCGCGGACCGCGAAGCGGTGGACGCTGCCGTCCGCGTGGCCCACGCGGAGCATGCCGGTCCCGAGCGCCGCGACGATCGAGGTGTGCCTCGGCCAGATGCCGATCTGGCCGTCCCAGCCCGCGACCGTCACGAAGCGCGCGCGTCCCTGGTAGATCGGCCGCGCCGGGCTCACGACGACGACGTCGAGGAAGCCGGGCGGGTGCGCGAGCTCGTCCGCGATGCTGCCGGTGTGAAGCGCGCCCTTCGGGTGTTCGACCTGCGCCATCGTCGTGCCCCCCGGCCCCCCCTGCTTCCGCCTAGACCTTCGCGCCCATCTGCGCGGCAGCCTCGACGACCTCGTCGATGTCGCCCTTCATGTAGAAGGCCTGCTCCGGCAGGTGGTCGTGCTGGCCCGAGAGCAGCGCCTTGAACGAGCGGATCGTGTCCGCGAGCTTCACGTACCGGCCCTTGATGCCCGTGAACTGCTCCGCCACGAAGAAGGGCTGCGACAGGAACTTCTGGATCTTTCGCGCGCGCTGCACGAGCACCTTGTCGTCCTCGGAAAGCTCGTCCATGCCGAGGATCGCGATGATGTCCTGCAGGTCCTTGTAGCGCTGCAGGACGCGCTGCACCTCGCGGGCGACCGCGTAGTGCTCCTCGCCGACGTACTGCGGCGCGAGGACGCGCGAGCTCGAGTCGAGCGGGTCGACCGCGGGGTAGATGCCCAGCTCCGCGATCTGGCGCGAGAGCACCGTCTTCGCGTCGAGGTGCGTGAACGCCGCGGCCGGCGCGGGGTCGGTGAGGTCGTCCGCGGGCACGTAGATCGCCTGCACGGACGTGACCGACCCGCGGTCGGTCGACGTGATCCGCTCCTGGAGCGCGCCCATCTCCGACGCGAGCGTCGGCTGGTAGCCGACGGCCGACGGCATGCGGCCGAGAAGCGCCGACACCTCGGAGCCCGCCTGGCTGAACCGGAAGATGTTGTCCACGAAGAGGAGCACGTCGCGGCCGCCCTCGTCGCGCAGGTACTCGGCCATCGTGAGGCCGCTGAGCGCGACGCGGAGGCGCGCGCCCGGCGGCTCGTTCATCTGGCCGTAGCAGAGGACGGCCTTGTTGATGACGCCCGACTCCTGCATCTCGAGCCAGAGGTCGTTGCCCTCGCGGGTGCGCTCTCCCACGCCGCAGAAGACCGAGTAGCCGCCGTGCTGCTGCGCGACGTTGTTGATGAGCTCCATGATCACGACGGTCTTGCCGACGCCCGCGCCGCCGAAGAGGCCGGTCTTGCCGCCCTTCGCGTAGGGGGCGAGGAGGTCGACGACCTTGATGCCCGTCTCGAAGATCTCCGACTTCGTGCTGAGCGACTTGAACTCCGGCGCGGGCGCGTGGATGGGCCGCCGCTGCTTCGCATTCACCGGCCCGCGGTAGTCGACCGGCTCGCCGAGGAGGTTGAAGACCCGGCCGAGGCACTCCTCGCCGACGGGCACCGAGATCGGCGCGCCGGTGTTCAGGACCTTCGTCCCGCGCACGACGCCGTCGGTCGAGGACATCGCGACGGCGCGCACCTGGTCGCGGCCGATGTGCTGCTGCACCTCGGCGACGAGCGCGACCCTGTTCTCGCCCTCGCCCTCGTCGATCGTCAGCGCCGTGTAGATCTCCGGCAGGCCCGCCTCGGTCTCGAACTCGACGTCGAGGACCGGCCCGATGACCTGGACCACCTTGCCGTACTTCTCGTTGCTCATCGCTGCTCCGTTATTGGTCGTACGGAGCCTGGCTCCGTACGACTAGTATCTACTCCTTGAGGGCCTCGGAGCCGCCGAGGATCTCGGCGATCTCCTTCGTGATCTGCGCCTGGCGCGCCTTGTTGTACTGCCGCGTGAGGTGGTTCACCATGTCCTCCGCGTTGTCCGTCGCGAGCTTCATCGCCATCTTCCGCGCGATCTGCTCCGACGCGACCGCCTCCGCGAGGATCGAGTACATGATCTGCCGGCCGTAGAGCGGGAGGAGCCGGTCGAGGATCTCCTCGGCCGAGGGATCGAAGATCGGCGGGATCGCGGAAAGGGCCCCCTTCTCCTCGGGAGCGATCGGCAGGAGCCTCAGCACCGTGGGCGGCTGCCGCCCGACGCTCTCCCAATGCGGGTAGACGACCAGCACCTCGTCCACCTCCTTCTGGAGGAACGGGGTGATGAGCTCCCTCAGGAAGAACTCGGCCTCCTTCGGCGTCGGCCTGTCGACGAGCTCGCTGATGAACGTCCGCTCGGGCTTGAACCCCTGGTAGCGGAGCGCCGTGATGCCCTTCTTCCCGGCGGCCCAGACGCGGATCGTGTGGCCGTCCGCCTCCTTCGCCCGGTAGGTGTCGCGGCCGAGGCGGACCAGGTTCGCGTTGAACGCCCCGCAGAGGCCGCGGTTCGCGGTCAGCACGAAGAGGAGCGTCCGCTTGCCGGGGCGCGTCTCGAAGTAGGGCCACTTGGAGACGTCCACGCCGCTCGCGCCGATCTCGCGCATGAGCTGCCGGAGCTGCTCGAGGTAGGGTCCCGACGACTGGACGCGCTGCTGCGCGCTCTTGAGCTTCGCCGTCGCGACCATCTCCATGGTGCGCGTGATCTTCTTCGTGGAGGAAACGCTCTTGATGCGTTTCCGGATGACCTTTGCCTGCTCGGGCATGGGCTCTTCTTAGTGGGCGGCCTTCTTCTCCGCCGACTTGGGGGGGGCTTCGGGGGCCTTGGCCGCCCCTCCCCCCGCGCCCCCTTCCTTCGCGGCCGGAGCGGCCGCGCTCTTCCAGAGGGCCTTCTTGAAGGAGCTGATCTCCTCCTTGAGCTTATTCGCCGTGTCGTCCTCGAGCTTGCCGGTCTCGCGGACCGCCTTCAGCCCCTCGCTCGGCATCTCGCGCAGCGCCTTCACCATCTCGCCCTCGAAGCGCCGGACCTCCTCGAGCGGCACGTCGTCCATGAGGCCCTGGCCGACCGCGAAGATCGAGGCGACCTGCTCCTCCATCGGCCAGGTGGCGCAGGTGGGCTGCTTCAGGATCTCGACCGTGCGCTGGCCGCGCGCGAGCTGCGCCTTCGTCGAGGCGTCGAGGTCGCTCGCGAACTGCGCGAACGCCTCCAGCTCGCGGAACTGCGCGAGGTCGAGGCGCAGCTTGCCCGCGACCTTCTTCATCGCCTTCGTCTGCGCGTTGCCGCCGACGCGGCTCACGCTGATGCCGACGTTCACCGCCGGGCGCACGCCCGCGTAGAAGAGGTCGGGCTCGAGGTAGATCTGGCCGTCGGTGATCGAGATCACGTTCGTCGGGATGTAGGCCGACACGTCGCCGGCCTGCGTCTCGATGATCGGGAGCGCCGTGAGCGAGCCGCCGCCGAGCTTGTCGCCGAGCTTCGCGGCGCGCTCGAGCAGCCGGCTGTGGCAGTAGAAGACGTCGCCCGGGTACGCCTCGCGGCCCGGCGGGCGGCGCAGCAGCAGCGAGAGCTGGCGGTAGGCCGCCGCCTGCTTGGACAGGTCGTCGTAGACGCAGAGCGTGTGCCGGTTCTTCTTGTACATGAAGTACTCGGCCATCGCGCAGCCCGCGTAGGG